>JBDRCY010000001.1:0-67850 GCA_043821265.1 Chloroflexota bacterium
TTTGTATCCACGGTTGGGATTGAAGAAGAGAAGATACTGAAGTACGTTGAGTACCAGGGACGCCAGGATTCAGGTCAAGCGAAGCTTGAGTTATAAAGTGCCACGGGCTTGCCCGTGGGTATCTACTTGATTTTTAACAAAATCTTCAGTGCCTTCAAATTCAATTTCACCGGTATTAATGTTTATCCTTATTCTCGTATTTTCTGACATGTCAAACTCCTTTATTTAAATTGATTAACCATTGATTATATTGTTGCTCGACGTAGACAATACCTGGGGGCAATATGGTGCAACTAAAGTCTTTTGAATACTCAATTAGTCTATCTTTATGTAGGTTTATAAGGAGATTGCTCCTATATCGGCTGGGATTACCATATTCAAGACAATTAACCAATTCTTCATCTGTCATAACATTTGGATAAACTGAGTAAAGTAATATTAGGGTCTGGTCTCTATAGCTTATTCTAGGGTCAAGTACACGCCTAACATCCTTGATTTCACATACAATAGGCATCTTTCTTCTGACCAAATTATTTACAATTCCCTGAGCTTCATCCAAAGATACTGTATAGATTATCCTATAAAGTTCAGCGAGTACCCAGTCTGATGCTGCAGCTAGAACGGTAGCATCAGACAGATTTGAATTAACATCTCCTCCCAGATGACCGACACCCCTCTTATTTCTTATTGTATAGACAGAAAGTAAGAGTCTAGGAATGTGTATGCGAAATGAATCTTTTTTAGTTTTATCAGAATTCTCAAAATCCCTTAGAACCTTCGCCATGTTTGGTATATGTTCATTAATAGGTACATATGAACCTGTTAATTCTTGTTGGATAAGCCTAGCGCAAGCTTCAACAAATTTACCTCCATTAAGTTCAGAAGGCTCAAGTTTATTTAGATAATATTGTTCTTTTATCTCAATATATGAATCGATGAGGGCATCGCATATATCTGGGGGATATATAGCTTTCAAGTCATTTCTAATTTTCTCTATCATTTATTTATACGATTTTTCCAATTATTGGTAATTTAATCTTATTAGAATAATATGTCAACCAATGGCCTACCCTCTAAAGGATACCACTTCTTATAATATCTCTTAACTGCCAGTGGGGCAGTGCCTGTCCTCCTTTAGCTACAGTGCTTGCTATATTATACCATCGTATGCAAGCATTCACTAGATGAATCGTAGTAGCGGGGTCAAAGGGGCGTAAGCCCCCTTAAAAAGAAATAAAAATTCCCTTTCCCTTGTCAAGGGAGAGGGTTTCCCCAATTCCCTTAATCTACCATTTTCTGACGTGGGTGGGGCGGGGGACCTCCCGGTCCTCGCCGGCCACGTAGTTCTTGAGGGTGCCTATCGGCTCAATGGTAATCTCGACGGTGTCGCCGTGCTGCATCGGCCCCACGCCGCTGGGGGTGCCGGTGGCGATGATATCGCCGGGCAGCAGCGTCATCACGTGGGAGATGAAGTTTATCAGCTCGGGGATGGAGTAGATGAGGTCCCTGGTGTTGCCGCGCTGCTTGATATTACCGTTCAGGCGGGTCTCCACCGTCAGGTCTGCCGGGTTCAGCTCCGTCTCGACGTACGGCCCCACGGCGGCAAAGGTATCGAAGCTCTTGGCGCGGGTCCACTGGTTGTCCTGGAACTGCAGGTCGCGGGCGGTGACGTCGTTAAAGCAGGTATAGCCCAGGACGTAGTCCAGCGCCTCCTCTACCGGCACCCGCCACACCGGCTTCTTTATCACCACACCCAGCTCGCCCTCGTAGTCGACCCGGTGCGAGATGGCGGGATAGGTGATACTGGCCTCCGGCCCGATTACGGCGGTGGACGGCTTCAGGAAAATGAGGGGGGCGTTGGGCAGGGGGGAATTGAGCTCCTTGGCATGCTGGTGGTAGTTGAGCCCCAGCGCCACTATCTTCGAGGGCGCGCAGGGGGCCAGCAGCCGCACCGCATCCAGGTGATAGTAGAGGGAGACAGGCTGGATGGAGGGGTAGGGGTTACCCTCGATAACTTGGATGGAATCGTCTTTAAGTATGCCGTACTGGGTCTTCTCATCAATGGCGAAACGAACAATCTTCATGCTTGTAGATAGAGTTTACTAGGCTCGACCGCAGATTGCAAACTTAAGGGGTCTTTACAGGCGGGGTTTGCAGAGTACCTCCCTCACTACGAGTTCGAAGAAGTTATGGGAGCAGGCGGGACGGATTACCATGGCGGTATCGGCCCCGCGGCCGCTGCCGGCCACGGCGATTAAGTCCTCGTCGGTGCGTACCAGCCCGCTGTCGGCGGCCATAAGCGCTATCTCGCAGACCACCTTCGTCCCCTGCCCGAAGATGCGCAGGGTCTGGGCGATGATATCCCCGGTAACCACCGTGGCGAACTTGTTTTTTATGGCGCGGCTGATGCCGCCAAAGGCATGGGCGCTGGTCAGCACTATGCCCCCTTTGTCCTCGACTGCCTTCCGGTTTTCTGCGGTAAACTCCTGGGTATTGGGTTCGTGGAAGCCGGCGGCGTGGGTTACCACGACGACCTTCATTCCCTGGAAAACGTCTACCGCCCTTACCGCCGTATCCCCGACGGTGGACGCCACCACTATGCTCGTAATACCCAGCTCGTCGGCCCTCTGGCGGGCAAGGCGCAGTACTTCCTCGCTGTTTTCCTTTCCCTTCTGCTCAAAATAGGCTACCTTTAACTCCATTTAGTTCTCCTTTCGGCCTGTTTTCGGCGGTTCTTTGTTACCTAGATTATAGCACTTTAGAATGTATTGCCTACCCCTAGCCAGTATGCTATAGTTGGCTATAGTGGATGCGAGTGTTGCTTTTGTTCCCTCAGGCAGTGTTACTTCCCCCCGGGGATTCCAGGCTGGCGCTACCTATGCCGGGCTGAAGAAAAAGGCCGATGGCACCCTCGACCTGGGCATACTTTTCGCCGAAGTTCCCTGTGCTGTGGCCGGCAGGTTTACCTCTAATAAGATAAAAGCGGCGCCGGTGCTCGTGTGCCAGCAGCGTTTAAAGCGGGGGAAGGCCAGGGCGGTGGTGGTTAATAGCGGCTGTGCTAATGCCTGTATCGGCGCAGCGGGCCTCGCCGATGCTACCCGGATGGCGGAATTGGCTGCCGGGCATATCGGTGTTTCGCCCCAGGACGTTCTGGTAGCCAGCACCGGGGTGATTGGCCAGAGGCTACCCGTGGAGCTTATCGAGATGGGCATGAGCCAGATTGCTCTTTCCCCGGAGGGTGGTCCGGCGCTGGCCCGAGCGATGATGACCACCGACACGGTGCCCAAAGAGGTGGCGGTTAGTGTGGCCCAGGGTGAATTTGTCATTGGGGGGGTGGCCAAGGGGGTGGGGATGATGCATCCCAGTCTGGCCACACTGCTCTGTTTTCTGACTACGGATGCGGCGGTGACCGCCGATTTTCTAAAGACCGCACTGGCCCAGGCGGTAGACGTTTCCTTTAATATGGTTTCCGTCGACGGCTGCAGCAGCACCAACGATACGGTGCTGCTAATGGCCAGCGGGCTGGCGGGGAACGAGCCGATAAGTAAAGACAGCCGCCGGGCCGAGACCTTTCAAAAAGCGCTTGACCAGGCCTGTATTTATCTGGCCCGGGCGGTGGCCCGTGATGGTGAGGGGGCGACCAAGCTTATTGAGGTCACGGTTAACGGGGCCTTAAATCTGGCCGATGCGCGCCTGGCGGCCCGAACTATTGTGAGCTCGTCTCTGCTTAAGGCGGCGGTCTATGGTAATGACCCTAACTGGGGACGGGTAATGGCCGCCCTTGGGCAGAGTGGGGTGGCGGTGGAGGAGTCGAAGGTTGACCTTTATATCGGTGGCACCTGCATGTTCAGGTCTGGCCGCCCGCAGCCGTTTGACCGGGAGGAGGCGGCACAGATGCTCGCCACCGGTGAAGTGGTCATAAGTTTAAACCTTAACCGGGGTGGAGATAGTGCCACCGCCTGGGGCTGTGACCTTTCCGAGAAGTACGTGACTATAAACAGCCACTATACGACCTAAAATGGGAGGCGCTCGAGTTATGGATACGGAACGGGTGATAAGAAGTGTATGCCGCTTTTGCGCCGGGGGCTGCGGTATCCTGGTACATATGGAGAAGGGTAAGCCTGTCAGGATAGAGGGAGACCCGGATAACCCCATAAGCCAGGGGGTATTGTGTATTAAGGGTGCGGCGTCGCTGGAATATCTCAGTAGCCCTGACCGCCTAAAACACCCGCTGAAGAGGGTGGGGGAGCGGGGCCAGGGCCAGTGGCAGCCGGTTTCCTGGGACGAGGCCCTGACTATGATAGCCGGGGAATTGAGCCGGGTGAGAGAGAACTACGGCGCTGAATCGCTGGCCGTAGTAATGGGGTCGTCCAAGGGCTACCAGGACGGCCTGTTAAAGAGGTTTGCCAATGCCTTTGGTACCCCTAATTTCGTCAGCTCGGCACAGGTCTGCTCGCTGCCGAGGATGCTCGGCTCTCAGGTAACCTGCGGGTTTATGCCGGTGGCTGACTATGAGTATCCACCCGCCTGCCTTATACTCTGGGCTTTTAACCCGGCGGAGACCAATGCTGTTCATTACCGGCGGCTGACCAGGGCGCTGGATAGAGGCACCCGGCTTATTGTGATAGACCCCGCTAAGACGAAGCTGGCCAGCCGGGCGGACTGGTGGCTTAGAGTGAGGCCCGGCTCGGACCTGGCGTTGGCCCTGGCCATGATAAACGTAATAGTTAGTGAGGGCTTGTATGACCGGGCCTTTGTTGATAAGTGGACGGTTGGTTTTAACGAGCTCAAGGCCCATGTCCAGGACTACTCGCCGGAGAGGGTATCTGAAATAATCTGGGTGGCGGCGGATACCATTCGGGAGATAGCCCGGTTTTATGCCACCCACAGGCCGGCGTGCATCGAGCTGGGTAATGCCTCTGAGCAGAATGTGAACAGCTTTCAAACGTCTCGCGCCGTGGCCATTTTGCGGGCCATTACCGGTAACCTCGGTGTACCCGGTGGGGAATCGCAGAACTCGTCCCCACCAACGGTGGGGCGTCTTTCTCCCGGGATGCAGTTGGAGGAGAAGATGCCCGCAGAGAAGTGGCAGAAAAGGGTTGATGCCGACCTGGCCCTGCTGCCGGCCAGTTTGCGCTACGTGCTTCCCCAGAGTGTGGTCAGGGCTATACTGGAGGAGGAACCGTACCCCATTCGGGCGGCCTATATCGGTGGGTCTAACCCGCTGGCCACCTGGAGTAATGCCCGGCGGGCCTACGAGGCCCTGCAGAAGCTGGATTTCCTGGCGGTGGCTGAAATGTTCATGACGCCGACGGCAGAGCTGGCCGATATAGTGCTGCCGGCGGCCAGCTATCTTGAGTTCGATAATGTTACCGGGCCCACCGGCTGGTCGGTGGCCCAGGTTCAGCAGAAGGTGGCCAGCGTCGGTGAGGCCTGGCCGGATATCAGGATATTGAACGAGCTGGCTAAGCGGATGGGGATGGGGGAGTATTTCTGGGCCGATGAAGGCGAGTTCCTCGAGGCCGTATTAAAGCCCGCCGGTTTAACCTTCGAAGAGTTTCGCAAGGTGGGGGTGATATGGGGAGACAGGCTCTACCGAGATTATGAGGCGAATGGTTTTAAAACGCCCTCGGGTAAGGTTGATCTGTATTCCAGTAAGCTTGAGGATGCCGGGTTCGACCCGCTGCCGGTATATTATGAGCTTACCGAAACACCGCTGGGTAGCCCCCAGCTGGCCGGGGAATACCCATTGCTTTTCATTACCTCCAAGTGGGCTCCCTACCGCCATTCCGGCGGCAGGGAGATATCCAGCCTGCGGGACGCCCGTCCCGAGCCGATCCTCAGCCTTAATCCCGAAACGGCTGCCGGGCTGGGGATAGATGAGGGCGACTGGGTGTATATTGAAACTGTGCGGGGCCGGATAAGGCAGCGGGCTCGTCTTGATGCAGACCTTGACCCCCGGGTGGTACATGCTGATTATGCTTGGTGGTTCCCGGAGAAGGGGGCCGGCGAATTATATGGCTGGGCAGAATCCAATATCAATATCCTGACCGATGATAAAAGGCCCTACAATCGCGAGATGGGCTCGCCCAATTTGCGGGGTATATTCTGCAGGGTCTATAAGGAGTGAGTAGCAGGTTGGATAATGTCATCGTAGCCAAGATAGGCGGTGCCACCTTTGGCAGCCATGATGCTATAAGGAGTGAGTAGTCGGTTGGACAATGTCATCGTAGTCAAGATAGGCGGTGCCACCTTCGGCAGCCATGATGCTATTATCGAGGATATAGCCCGGCTCCAGCAGCAGGGCAAGTCTCTGGTGGTGGTGCACGGTGGCGCCAATATGGTAACCCAGTGGCTTACCCGGCTGGGGGTGCCCACAACTTTTATTGAGGGTGAACGGGTGACCGATGAAGAGACGCTTAAGGTGGTAACCGCGGTTCTGGCCGGATTGGTTAACAAGGAGATTGTGGCTCAAATCATCGAAAGTGGCGGACGGGCGGTGGGTATCTGTGGCGTGGATGGTGCCCTTATCGGGGCGAAGATAAGGAGCCGGGAGCGTGGTTATGTGGGCGCGGTGGTCAAGGTTAATCCGGCCCCCCTGGTAGCGCTTGTAGGGGCGGGCTATATCCCGGTGGTGGCACCGCTTAGCCTCCATGCCTTTAAGCGTCCGGACGAAAGCACCCGCTTGCTAAATGTCAATGGCGATACGGTGGCCGGCGAGATTGCGGCAGCCCTTGGTGCCGAGAGCCTCATCCTGCTCACCGATGTGGCCGGTATTTGCGATAGTGTCGGCGAATTGATACCCGAGCTGACGGCGGCAGCGGCGGAAGCCCTGCTGCTTTCGGGGGTGGCCTCCGGGGGGATGGTCCCCAAGGTCAGGGCCTGTCTCACCGCTTTGACGGGCACCTCCAGAGCACGTATTATAGATGGTAGACAGCCCCATGCCCTGCTCCGGGAGATTGAGGGGGGCGGTGGCGGCACCACTATAGGCAGGTAAGGATGGCTAACTGGCAGGAGCTTGAGAAAAAGTATTACATGAACACCTACAAGCGCGTTCCGCTAACCCTGGTAAGGGGAAGGGGGGCACGGGTGTGGGATGAGGCTGGGCGGGAGTACCTTGACTTTGTGGGTGGCTGGGCGGTGGATTGTCTGGGACACTGTCATCCCAGAGTAACCGAGGCCCTGATGAAGCAGGCGGAGATGCTGGTCCATACCTCCAACCAGTTCTACACCATCCCCCAGCTTGAGCTGGCGGAACTGCTGGTAGAGAACAGCTGCCTGGATAAGGTGTTCTTCTGTAATAGCGGGGCTGAGGCTAATGAAGGGGCGGTGAAACTGGCCCGGCGCTACGGTAAGCTCCATCTTAACGGCGCCTATGAGGTTATTACGGCGGCATCTTCTTTCCATGGTCGTACCCTGGCCATGGTGGCGGCTACCGGCCAGTCCAAGTTCCAGAGTCCCTACATTCCCCTGCCCACCGGCTTTGTCAACGTGGAGTATAATGATATAGCGGCGATAAAGGTGGCTACCACCGATAAGACCTGTGCCGTGATGCTGGAACCGATACAGGGCGAGGGGGGTGTCAATATACCCGGCGCTGGCTACCTGGCCGAGGTTCGGGCCTGGTGCGACCAGCGGGGAATGTTGCTTATCCTGGATGAAATACAGACCGGCATTGGGCGCACCGGCAGGCTTTTTGGCTATGAGCACTATGGCATTGAACCTGATATAATGACACTGGCCAAGGGTCTGGGCAGTGGTGTGCCCATCGGGGCCTTCCTCGCCAAGGATGGCGCCTCGGTGTTTGTCCCCGGGGACCATGGCTCGACCTTTGGTGGAAACCCCTTGGTCTGTGCTGCCGGTTACGCGACACTAGGGTATATCCTGGAGAATGATGTGGTCGCCAGTGTCAGCAGTGTGGGCGAGTACCTGGTCGGTGAGCTTAATAAAATGAGGTCGAGGTTCCCGCGTATCACCGATGTGCGCGGTCTGGGACTCCTGGTGGCCCTGCAGTTCGATGGCGATATTGCCCAGTCTCTGGTGATGGATTGCTTGGAGAAGGGCTTGCTGCTCAATGGGGTCAAGCCCGATACCCTGCGCTTTATGCCCCCGCTTATTATTGGTAAGGACGATGTCGATGAGGCGCTGGGTATTCTGAATGAGGTTTTATCAACTGCTAGTGAGGCGAAGGATTAAGATGGTCGGCAGAGACCGCAAGCTGAGCATACTGGCGACACTGACCATAATAGTGCTGCTTGTCGTAGTGTCGCTGGCTAACTCGTTTCCCGGGATTGGTATAACCTCCGGGGTGGGAACGGAATGGGGTATCCCTTCTGACTACAACCCTGCCCCTGTGCCGCAGTCGGTGGTGGAGGATGCCAACAGGTTGGCCACAGAGCTATACGGTAGCAGCCAGGAGAAGTGGCAAGATTTTGTCGTCCAGTTGCTGGCTATGTATGATGAGGCCAGGGACAGCGATTTCGTTGTCATCTTTAACTCGGGTGGCTGGGGGGGTAATCTGGTCGAGGAGTCTCCTGGCTGGTGGAGTATTCTCAGCAGTATCGAATATCAGCTGGGCACTTCCGGGTATAAGCCGCTGCTAATGAATCACCGGCGGACGGTGGAGAGCCTGCGCGGCAACCTGGAGGAGGCCTGGGAGATGTTTACCAGTTACCCGTCGAAGGCCGGGGATCTGGCCTGCCGGGTACAGTTCCTTACCGACAATGTTCCGGATATCAATGTTATCCTGGCCGGTGAGAGCACCGGTACGGTTATATGCGACCAGGCGATGATTATGCTGGAGGATAACAGGCAGGTATATAGTATCCAGACCGGCCCTCCTTTCTGGCATACGAGTACCGCGCAGGAGCGGACGCTGCTGCTAACTGATAATGGGGTAGTCCCCGATTCCTTCAGCCTGGGGGATATTCCCGCCATGGCCAGGGCCAACCTGAGGAATATATTTGGCCTGGCTGGCGAGCATGAAAGCAAGGGCCGGGTGCTGCTCTTTTTGGAGGCGCCGGGACATGACTACGACTGGCAGTATCCCGCCGTTTATTCCCGGATTACCACCTTTCTGGAAGAGAATTTTGCCATAAAGTGAACTAGTGCTGCTGGCTTAAGGGAGGTTTAAGGGTGCGAGATAAAGTAGTACTGGCCTATAGTGGCGGCCTGGATACCTCGGTGGCCATTAAGTGGCTGGCCGAGGAGTATAGCCTGGATGTTATTGCACTGGCGGTTGATGTGGGCAATGAACGCAACTATGCCGCTATTCGGGAGAAGGCGCTCAAGGTAGGGGCGGTAAAATCACTGGTAAGCGATGCCAAGGAGCTATTTGTTACCCACTTTATTTTCCCGGCGCTGAAGGCGGATGCCATCTACGAGGGTCGGTACTCGCTGGCGACGGCGTTGGCTCGCCCACTAATCGCCAAGCTGCTGGTGGATGCAGCCCGTGAGGAAGGGGCGACAGCGGTGGCTCACGGCTGCACCGGCAAGGGTAATGACCAGGTGAGGTTTGATGTCAGCATAAACGCCATGGCGCCCGACCTTAGGGTTATTGCCCCGGCACGGGAGTGGGGTATGACCCGCGAGGAGACGATAAACTATGCCGAGCGCTATGACATCCCGGTGTCTATAACCAGCGCCAGCCCCTATTCCATTGACGAAAACCTGTGGGGGAGGAGTATCGAATGCGGTGTGCTGGAAGACCCCTGGGTGGAACCCCCTGAGGACGTATTTAGCTGGACGAAATCGCCCGATAAGGCCCCGGATGAGCCGGGCTATGTGGAGATTGGCTTTGAACGGGGCATCCCGGCCAGTCTGGACGCTAAGCCAATGGATGGCATCAGCCTGATCGGGCGCTTGCATGAGCTGGCCGGTAAGCACAGTATTGGCCGGGTGGACCATATCGAGAACCGCCTGGTAGGGATAAAGTCGCGGGAGATTTATGAGGCGCCGGCCGCCACCGTTCTGCTGGCGGCACATCAGGCCCTGGAGGCAATGGTGCTGAGTAAAGAGCAGATGCGTTTTAAGCAGAAGGTGGCCGCAGAATATGCCGACCTTATCTATAACGGGCTGTGGTTTACCGCCTATCATCAGGATATGGCGGCCTATGTTGCCAGTACCCAGCGGTGCGTGAGCGGCACGGTGCGGGTCAAGCTTTATAAGGGGAGCTTGACCATAGTCGGGCGAAAGTCGCCCTATTCGCTCTATAATTATAGGCTGGCTACCTATGACCAGGGTGATGTCTTTGACCAGAGTGCCTCGGTTGGTTTCATCCATATCTGGGGCCTGCCGGTGGTTACCCAGGCCCAGGTGCAGCCAGCCGATGAGACCGAGGGACCGCTGGGATTTATGCGACCGAGGAAAACGGGGGAAGGTAGTAAATGAGCCATATACGTGGCCGCTTTCGGAAGCCGGTCGATAAACTGGCCGCCGAATACACCGCTTCTATTGCCTTCGATTGGCGGCTCTATCCCTATGATATTGCCGGTAGCATAGCTCACGCCAGGATGCTGGGCAAGCAGGGTATAATCCCGGCGGAAGACGCTGAGACCATCGTGGGGGGGCTGACTGACATTAAAGAGGAGATGGAGCAGGGCCGGTTCCTGTTCAAGCCGGAACTGGAAGATATTCACCTGAATATTGAGGCGGCACTTATGGAGAGGATAGGGGGGGTGGGTGGTAAGCTGCACACGGCGCGCTCCCGCAATGACCAGGTGGCCCTGGACTTACGCCTTTTCGCTAAGGAGGCAATATCCCAGACACGGGATGGCTTGCGACAGCTGGAGCAGGCCCTGGTAGGCCTGGCCATTGCCCATAAGGATGTGGTCATGCCGGGATATACCCACCTGCAGCCGGCACAGCCGGTGCTTTTGGCCCATCATCTCCTGGCCTATTTCGAGATGCTGGAGCGGGATATCAGCCGCTTTGATGATTGCCTTAGGCGGGTCGATGTTATGCCCCTGGGCAGCGGGGCACTGGCCGGCGTGGGCTATGATATTGACCGCAAGTTCGTTGCCCGCGAGCTGGGTTTTTCATGTGTAAGCACCAATAGTATCGATACCGTCTCCGACCGGGATTTCGTGGTGGAGTATGAGGCGGCAGCCAGCCTGTGTATGCTGCACCTTTCCCGGCTGGCGGAGGAGATTATTCTGTGGTCTTCGGCCGGGTTCGATTTTATTGAACTGGATGAGGCCTATACCACCGCCAGCAGTATTATGCCGCAGAAGAAAAACCCCGACGTGGCGGAACTGGCGCGGGGTAAGACGGGTCGTATTTATGGTAGGCTTATGGCCCTGCTGACCACCATGAAGGCCCTGCCACTTGCCTATAACCGGGATATGCAGGAGGACAAGGAGGGCTTCTTTGACACGGTGGATACCCTCTTGGCTACCCTCGGTGTCTTCACCGGCGTGATTAAGACGGTGAAAATAAAAAGGGGGAATATGCGTAAGGCGGCTAAGCTGGGCTACACCCTGGCCACCGACCTGGCTGATTATCTGGTGAAGAAGGGGGAACCCTTCCGCCGGGCTCACGATATAGTGGGCCGGCTGGTGAGTTATGCCGAGGAGCAGGGTAAGTCCCTGAAGGAGCTTGATATCGCTGAGTATAAAACCTTTTCCACACGCTTTGAAGATGATGTTTATGCCCTTACCATGAAGGCGTCGCTTAGAGCCAGAGATGTTATCGGCGGCACCGCCCCCAAGCAGGTGGCGCGAGCGCTGGCGGCTGCCCGCAGGAAGGTCGGAGGACTTTAGATGATAGTTGAACCGCGGATAAAGCTAGCGCCGTCTATCCTTTCCGCCGATTTTGCTCGTCTGGGCGAGCAGGTAACCGAGGCTAGTAGGGCCGGTGCCGACTATATTCACGTTGATGTTATGGACGGCCGTTTTGTGCCCAATATAACCATCGGGGCGCCGGTGGTGGCGGCTATTCGTCGCTGGACTACCCTGCCGCTGGACGTCCATCTTATGATTGAGTCGCCCGAGCTGCGTATCGAACAATTTGCGGCGGCGGGCGCCGATATTATCACCGTACATATCGAGGCCTGTACCCATATTCACCGCGTGGTGCAGATGATAAAGCAACTGGGGGTAAGAGCGGGGGTTTCCCTTAATCCGGGTACCTCTATTGAGGCCATCAGGGAGATACTGCCGGCACTTGACCTGGTGCTGGTGATGACGGTTAATCCCGGCTTCAGCGGGCAGGCCTTCATCGAGGACACGCGGGATAAGATATCCCGCCTGCGGGACGAACTGGATAAGCGTGGTCTGGCGGCGGAGCTGGAGGTCGATGGTGGTATCAATACCGAGGTGGCTCCCCGTGTAGTAAAGGCGGGGGCCAGGGTGCTGGTGGCCGGGGCGGCGGTGTTCGGGGCTGAGGACGGTGTTAGTGCTGCTCTGGATGGGCTAAGGGCTAGCCTGCCTTAGCTACTTTGTGCTGGGTGCGCAGGCAGCGGGTGCATAGATTGAGCCGTTTGGTCTGTCCGTCAATGGTAAGGGTGACCGGGTGGATATTAGGCAGCCACTGGTGCTTGGTGTGGCGCTTGGAGTGGCTGACGTTATTACCGAATTGTGGTGATTTGCCACATAAATCGCACTTCAATCTCTCTTCTCCTTGACGATGTGGGGTTTTTACTATAAACTTTCGTTCATAATGGTAGCATAAATGAGTCGATATTGACAAGGGTGGGATATCATGAAGCAGGTTAAGAGTTGTAGCGGGCAGGATTTGCGGGAGATGTTTTCGGCGTCGGTAGCGTGGCTGGAAAAGAATGCCGCCGATATCGATGCCCTTAACGTTTTTCCGGTGCCCGATGGCGATACCGGGACCAACATGCTGCTTACCATGCGCTCTACCATAGAGGAGGCCTATCGCGCCCCCGACCACAGCGCCTGTGCCGTGGCCCAGGCCATGGCCAAGGGGGCACTGATGGGGGCCCGGGGCAACAGTGGCGTTATCCTCTCCCAGATTTGGCGGGGACTGGCACAGGGCTTGGCGGACAAGGAATCGTTCGATGCCAGTGACCTGGCCGCTGCTTTGGTGACGGCCTCGGAGACGGCCTATAAGGGGTTGAGCAATCCGGTGGAGGGCACTATTCTTACCGTGATTAGGGAGGCTGCCCAGGCAGCCCGCATGCAGGCTTCGGGTGATAATGGAGATATCATATCGGTTCTGGAATTTACCGTAAACGCCGCTGCCGAATCGGTGGCTAATACCCCTACCCTGCTCCCGGTATTGAGGGAAGCGGGGGTGGTGGATGCTGGCGGGCAGGGTCTCTATACCATACTGGAGGGCGCCGTCCGTTACTTAAGGGGTGAGACCGAGGATATGCAGTATCACCGGCCGCAGATGGTGGTTAGCAATATACCACTAACGGGCCGGTTGCCGCAGATGTTGGCGGCTGACGAGGAGTCCTTTGGCTACTGCACCGAGTTTATGATTAAGGGGGAGGCCCTGGACTCGGCCAAGCTCCGAACCAGGCTGGAGAAGAAGGGGGAGTCTCTGATTGTGGTCGGTGATGAGGCGACCATCAGGGTTCATATCCATACCCTGGACCCGGGCAAGGTTATCCATTACGCCACTTCCGTGGGCACGGTGCATCAGGTATCAATTCGCAACATGGATGAGCAGCATAAGGACTTCCTCGAGATGCAGCGGGACAAGGCTCCAGCCGTTGATACGGCTATTATCGCTGTGGTTTCCGGGGAGGGGCTGAAGGATGTTTTTACCAGCCTGGGAGCATCGGTGGTTACCGGCGGGCAGACCATGAATCCCAGTACCAAGGACTTGCTGCAACCGGTGGAGTTATCCGCTGCCGATAAGGTTATTATCCTGCCCAATAACTCCAATATCGTGGCTACGGCGGAGCAGGTACAGGAACTGACCGAGAAGAGTGTGGCGGTGGTGCCGACCAAGACGATTCCGCAGGGGGTAGCCGCCCTTTTGGCCTTTGATTATGAAGCCGATTTTGAGACCAATGCCAATATTATGGGTACGGCCAAGGACGAGGTGCGCTCTATCGAGATTACCCGGGCAGTGCGTCCCGTCAAGCTGGGTGAGCTGAATATCAAGAAGAAACAGGCTATCGGTTTCCTGGATGGTGACCTGGTATCGGTGGCCGATAGCACCATGGAGGCCCTCGATAAGGTGCTGGAGCGATTGGTCTTGGATGAATTTGAGGTGGTCACTATCTACTACGGGGCCGATACCACAGCCGAAGAGGCCGAGCAGGTACGTATCAGCCTGCTCGAGAAGAGTTCTCACCTCCAGGTCGAGGTTATCCATGGTGGTCAGCCTCACTATAACTATATAGTATCCCTGGAATAGGAGCCGGCGATGACACTCAGAATTATTACCGATAGCGTGGCCGATTTGCCGGAGGAAATAACCCGGGAACTGGATATTACGGTAATTCCCTTAAATGTCCGCTTCGGTACCGATGTCTATCGCGATGGTGTTGACCTTACCCCCGACGAGTTCTACGAGAGGTTGATACATAGCAAGACCCTGCCGGTTACCTCGGTAGCGGCGCCCGGGGTCTTCGCCGGGGTATATGATGAGGTGGCCGAAGCAGCTGATGAAATCCTGGTTATTGCCCTTAGTTCCAAGTTCAGTGCCACCTATGATGTGGCGCAGCAGGGCATAGAAATGATGAAGCAGAAGTGCCGAATTGAGGTTCTGGACTCGCAGTGGGCGGTTATGTGCCAGGGGTTCATGGTGATAGCGGCGGCTAGGGCGGCTAAGGCCGGAGCCAGCCTCGATGAGGCGCTGTATATCGCTCGTAGCTACATACCCCGGGTGCACTTAAGGGCCGCTTTCGGCACGTTGGAGTACCTCAAGCGGGGAGGGCGTATTGGCATGGCGCAGGCCTTCCTGGGGTCGATTCTGAATATAAACCCCATCATTGGCATGAAAGACGGAGAGGTCTTTCCCTATGACCGGGAGCGCTCCCGGGCTAAGGCGTTGAACTACCTCTATAACTTTGTCGCTGGTTTTTCCTCTATCGAGGAGCTGGCGGTGGAGTACGCTACGGCTAGCGGCGACGCCGAGACGTTGATTGAGCGGCTCGGTGCCGTATTCCCCAAGGAGCGTATCTATCGGACCAGGGTCAGTCCGGCTATCGGTACCCATACCGGTCCCAATCTTATAGTGGTGAGTGTGCTGGGGGACAAGTAACCGCCATCGGATGATGACGGTTCGCACTTTTGAGAAAAAACTATTTGACCTCTTTTTACGCCGAGCTTGATATTCCCTTGCCGCTGGCTATTTGACGGGACGAAATGGAGGCGAAACCTTGTCGCTAGACGCTGGGCCGCTGCGTAAGATTCTGGAGCTTGAGCGTAAGAGGGGTTGCGATAATCACGCAGTAATCGGCGGTTTGGACAGGTTCCTCCATAATTGGGCCGGTATGGCTGCCAGCACGATAGTTAACCCCCGGCTTTTAAGCCATTTCGGCAAACTCAACCTGGCTAAGTCCGGCTATGAGACGATGTCCGTGGAGCAGCGCGCCCGGTTGGTGGGGGCTATCTTGGATTTTCTGGACGAGGCGGAGCGTACTGGTAAGGGTAAAGATAACCTCCAGCCCGAGCCATCGGCAATATCCCGCCGCCCTCTCAAACGAGCAACCGTCCAGGCTAAGGCAGCCAGTGTTTCCATCGACCTGCCAGTAACGGTGGTTAAGGGCGTTAGCGTGAGTCTGGCGGCCAAGTTCGCCAAGCTGGGTGTCAGCACGGTGCGTGACCTGCTCTATTTCTTCCCTAATCGCCATCTCGATTACAGCCAGCGAAAATCCATTTCCCAGCTTACCGAGGGGGAGGAACAGACTATTATCGCCAATGTCTGGCAGACCCAGGAAATAAGGCCGGGGGGTCGGCGCAGTACCGAGGCCATCGTCGGGGATGAAACGGGCAATATCCGTGTGGTCTGGTTTAATAACCCCTACCTGGTCAGGCAGCTCAGGGTTAATATGCGGGTAGTGCTCAGTGGCCGGGTGGCCCTGTTTAACGGGCGGTATGTCTTTGAGTCCCCGGAGTGGGAGCCCGCCGAGGAAGGGGACCTGGTGCATACCGGCCGCCTGGTCCCCCTGTACCCGCTTACCTCCGGGCTGCGCCCCCGCCAGGTAAGAAAACTGATGAAGGGTTTTATTGACCAGTGGGCCGGCTATCTGGCTGATTTTCTGCCCCGGGAGGTGAGGGAGCGGTGTAGTCTGATGGAGCTACCCCAGGCCATCTGCCAGGCGCACTATCCGGAGGACGGTGCTGCCAAGGACCGGGCGCGGGTGCGTCTTGCCTTCGATGAGCTGTTTCTCTTGCAGCTGGGCGTGCTGCGCCAGAAGCGGGACTGGAAGGAGAGCCAGCCGGGCAATACCTTTACCGTAAAGACGCCGGTCCTGGAGACCTTTCTGGCCTCTCTCCCCTTCGAGCTGACCGGGGCGCAGCGAAAGGTACTGGGGGAGCTGATGGCCGACCTGGCCGGTTCGCAGCCGATGTCGCGCTTATTGCAGGGTGAGGTGGGCAGTGGCAAGACCGTGGTAGCCACGGCGGCCCTGCTGGTAGCGGCGGCTGATGGCTATCAGGGGGCGCTCATGGCGCCTACGGAAATCCTGGCCGAGCAGCATTTTAATACTATCTGTAGTCTCCTCTCCCGGGTGGGGCAGGAGGAGAGTGGTGAGGACTACTGCCGTAGCTACGGTGGCGTCCTGCCCCGTCCCTTGAGTGTGATGTTGCTCATGGGCGATATTAAGGGGAAAAAGAAGCAGGAACTCCACCGGCGTATCCAGGAGGGAGAGGTGGATATCGTTATTGGCACCCATGCCCTTATCCAGAAGGGGGTGGAGTTTCACCGGTTAGGCTTGACCGTGGTGGATGAACAGCACCGCTTCGGGGTGGCTCAGCGCTCGGCGCTGCGTCAGAAGGGTTTCAGCCCCCATGTGCTGGTAATGACGGCTACGCCCATACCGCGCACCCTGGCCCTGACCCTCTACGGCGACCTGGACCTGTCGGTTATTGACGAACTGCCGCCGGGGAGGCAGGTGATAAAGACAAAGTGGCTCCGTCCCGGCCAGAGACAGAGCGCCTATACCTTCCTGCGACGTCAGGTGGCCGGTGGCCGGCAGGCCTTTATTATCTGCCCCTTTGTGGAGGAGTCGGAGACCATTCAGGCTAAGGCGGCGGTGGTTGAGTATGAGCGGCTGTCCGGCGGGGTCTTTCCCGACCTGAGGCTGGGCCTATTGCACGGGCGGATGTCGGCGACGGAGAAGGACAGGGTGATGCGCCTCTTCCGTGCCGGTGAAGTGGACATACTGGTCTCTACGCCGGTGGTGGAGGTGGGTATCGATGTGCCCAATGCTACCGTGATGCTGGTGGAGAGCGCCGACCGTTTCGGTCTCTCGCAGCTGCACCAGTTCCGGGGCCGGGTGGGGCGTGGCTCGGAACAGAGTTACTGCATGCTGCTGGCACAGAGCCCGTCCGAAATAGGCCGCCAGCGGCTTGACATTATAGAGAGCACCCAGGACGGTTTCAAGTTGGCCGAGGAGGACCTGAAGCTGAGAGGCCCGGGGGAGTTCTTCGGTACCCGGCAGAGCGGGCTGCCCGACCTGCGCATGGCCAGGCTCTCCGATGTGGTGCTGCTGGAGCTGGCCCGCAGCGAGGCCATCAGGCTCTTTGAGAGAGATAAGGATTTAAAGAGGTCGGAGCATAGACCTCTGCTCGCGGAACTGGAGCGCGTATGGACTGCCGAGGGGGGTGAGTGGAGCTAGCCTGTAAGAGGCCCCTTTCTGCTTGAGTCTCCCGGGCACTTTTCGGGCATTACATCTAGTACTGCCCACAGCGGGTGCATTCCACCTGCTTTTCTAAGCTAAAGCTATTTTTCTTAGTATAAGGTTATATAGTGATAATAATTACTATTTAGTATTAAAGGGTGGAGGCGGGACTGGGTAAATTACCCGGTAGCTAGCCCCAGTATCGGGCTGCTCTTCCCTGCCGGCCATAGCCGAAGAGGTCATCCCCCCGGATAAATAGCGGGTTCAAGAACCGGGCATGTTTTACTCCCCACTTGACGGTCTTATGGAGCAGGCCCGGCGGCTTGTTGAAGGGGCATACCCGGACGCAGTTAGAGCAGTCCCCGTGATTTTTGGCGAAGAAGCCGAGGCATTTTTCGGCGTTCAGCGGCCAGCGGAATAGCCCGCGGCGGTTAGAGATGTTGTTTATCTCAGCGGTCGGCTCACCGTATTTAATGGCCTGGCCGGGGCAGTTCCGGGCGCATCTCTCGCATTTTAAGCAGAACTCCCACACCCCGAACTCAATGGGGCTGTCGGGTATAAGCGGCAGATTGGTGAGTACCTTATTCAGCCTGACCCTAGGGCCGAGTTGTGGGGTGATGAGCAGCCCCATGCGGGAGAGTTCGCCCAGCCCAGCATCTATGGCCAGCGGGATGCTCAGTGCCGTATCATTCCCTATGGGGATGGCCTTATAGCCCAGGCCCCGTATGAACTGGGCCATGATGCTGCCGGCGAAGGCCATGCGGGAATAGCAGATGCCGACGCCACCGCCATGCAAGCGTGTGGGGGATAGCTTGATGGTATCGTAGTCCATCTCATAACCCATCACTATGGCATACTTATATTCGGCGGGTATCTCTATCGGGGCCTCTTTGAGGGTGCGCAGGTCGTGCGAGTGGGAGTAGATCCAGCGCCGGTCAACCTGGCCGATGCCCACCAGTGAAGCGCCGAAGAAGCGGGCTGCCTTTTTAATCATTCTGGTTGTCTTCTCTGGGTCGTCTGCCTCAATCTGCATCCCGGTGGGGGGCTTGCCATAGACGCTCCATATCTTGGCATCCCAGGCGTACAATCCGTAATTTCCGGCGACAGAACCCTGGGCAAAACTCAGCTCCACGTGCCAGGCGGCGTTCTCAAAGGCGTAGTCGGTGAGGGTATAGCCGGGCCTTTTCTCCTGTGGCACCTGGGGCGCCCATAGTTTACGGCCGAGGTCCCCCAGGCTGGAGTCCCATCTCGACCGGGAAAACATCTCGTTCTTCTGGTTAAACCGGGGTACCTCCCCCACGATATATCTTTCCATCCCCTTTGCCTTGCCTGAGGCTGTCATTGCTTTACCTCCTTTATCGCCTGCGGGCTAACGTGACGCATTCCCTTGGGAATATAGATTACCAGATAGCCTAAGCAGCGACAATACTATCCAGTTTAAGAAAGGCCTTTTCTTCTATTTGCCGTAACTTAAGGATGCTCTTTGATACCTCGGCTAAGAATGCCGGTGGCGTCCTCAAATCCGCGGCGGCTTTACCCAGTAGCTCACTGAATTGCTCGTTAATCCTGAGCATGGCCTCGAGGGCGCCCGGTTCCTGCTCCTCGAAGAGCCGGTTCTTCTCGATACAGAGCTCACGAATCTTGCGGAGATTGGGACAGGCGTCGGGCAGGAAACTGGCGGCAATCTCGCTCCAGAGGCGTGCCGACTGCCGCATCATCTCGGCTACCTCCGCCAGGGCGGGCTTATCCAGGATAGGGCCGGCCTCCTCCAGGAAGCGGGCGTACATGGTGCGGAAGGCACTGCCGCCGGTGCCGGCTATCTCTATGTACATGAAGCCGTTCAGCAGCGTACCCACCAGGTCCAGACCCTTAAACTGCTGGGGCCACTTGGTGACCATTTGCGCCCATTTCCGCATGCCGGCCAGGCCGATATTCTTTATCGGTGGATTTAGCATATGGTGGCAGCACTCCCGTATGCTTTCGGTGATACCCTCCTTTAAGTCCCCGATTATTTGTGGATAGCGTATCTTTAGCAGCCGGTGCCGGGGAGGGAACGGGGGGAATTTTGAGCCGCGTGCCCGGGCCAGGTCGGAGATACTTGCCATTACCGGGTCCCGGCCCCGGTCGTAGATATAGATCTCGTCCATCTCCTCGTCCAGGCCGAAAACGACGAAGACATGGCCGCCGAAGTGGGCCACCTCGGGGACGGCGACATGGGGGAGGTAGGCCATGTCGCCATAGACGATGGCCGGCTCGCCACTGGCTAGCAGCGCCTTTAGCTCGGCGTAGCCCTTTTGGGGGCTGGAGGTCTCGAAGATACTCATCTCGGCACCAATACGTCTGGCGATATTTAAGGAAAAGTCGCTGCCTTTGCCGTAACGGCCACCGACGAAGGGTGCGGGCATCAGCTTCATATACCAGTAGATGAAACCGATGCCGCCGCCCAAGCCCAGCAGCATTTCCTCGGATAAGGATAGCCGGTGGTAGTCCAGCGCGCGCCTCAGGGCGGTGGTCTCACAGTGCTGGCCGATAAATGGCTCAAACCCACCCAGTATCAGCCTGTCCGACATTTGTTTTCTCCTTCCTTTTCCTCTTTCGCCAGTGGCGAGGGTGCTTACGGGTTAAACAAGTTTGATATTTCTTGATTTTACTAGTTTATGCCCTAAAAAACAACGATAATCGGCGCAATTTATCGTGGGGGATAGAGCTAGCTTCCATTATACTGCTGTAATGGCCCATAATCTGGTGAGATTATTTTAATGAACTATTGACATTGTCGCTTAAATGGTTTATTGTGTTCATAATTTCAGGAAGGAGGCTGCTAATGCAAGCATACTGTGTAAAATGTCGCGCCAAGAAAGAGATGAAGGATCCCAAGGCCATCACTATGAAGAATGGTAAGCCAGCCACCCAGGGTACCTGTCCCACGTGCGGTACCAAGATGTTCCGGATAGGCAAGAGCTAGAGCTGGCACCGTAGTATAGGAATCGGTAGAAAGGTTGGGCATGTGCGCGCCGTGCCCAGCCTTTCCTTATGGATATACCTTGGGCACCCCTCGGTAGCAGCAGGTGGGTTTCACTGCTTAGCGGGCCTGAAGTATGCTCAAACGATTTGCCAGTCCCGGTAGCCTTGCTGGATAAGGGCCAGATATTCCCTGGCTGGCCTCGTTTCCTCAAGCTGTCCCGATTTGATATAGGTTACGGCGGCTGCGGGCTCGCCGTCCTCATTAAACACGTTAACATTCAGCCTCCGGTAGCCAGGCCCCTCGTACCTGTCCAACCGCCTCAGGTCGCCTTCCGAGACCTCGTAGATAGCACCCGGAACCCGCTCCCCCCGGAACGCCTTGATGGTGGCCAACCCGCCGTGCCACTTCCGTGAGTAGCCGCTGAAGACCAGCTTGTAGTTGGGCAGGGTAGCGGTGAACAGGGGTTTGCTGCCCGGGCAGCGCTCTCGCATCTGCTCTTGATATAAATTGCTGCCATAGGCGAAATAATACACTATCTTTCTCCCGGGCGAAGCCCTGTCCGTAGCTGCTTTCCCGCTTGCTTATTCCCTTAAATCGTCCCTTCGTTCTGTAATTTAGCCAGTTTTTCCGCCCCGTAGCCCAGAAGCTCGGTATAGACCTCGGTGTTATCCTGTCCGAGGAAGGGTGCCGGTTGGGTAGCGTCTCCCGGGGTCTGGCTCATCTTGAATAACGAGCCGGGCACTGTGAGTTTACCGCTTATCAACTGCTCGATATCCACCAGCATTTGGCGGCTGGCCAGCTGGGGGTCATGGGCTACCTGGCTGAAGGAGGGGACGGGGGCGCAGGGCAGGTCGGCGGCATTAAGCTGGCTTAGCATCTCGTCCACTGTCCTCTTCCTGGTCCAGTCCTCTACTAGGCCGTCTATTTCGCGCACATGTTTGATGCGCTCAAACTGGCTGGCGTATTCCGGCACATTCTTCAGTTCTTCCCGGCCGATGACCTCCAGAAAGCGCTGCCACTGGCTTACCGTAACAATGGCAATAACGATGTAGCCATCCTTGGCGGGGTAGATATTGAAGGGGGTGACCTCGATATTGCGGTTACCCAGCTTCTTCGGTTCCTTGCCGGCGAGGAGGAAGCTGGGCAGGAACTGGATGGCGCTTATGAGCCAGATGCAGTCCTGCATGGATATATCGACGAACTGGCCCTCCTTGGTACTAGCGCGGTGTTGCAGGGCGGCCAGGATGGCGGTGGTGGCGAATAGGCCACCCAGGAAGTCGGCGATGGCCGGTCCCACCTTAGAGGGATGGCCGCCGGGGGGGCCATTGACGCTGAGCAGGCCGCCCATGGCCTGGATGATGGTATCGAAGGCGGCCCGGGCGCAGTAGGGGCCGGTATAGCCAAAGCCGGATATAGCGGTATAGATGAGGCTGGGGTTATCAACCTTGATCCGCTCGTAGCCCAGCTTGAAACGTTCCATTATCCCGGGGGTAAAGTTCTCCAGCAGAATGTCACACTTGGAGATTAACTTCTGGGCGATGCGCTGCCCGGCTTCGGAGCGCAGGTTAAGCGTGATGCTTTTCTTGCCGCGATTCAGCGTGACGAAGATGTAGCTCTCCAGGCCCTCGGTCTGCGGGGCCAGGCCCCTCACCGCATCGCCGGATTCGGGGAATTCTACCTTAATCACCTCGGCGCCCAGTTCGGCCAGAAGCATGCTGCAGAAGGGCCCGGCGTACATCCGGGTAAAGTCCACTACCCTGATACCGGCTAATGCCTTGGCCATGAGCTACCTCCTCGCGGGTTTAACTGGTTAGTAGATTCTAGCCGATAAGGGGTATAGCTGGCAAGGATGGTGGCCTGGTGACGGATGGGTATATAATAGGCTTAAGGTGGATAATGATACTCAAGGGGAGGGTGTCATGGACAGAAAAGAATATCGCGAGCTTTTTCTCTTCGCGGCCAAGTCGGGTTCTCTGGAGGGGTATTTATTTGAGCGGAGTGAAGTGGAGCCGCTGGTTGGCTGGGTGGACAATATCGACAGGATGTACCGGGACCTGTCACCGGCGGCCAGGCAGGAAATAGCCCCGGTCCTGGCGCCGGTGCTCGAGAAAATCCTGGAGTATGGGGAGCGCTCGCTTGAGCCGGGACTCAAGGGGAAGGTAAAGGGTATACTCTCGGCTTCCGCAACGGGCTAATTGGTTATGTGACTAACGAGACTATATTAGCAGGGTTGAAGTCCCTGGTAGGGCATGAGACGCAGTTCTGCGATGGCCAGCCCATAGAAGAGGGCATGATAGCTCGCTTCGCCCGTTCGGTAGGGGATGATAACCCCCTTTATCATGACCGCAGGCTGGCCCAGGAGAGTCCTTATCACGGGGTGATAGCGCCGCTTACATTTGTCTTTGAGTGGAACCACCACGAGGCGCTGAACGTGGATGAGGGTGGGGCCTCTATCGCTGGCATACCCCTGCCCGGGCGCCTGCTCCGGGGCAGTAACGAGTATGAGTTCTTCCAGTCGCTCCGTCCCGGTGATATTATTACTACCAGTTCCAGGATTGGCGACGTGTATCAGAAGAAGGGCGCCTCGGGCGCCCTGGTATTTATTGTTTGCCAGTCGCGCTATACCAATCAACAGGGTGAGCTGCTCGGTATCCAGAGAGCGACCTATATACTCTGCCCTGACTTGGAGGTCGGCCAGTAGAATGAGTAAAGGGCCGGAGTTCGGGGGAGATATCAGGGTGGGTAGTGAAATTCCGCTCTTGCTTAAGCGGATAAGCCGGCGGCAGCTGGCCAGCTATGCGGCCAGCACCCGGGACCCCTACCCTGTCCACTACGACCGGGACTTTGCCCGCGCTCAGGGGTTCGAGGATATCTGTATGGACGGCCCCATGGGCGCTGCCTTTATGGCGGAGCTTGTCATCCGCTGGACCGGCCGCCAGGAGCCTTTAAGGAAATTGAGTATTACCTACCGTGCCTTGGTCTATCCCGGCGACGAGCTTTCCGGTAGCGGCCGGGTGATGCAGGTGCACCTTCAGGACGGTGTGAGATTTATCGAGTGTGATATCAGGCTGCAGAACCAGCATGGTAAGACGGTGGCTACGGGTAAGGCCACCGTTGTCCTCTAGGGGGAGAGGCCTGCTATCAGCCGACCCAGGATGATTGTTTTTTCCGGGCGGCCTTATTGATGGCCCTTGCCCATCCCATTGTGGGGAACTCGCTCATCATCAGGCGTTTCATGATCGGCGGCTGGAACATAAAGCTTGTGTCCTTTATCTTCCGGCCGCGGCCCTGGTGGAAGACGCGGAGGCAGAATGCCAGCGGCAAATAGGAGCGTAGTCCCATCTTGGCCGAGATTACCTTTTCCAGTGGTATCTGGAAATTCTTCTTGTGCAGGGTGAGGGCGAAATCGATCAGCTCGCTGGCGGTGGCTTCCTGGGCCATCCTCTGGGCCTCTTCGAACGCCTCGTCGGAGAGGGGAGCCCGCGTTAGGAAAACGAGGCGTTCGCTGGTCAGAACCAGGTTACCAATAGCGTCGAGATAGTTTCCTATCAGCTGGTAGGTGGAATTGGGATATTCCTTTATGACCTGTTCGCTACCAAAGCTCTGTTGCTCTTTTTTCATCGTGTCATTGGAATAATAGCACAGAAACCGCTAGAAGTTAAAGTGCCGGTATTTTTGGGGTTGGGTAGGCCGGGGTCCAGGTTGATAAAATGCTGAGTATTCATTAGTATAGATAGCAGTATTCTGAAGGATTCTTGAGCCAAGAGTAGTTGATGGTATTACGAGAAATCATAGCCAATGAAGTGCTGGTAATCACCCTTTGCTCCTGGGCGATAACACAGGTTATCAAGGTATTCGTTGTCCTCATACGGGAAAGACGCTTTGATGCGCGCTATTTTGTAAGGAGCGGTGGTATGCCCAGTGCTCATTCGGCAGTGGTAGCGGCACTGTCTACCGGAATAGCGATGACCCAGGGCCTGGGTTCAGCCGCCTTTAGTGTGGCCGCCATCATGGCCCTGATAGTTATGTACGATGCCGCCGGCGTACGGCGTTCGGTGAGCCGCCAGTCGGTTATCCTGGACCGTATGCTAAAGGAAATTCGGCTCGGGGGCCCCCGGGACAAAGTGGAGCGTGACCTGAGACAGTTTATCGGCCACACGCCCTTTCAGGTTATTATCGGTGCGGTGCTAGGCGTTCTGGTCGCCTGGCTCTGGCTCACCTTAAGTAATGGCCTGTAGAGTTAGCCGCTTCTAGGAGGTAGCAAGCGAGATGCGTTCTGCCAGGGGAGAGGCTCTCTTTGACGACCGGCGTGATGCGGGTAGAAAGCTGACTGATGAGCTGGTGGAATACCTGGACCAGCCGGTGGTGGTGCTGGGCATCCCCAACGGGGGGGTGACGATAGCGCTGGAGGTAGCCCGTCTGCTCAAGGCCGACTTTGAGTTTGTTATTTCCCGTAAGATTCCCCTGCCGTTTAATACCGAGGCTGGTTTAGGCTCGATTACCGATGACGGCACCATGATAATTAACGAGGAAGTGGTGGCTAAGATGGGCCTGACCCAGCAGCAGATACATGACCAGGCCAGTGAGGTGAGAACGGCTATTCGCCAGCGTACCCTGCTCTATCGGGGCGACCGGCCGCTTATCAGCGTGGTGGGCAAGACGGCGATTATCATAGATGACGGCCTGGCTACGGGTTACACTATGATGGCTGCGGTGCAGTCGGTGCGGCGGCGGCGGCCCAAGGAGGTAATAGCGGCGGTGCCGGTGGCATCGGCGGCTGCCGCGAAGCTGGTGGAGGAGAAGGCCGATAGGGTGGTGACCTGTTTTACCGGCTCCTCGCCCGAATTCTATCTCTCCGATTTCTACCGGCAGTGGTATGAAATCAGCGATGACGAGGTGGTGCGCTCTATCCGGGAATGGCGCCGCGAGCGCTATTACTAGGCTGCTGGCGGTACCTAGATTATGCCCTCGTCCTGTAATTTCTGAAGTTCTTCGGTGTTTAGACCCAGGAGTCCGCCGTATACTTTCTGGTTATGCTCTCCCACGGTCGGTGCCGGTGTCTTAATACGGCCCGGTGTCGCCGAGAGCTTGACCGGAATGCCAATCAGCGGAATCTTTCCTGTCCCGGGGTGCTCCAGCTCCACTATCATCTCCCGGGCCTTGATCTGGGGGTCTTCGGCGGCCTGGGGGATGGTATTTACCGGCCCGCAGGGCACAAAGGCGTCGTTTAATATCTTTACCACCTCAGCCACCGTCTTATCGGCGGCCCACTGGTTCACCCGCTCGGTAAAATAGCGGCGGTTCTCTTCTTTGGCTCGTTTCCACTCGGTGTCGAACCGGGGGTTATCATCCAGGTCTTCCCAGCCCACCGTCTTTAGGAATCTCTTCCACATCTTATTACCGACCACGCCGAAGAAGAAGTAGCCGTCCTTGGCCTGGTAGGCGTCATAGGGGGCACAGAGTATGTTGGAGTTACCCGCCTGGGGGCGTATCTGGTTACAGATCGCATGTTCGGCGTAGGTGCTCTCCATAAAGGATACAGCGGCATCCAGGAGGGAGATATCGACCAGCTGGCCCTCGCCGGTGCGCTGGCGGTGGAAGAGGGCGAAGGTGGCGCCCAGCGCCCCGTAAACGCCGCCGGCGGTATCGATGAAGGCCACGTTCAACTTGACCGGGGGGCTGCCGGGAAAGCCGGTGACATACATCAGGCCGCACATTGCCTGGGCGATGGAGTCGTAGCCCAGCCGCTGGGCATAGGGGCCGTCCTGGCCGTAGGCCGATACGGCTACCACGATAATATCATCTTTTATCGCCTTTAGGGCCGCGTAGTTCAGGCCCAGTTTCTTGTTTACCACCGGGCCGAAGTTCTCGACGACGATGTCGCTCTTCTCTACCAGCTTCTTCAGGAGTTCCTGCCCCCTGGCCTCTCTCAGGTTAAGGGTGATGGCCTTCTTGTTACGGCAGGTGAACTGCAGGTACAGTCGTTGGTTATCAGGGGTGAACAGTCCCAGCTGTCTATCCTCTTCTCCCCCTATCCGCTCGATGCGGATGACCTCGGCCCCCATGTCACCCAGAATCTGGGCGCAGGTGGGGCCAGCCTTATAGGTGGAGCAATCCAGAACCCTGATTCCCGCTAGAGCCTCTTTCAATCTGGTGCCTCCTGTCGCTAGTAATTTTGCCAGAGGGTAGGACGAGGGGGTGTCATACATCTCGTCTGCCTCTGACACGGTGGCGGTGCCGCCTCTATAAGGATACATCCTGATTCGGAGGTTCGTCAAATACCGGCCGGTGGTGGTACGAGGGTGGCTGATGATATAATAGCTGTTAGAACACTCCCCGTAATTTGAGGTAAAGAGATGTACGATGACATGGTCATAGTCGGCAAGGGTATCCCCTTAAGGGAGAGCTATACCAAGGTTACCGGCATGGAGAAATTTACCCCCGATTACACCCCGCCCGGCGCCTTGTGGATGAAGATACTGCGCAGCCCCTATCCCCATGCCCGGATTAAGAGTATTGATGCCGCTAAGGCTCTGGCCCTGCCGGGGGTAGTAGCCGTGCTGACCCATGAGGATGTGCCCGAGAAGGAGATATTTACCACCTGGCGGGGTAGGGTCCTCGATAGCCGGGTGCGCTATGTGGGCGATGAACTGGCGGCGGTGGCTGCCGATACTGAGGAGGCTGCCGAGCGGGCGCTCGGCCTGATAGCGGTGGAATACGAGCAACTGGCGGCGGTCTTTGACCGGGCGGAGGCGCTGAAGCCGGATGCCCCCGATGTGAGAGGGGTGGGTAATAATAAGGTGGTCTGCCCGCCCGAGTTCGGCGCAGTGCCCTCGCTGCACCAGTGGGGAGATTTAGAGAAGGGATTCGCCCAGGCTGATGCCTCCGTAAGTCGTGAGATAAGGACGCAGCGGGTGTACGGCACCTTCTGTACCGGGGCCTGCATTGCCCAGTGGGAGGGAGATAAGGTAACCATCGTGTTGACCCACCAGGCCCCCTATAACGTGCGCCGTGCCACCTCGGCTGTCCTGGGTGTGCCGGAGCACAAGGTGAGGATAATTGCGCCGCTGGTGGCCTCCACCAACGGTACGTTTAACGCCGACCAGCGGTTCTGGAATATCGCTGCGCTGCTGTCGAAGAAAGCCGGTGGACGGCGGGTAATCTATAAGATGACCATCGAGGAACTGGGCCTGTTTAAGTGCCGGGACAACTCCACCATCTGGGTGAAGGTAGCGGGCCGCAAAGACGGGAACATAACCGCCCTGGACTATGAGCAGCTCCACGATAACGGGGCCTATGGCTATAAGTGCACCACCTTGCAGTCGCTCCATGATATACTGCGCCATGCCGGTGTGAAATACCATGTCTACGGGGCCAATACCAATACCTTTACCACCGGCTCCATCAGGGGTGTGGGTGAGGTTACTCAGGCGCTGGCGATGAACCAGGCGGTGGACGAGCTGCTGGAGGAGCTGGGGCTGGACCCGCTCACTGTCTGGAAGCAGAATCACTATCGTGCCGGAGACCCCATTCCCGCCGGGGGACTGCCCGGTATTACCCTGAGCAGCGAGGCCTACGATGAGTTGATAGATAAGGGGGCTGTGGCCATTGGCTGGAGCGAGAAGTGGCGGGGGTGGGGTAAGCCCTACCATGTCACCGGCCCCAGGAGGCGAGGGGTGGGCATGGCTATCGGCCAGCACGGCAGTGCTGCCTCTCCCCGGTTTCCCACCTCGGCTACGGTGCAGGTAAACCACGATGGCACCGTGCTGATACTGGCCGGGGCTATGGATCAGGGCACCGGCTGTAAGACCACCCTGGCCCAGGTCTGCGCTGAGACGATGGGGCTGAAGATTGAGGATGTCTATGTGGTGAAGACAGTCGATACCGAGGTGGTTCACTATTCGGTGGCCAGCGGAGGCTCCAAGACACTGCCCGTGGGCGGCGCGGCGGTTATGGTAGCTGCACGGGATGCCCGCCGGCAGATACTGGAAATGGCGGCTACCGCTCCCTGGAGGCCGGATATTCTGAAGGAGGGAGCAAGCGGGCCGGACGGCCTGGATATAAAGGATAGCCTGATTTATGTTAAAGCTGACCCGGACAAATGCGCTGCGGTCAAAGAGGTAGTTAGCTCGGTGCTGGCCCCCATCGTTATCGGCAAGGCGCATCGACACAGCTTGGCCATTTCCGGCCCCACCGCTTGTATACCGGTGCTGGGCTTCGCTGATGTGGAGGTGGATACCGAGACCGGACGGGTAACGGTGCTCAAGATAGTAGCCGGCCAGGATTCCGGCCGCATCGTAAACCCGCAGGTATGCGAAAACCAGGTGCTGGGTGGGGCGCTGATGAGTATAGGCTATGGCCTGATGGAGGAGGTAGTCCTGGACCCGGCGACGGGTAGGGTCTTAAACCCCGCCCTCACCGATTATCGTATGCCAACTGCTATGGATATGCCGCCGATGGTGGCCATATTCGCCGATAACATAGACCCCACTGGCCCCTTCGGTGCCAAGGGCATAGGCGAGGCCTCCAATATCAGTCAACATGCCGCCATAGCCAGCGCCATCTATAGTGCCGCCGGCATCAGGATAGACGAGGTGCCCATGACGCCGGAGAAGGTTTTAAGCGCCCTGCGGACTTTACATAATCAGAGAGGGTAGCTCGCACACAGCCTTTTCAGGACGCAATCTGGACAGCGGGGGCGCAGCGGGTGGCAGGTCCGGCGGCCATGGGCTATCAGCAGGGTGTGGAAAAGGTAGGCGGACTCCGGTGGTACGGCAGCCCCCAGTAGGCGATGGGCCTCCTCGGTGGAGGCCTGGGGGCTGATTAGTCCCAGTCGCTTGGCTACCCGCCAGATGTGGGTATCCACCGGGAGAACCGCTATATCCAGGGCAAAGAGCAGTACGCAGCGTGCCGTTTTCCGCCCTACCCCCGGTAGCTTTACAAGCCACTCCTCGGCCTCCGACGGGGTAAGTTGACTCAAGAAATCCAGCTCCAGCCGGCCGCGCTTACCGATGATTTCCTTAAGCACTGCTTTTATGCGCGGTGCCTTTATCCGGGCCAGCCCGCCGCGGCGGATGCATTCTTCAATGAGGCTCGCATCGGCATTGGCCGCGTCATCCCAGGTGGCGAAGGTTGACTTGAGTCTCTTGAAGGCAGCCGACGAATTGGCATCCGAGGTATTCTGGGATAGGATGGTCTCTACCAGCACGGAGACCGGGTCGCCGCTCGGGTTTCCCCCGGGGCTGCCGTATTCCGGCTCCAGGCGGGCCAGTATTTGACCGATTAATCTCTTATCCGGCCCGGCGGCTTTTGCTTTTTCCGGCTTCATGCTCTTTTATATCTTGCCCCTTAGCGTTTGGCTGGAGTGGTGAGGTTCTATTATAACCGGTTTCCCCTAAAAGCGGTATGACAGGGCCAGTCAGGGTGTCCGGCTATCGGCGGATGAGTATGTGGCTAGAGTGGCAGCAGTGTTGCCGGGGCTGCTAGGGGCATATTCGGCTTTGCAGCATTGATTTGAGGCTGGGGGGCTATGTGGTTGGCTTCTCAGGGTTGGGGGGTTAGTGCTCTAGGCCTCGATATGGTCAGACTCGCGTGCATAGCCATTATCTCGGGTGAGCTTATAACGGCGTAGCATATTCTTGACTCGGGCTACCAGTTCCAGGGAGCTGAAGGGCCGTACCAGATAGAAATCAGCCCCGGCGGCCACTGCACTGGTCCAGGCCTCACCACTGGAGTCTGTGCCCAGCATCATGATGAGGGCGTTGGACCTCTGGCGAAGCTGGCGGCAGGCCTGGTCATTATCCACCAGCAGCCCATCTCCCAGGATGACCAGCTCCGGCTCGGCCTCGTCCAGCTTGAGTAACGCCTCCTCGCAGTTCAGGGCGGTAGTTAACCGGAAGCCCTCCCTGGCCAGATTAACGGCCATGCGGTCTCTCAAGCCCTTATTGTTCTCTTCGATTATCAGAATGCTGTCCATAACTTATACCCGACATGATGAATTATAGAGTGCGCTTTTAACTTATAGTTATATTGTATGCTGGCGGGACTGAATTACTCATAAAAAGGGTATTAAAATTGTGTTAAAATATTGACGATTCGGCCATAGCTAGCGGGGTTTTGTGATTATTAAGAATCGGGCCGAGCTGGCTGGCCCTGGAAGCCATGCGGGAGAAGGCCGGCGAGATGGGTTTTAGCCCACATATCGTTACCGCTGAGCAGGAGGGGGATACCGCGGGGGTAGCTCTCTGGTAATAACCGGCGAGACCGGCGCCAACGTAGGGGATGCTATTCTATACCTCTTTACAGGTATTGTTTGAACCAGTCCAGGCTAAGGGAGATAAAGCGCTCAAGGTGGTCGGGGTTATCAAAGCGGTGGCTGGCGCCCGCGACTATCTCCAGCCGCCGCAGCTTTCGGGCGCACTCATAGATTTCGCGGGCATTGTCTACCGGCACCAGTTCGTCGGCGCTGCCGTGGACGATGAGTAACGGGCGGTTTAGACTAGCGGCAGCCCGGCACATATCGTACTCCTGGATGTCGCGCCAGAACCCGGCCTTGATTTTATTGCCTGAGGGCAGGTCGAATAAATCATCATTCCGATACGCTTTAAGGAACTCCTCGCTGGGCATCTGGAAGCGGCAGGGAGTGGATAGTATCGCCAGGGCCTTTAGGCGAATGTCGCCGGCGGCCAGGGCCACCATGCCGCCGAAGCTTGAGCCGACTGCGCCCAGCCGGTGGGTATCCACCCCGGCGGTCTCGATATAGTCGATAGCCGCCCGGTAGTCCTGTATCCGGCTGCTCAGGGTGGTATCGGCAAATTCTCCCTGGCTCTTTTCTGCCCCCTCGCCACACCCTCGATGGCTGAAGCGGAGGCAGGCGAAACCGGCCTCATAGAGGTAGCGGGCCAGTACCGGCCACTTGCTGCCGTCCTTGGAGCTCTCCATGCCATGGGAGACGATGATACAGGGTGCTCCCCTGCAGGGAAGGCTCAGGCTGGCGAATATCAGTTGTTGCTGGCTCTTAAAAGTGACTGTTTGTTTCATTCTCAAAACGGGTACTGTTCTAGTATTATACCTGGTGCTGGCGGCCGCAGTGGGGACACTGGGCCTGCTTTCCCTGGTAGTGGAGGGGTACCTTTAATTTGACGCCGCAGGGGCACTCTATGGTCTTGTAACCATTTAAGCGCCACATCAGGTCCTGGGTCTGACGGGTGCGCTGCAGCTTGTCGGCTTTTTCCGCTCCCTTCGTCTCCGGTTTAGCTCGCCGCAGCTCGGCGCTGCCGGCGCTGGCCAGGGACGCAGCTCCGATAATACTGCCCCCCTTCTGGTGCGCCTCGTGATAGGAGCGGTCGTAGTCGGCCAGGGAGGCCCCGCCCATGGCGCGCAGGATGCGTATCCTATCCGAGATGGGCGGGTGGGTGCTGGAGAGGTCGCTGGCGGCCCGCTTATTGGGTCGGAACGGGTTGATGATATACATGGGCGCCGTGGCCTTGTTGGCCGATTTTAGCTCCCTGGTGGAGCCGGCAATCTTCTCCAGCGCCGAGGCCAGACCGTCGGGGTAGCGGGTGTAGAGGGCGCTGGAGGCATCGGCCAGGTATTCCCGCTTGCGGGAGATGGCAAAGTAGATGAACTGGGCGGCGATGGGCGCCAGAATCATCAGCACCAGGGCCACTGCCAGTATGATTATCTGGGCCTGCCCCCCGCCCCGGGAGGCCCTCCGGCCGGCGCCACCGAAGAAAAGCATCCGCGTGCCGAACCAGGCCAGGATAACGATGGTGCCCAGCAGGACGCCGCACATGACCATCAGGAGGACGTCGCGGTTCTTGATATGGGATATCTCATGGGCGATGACGCCCTGCAGTTCGTCGCGGTCCAGCGCCTGCAACAGACCGGAGGTGACGGCAATGGCCGTCTTATTGGGGTCGCGTCCGGTGGCGAAGGCATTAAGGGCCGGGTCGTCGATGATATAGATGTCCGGCATCCTCTCCAGCCCCGAGGCAATCTTCATCTCCTCCACGATGTTGTACAGGCGGGGGTGGTCGTCGCGGCTTATCTTCTTGGCCTTGGCCAGCGCCAGGAAGATGTTATCACCCTGAGAGTAGGCGATGAGGTTCATAAATGCCCAGACGGCGAGGGCGATAATCATCCCGCCGATGGCGTTATCCAGGAAGTAAAGGCCCAGGGCATAGCCTATCAGGAGCAGCATTATTCCCATGGCTATGACCAGTACCAGTGAGCGGTTGCGGTTACTTCTAATCTGTTCCCACATGGCTTAATCCTGGTCTAAGAGAAGCTGACCTTGGGTGCTTCCCTCTCGGCGGCGGCGCTAAGTTCGAAGAACTCGCCGGCCTTAAATCCGGTCATGGCGGCCACCAGGTTGGAGGGGAACATCTGAATCTTATTGTTGAGCCGGAGGATGGAATCGTTATAGTACTGGCGGGCAAAGCCTATCTTGTTTTCGGTGGAGGTGAGTTCCTCCTGGAGGGCCAGGAAGTTCTGGTTGGCCTTGAGGTCGGGGTAGTTTTCCACCACCGCCAGCAGCCGGCTCAGGGCGCTGGATAGTTCTCCCTCGGCCTTGGAGCGGTCGCCGACGCTGCCGCTGGCCGCCCCCTGCGCCAGCTTACGGGCCTGGGTTACCGACTCCAGGGTCTCCCGCTCGTGTTTCATATAGCCCTTGGCCGTCTCCACCAGGTTGGGGATGAGGTCGTATCGCCGCTTGAGCTGGACGTCAATCTGTGCCCAGGCGTTCTTTGTCTGGTTGCGCAGCCTCACCAGGCCGTTATAGTTGGCCATGATGAAGATGCCGAATACTACGATAACACCGATGATGATATATACCGGAAGCATGTCTACCTCCTAAATCTTATTCCTTATTACTACTGGCCTTAAAGGTGCTTCCTATAAAGTTTTATGCCGCTTAAAGTACAGTTACCTCCTGCCCCTAATCTTTATTGCTGCTGGCCTTAAAAGTAGCCCCCAAAAAGTTTAATAGATGTTCTGAGGCGCCCGGCTGTTGCGGGCACTGCTCAAGGAGGGCCCGCACCTCGCCGCCGTCAAACCACAGTCCGTCCCCGTCGGGGCAGGCGTCAATCAATACCGGGGGTTCCTTACCGATGGTGGCCTTTTTCATCCGGGTGTTGCAGATGGGGCAGCGGCGCTTCTTTTCGCTGGTTTTAGCCTCGGGGGCGGCCAGTTGCTCGGCTATGGGCAGGCTGCTACCTTGCAGTTCCAGGCGCTCCGCCATTAGCTCCAGCTCACCGGAGTCGAACCAGACGCCGGAGCAGTGGGGACAGTAGTCCAGCTCGATATTCTCGTGCTCGACCACAATCATGACGTTACGGCAGGCAGGGCAGATCACGGGTGTCTCACCTCACAGCGATAATATTCTATTAACAGTGTAGGGTTACGCACAGACCGTGTCAAGGATCAGGCCTTTTTCTTTAGCCCCCGATTCGGGCCAGCGTCTTGGCATAGCGGGACTGCGATTTCGTGATTGCCTCCAGCTCCGCTTCGGAGAACCATTTGTTTAGCTTTATCTTGTCTACCGGGTAATGGGAGCGTCGGAAGCGTTCTTTCTGACCGAAGGGCAGGGTAGCATCGATGGCCAGTCCCGTGAGATGCGACGATACTATGGCCGGTAACGGGGCGCGGGCCTTGCCCGGGCGGCCCGGTGCCCGGAACATGTTGTTCTCTTGATTGCCCCGGGTCCAGATAGCCCACAGCACGTCGTCGGTGCAGTGAATATCTATATCCTCATCGACGGCGATGGCCATGCCGCCCCGCCCCAGTGCCAGGGCGGCGGAAAGGATGTTATTGACGATGGTCTCATGCCAGGGCAGTGTTTTATTCACCTGGAACACCAGGCCGCCCAGCCGGAAGGGATGCAGCATGGCGATATCCTGCACCAGCCCGGGAGCCGTCTGCTGGGCCAGCTGGTAGAAATAGGCCTCACGGGGGAAAAACATCATGTTATTGCAGTCGAAGAGGCCCGATAGCGGGTTGTGAAAGATGGGCCGGTCCTTACGGTGGGTTATCGCCGTAACCTGGAACTTGAATGACTTGTGATGTGCCATGCCCAGGTAGCCGTGCCACTCGGGGAAGAAGGGCACGGTATATTCCTTATTTAGCTTCTCGGCCTCGTCGGTCTCCCAGCAGAGCTCGGTGGTAACGTAGCCTTCCAGAACCCATTCCGCATTGGCTGCGGCATAGGCGTCCACCGTCTTGGCCTTGCAGATATCCACCGGCAAGCCTTGCATGGCCCCGGCGATACCCAGTTCGTCGGTGCCGTAGGGCACCACGGCGTGGATACTCCAGGCCGAGGCCTCGCACATGACGGCCGGTGGCGGGCAGATATTGACGGTCAGCGGCACCTTCTCGTCCCCGTGCACTATGTTGCGCAGATAGCCTAGGTGGCTCTCCGGGGCAATGGAGATGGAGGCCCAGTCCTTACCGCGAAAGCTCATCCGCTTGAAGGAGAGGTCGCTGCCCCTCTGGCCGGGCAGTCCTCGGGTGAGGGTGACACCGCCGCCGAGTAGGCGTTCGGGACTCTCCTCGGTATGCTTCAGCAGCGGCAGCGTGGCCGGTACGTCGATGTTTTCGGTGATGACCACCTCCTGGCAGGGCGCTTGCTCCACTACCCGGGGCGGTAACTGGTTCTCCATGGCTTTGAGGAACTTGAATTTCAGGTCCTTGTATTCGGCCACATCGTAGATGGCGGCCACGTTCTCCTCCCGGGCGTAGGCATTAGCCGTGTAGCGGGCATGGGGGTAGCCCTTGATATTTTCGAAGAGCAGCGCCGGTCCCTCTTCCAGGGCTACCTGGATGCCGGTTATCTCCAAGATGGGGTCCACCTCTTTATCCACCGTTAGCAACTCTCCCCGTTCCTTGAGAAATTCCAGGGTGCTCCTCATGCTGGTTATGTCCTTGCCCATATCATCACCTCCTGATACTTAATACTAGTAACATATGACTATCTATATGCCCTCGAAGAAATTTCGAGGGCCGTCAGTACACAGACTATCGATTATAGCTACGGCGACCCCCATTTCCCTTAGCTGGGGGAACACAACCTTCTTGATATACAGGTAGCCGTGGGGGTTGAGTTTATTTAAGTCGTCTATCCCCGGTATGTCGGGGTCGTCGGTTCGAATACAGGCCGCGGCCCAGTCGTGGGCGGGGCAGAGGCGGCCGGCGTAGCCGGCGTCGATGAGCGCCTTCATCGTTTTGGTGCGGGCCAGCGGGCTTGCGTTGCGTCCAGGGTAGCGGTCCATGCCCAGGTAGCACCCCTGTTCCAGCAGCCAGAGGAGGTACTCGATATCGGTGGTGTCGTTGGAATGGTCCATCTTGACCCGTCCGGCCTTAACTCCCGCTTCTTTTAGTATGGCCAGTTGCTGTGCGCCTACCCGGCCGGGGGAATAGGAGTGCAGCATTATGGGTACGCCGGTCTTAAGGTGTGCCTGGGCTATGGCGAGCAGGACGATTTCCTGCTGGGGCGTTACCCCCATCATATCGCTGGCGCCTTTTAACATGCCCGCTTTTATAGCAGTGCCGGAGATGCCCTCTTCTATCTCCCGGATGAATACCTCAGCCAGCTGGTCGGCGGATACCCCGGCGAAGAAGCGCGGGATATCCTGCCAGCTCCCGGTGCAGGCGATAATATTGACGCCGCTTAGTCGGGAGGCCTCGGCCACCAGCTCTACGTCCCGCCCCAGGTCGAGGGTGGTGGCATCGAGGATGGTATCTACCCCGCCCGCATTGGCCTCTTTGAGGGCGCTCACCGCCCGCCCTAGAGGGTCGGCCTCCAGCAGCTCGGGATAGTTCCGTATAAACCCGGGCGAGGCGAGTATAATATGTTCGTGCATGAGGGTGAAGCCGAGTTCCCTGCTATCGAGCGGCCCCAGCACGGAATTTACGGTTGTCATGGGTCAAACTCTCCTGTCTGTTTATGTCTCGGCGGCAGCGTTTCGGCCGGCTATGTAGCCAAAAGACATACCACCCATAACACCCATGGCCCCACCCCGTCCGTTCAGGCCGCAGATGGAGTGGGAGCCGGCATAGAGGCCGGGGATGGGGTCTCCCCGCTTGTCTACGGCCTGTCCCTTCTCGTTAACCCGCACCCCGCCGGTGGTATCCACTATTCGGGGGCCGTGTTCTATGCCGTAGAAGGGCGGGTTCTTTATCGGCCGGAGATAGCCTTTGTCCTTGCCGAACAGCGGGTCGTCGGCACCCCGCTCACAGCTGGCGTTATATTCGGAGACACTTTGCTTTAAGCGCTTCGGGTCTATGCCGTATATCTCGGCCAGCTCCTCGATGGTATCGGCCACCTTTATCGTCCCGGTGTCTATGCCCCGCTTGATACCGTCCGGCCAGTCGCAGAACGGGGGCGCCTCGGTGGGGTAGTAGGGCGTATAGGGCGGGTTATCGCTGGGCGAGCGGATATCATCGTCATTTAAGAATATTCCCATCTCCCGGCCAAATAGTTTCCTCTCTCCGGCCTGGGCGTCGGGCTCACCGTTTTCGTCCGAGCCGAAGATGCTGTAGACCAGCGAATCCGGCTGGTCTATGAGCTGGAGGTAGCCAATCTGCACGCTGAAGTGCTCGTTGGCGAACCTCAGGCCGACCCTGTTCACATAGAAGCCCGGTTGCCGGGTTATCTGGATGGGGGCATCACCCACATTCTGTCCCCAGGAACCGGTGCCGGTGCCTCGCTTAAGGCAGGTTATGCCGCCGGCCTCTCCGTTGGAGCTGGTCATATCGCCCACTATGGCTCCCGCTCCTTGGCACATGCGGATGCCGTCCCCCATCTTGGTGGCCGGGGCGGTGGTGCAGCCGGCGTTAAAGCCTGTGTTGTGATAGTGTTTGAGCATATCCCGGTTACAGGCAAAGCCGCCGGTGGTATCAATCACGCCCCTGGCCCTGACGAATACGGTTTTACCGTCTTTGGTCTTCCCCTGAACGCCGACTACCCTTCCCGTATCGTCGGTAACCAGGGCGCTGGCCGGAGTGCCCAGCAGGAACTCTACTCCTCGTTTCCTGAGCCACCGCTCCAGGGTGCGGGTGACGGCGCCGAACTTGCATATGGAAGGGTATTCGAAGGTGTAATCGGCCAGGTCGGTGGAGATCGGTGCCAGCAGCACTATCCCCGGGTAGCGATAGTTCGGCTCCTTCAGGGTGAATTTGGGATACCATTTTATGCCCATCTCCTCCAGTCTGTCCACCAGGTAGGCTGCCCAGGTCAGGTTGTTCTTGAGCATCCTGGGGTCGGCCCTGCGGGCCATCAGCCCGGCCTCGGTCTGGGGTAGGGTGCGGATGGTCTCATAGAGGTCCTCTTCCGTCCAGGAGAGGCCGGTGACCTCCCGCCATTTCCGGCTGCCGAAACCCACTGCCAGCATGGCGAAGGCTGATTCTCCCCCCACATCGTCGGCCTTCTCCATAACCATCACCCGTATCCCCTGCTCGACGGCTCCCATTGCTGCCGCCAGGCCGCTGCCGCCGCCCCCCATTACCAGCACATCGGTCTCATAGTCCCATCTGGCCGGTACGGATGCCGGTGGTATGGGCTCAACATTTTCCGGTTTCAAGGGTGTGTCTCCCCTTACGCAATGTAGCTTTATGTGGCCTTCGGTGGGAACGATGCATTGGGTATAACATATCCCCGATTATAATGTCAATCTTCCCTGTCCTGTGCGACGGCTGTTGACGCTCAGTTGGGTACTTGTTATGATGGTGAAACCTGCTAATTTCTGCTCTGGGGGTGTGTCTGATGGCCGAGAGGGTGCCGGTAGATGAGGGGGCGGAGGCCTTTATTGAACTCTTAAACGCCAACGGGGTTGACTGTATCTTCTTAAGCCCGGGGGGCGAGACCGTCCCCATTCAGGAGGCACTGGCCAAGTTTAAGGCGCTGGGCAAGCGCACCCCGCGCCTGATACCCTGCCTCCACGAGTCGGTGGCCCTGAATGCTGCCCAGGGCTACTATCTGGTCTCGGGGAGGCCGCAGGTGGTGATGGTGCATGCCGATCTGGGTACGCAGCAGGTAGGCGGGGCATTGCATAGTGCCCAGCGCGGGCGTACTGGCGTTATCTTATGTGCTGGCCGCTCGCCTTCCTCCCTGGAGGAGCCTAAGCGCTACGGGCGGCGGAGCTACGTGCACTGGACGACGGAGCAGTTTGACCAGGCCGGTATCGTCCGGGGCTATGTTAAGTGGTACTATGAACTGCGCACTAATGAGATTATTCACCAGGTAGTGCAGCGTGCCTTCCGTATCGCCGCCACCGAACCCTGCGGCCCGGTATATCTGGTGCTGCCCCCGGAACTGCTGGGGGAGAAAATGGGGAGCGTACTGGTCCCGGATGTGGCCAGATACGCGCCGCCGGAGTCCCCTCAGGCCGATGGAGCGCTGCTGGAGCGGGCGGCCCAGATGCTTCTCGGGGCCCAGAACCCGCTACTTATCACCGGTTATGCCGGTCGTAATCAGCGTACGGTGGCCGCGCTGGTGGAGCTGGCCGAGGCGTTGGGCCTCAGGGTTATCAGCTACCCGTTTCGCCTCAACTTTCCGGCCACTCACCCCCTCTTTAGCGGGTCCAACCCGCATCCCTATCTGGCCGATGCCGATGTTATACTGGTGGTTGACCATGATGCGCCCTATGTGCCCACCCAGGTTAGGCCGGGCCCGCAGGCCAAAATCATCCATATTGATATTGATGCGCTAAAGCGGGATATACCGTCGTGGCACTTTCCCGTCGACCTGTTTATAAGGGCCGATTCGGCTAAGGCCATACCGGCCCTAGTCGAAATTGTTACTAAGAAAATGGGGGCACAGCCGGCCCGTATCAAGGAGCGTTTTCAGCGTCTGGAGGGCGAATATAAAGAGAAACGGGCCCGGTGGCGGGAGGTGGCCTTGGGCCAGGCGCAGAAGAAGCCCATCACTACGGAGTGGCTCTGTCAGGCGGTGGCCCGGGCGATAGATGAGGATACCATCGTTCTGGACGAGGCCATGACCGGCTCACTGGCGCTGGAGCACCAGTTTTATCCCTCCCGGCCGGGGACACTGTTTAAGACCGGTGGCAGCAGCCTGGGGTGGGGGCTGGGTGCGGCGCTGGGTGTGAAGCTGGCGGCACCGGAGCGGACGGTGGTACATTTGGTAGGTGACGGCGGTTTCGCCTATGGCTGTCACCAGGCCAGCCTGTGGGCGGCGGCGACCTGCGGGGCGCCCTTCCTGTCCGTCGTCTTTAACAATCAACAGTACCAGGCTATCCGGCGGGCCATTCATCGTAATTACGGCCGGGATAGCTTTAGCGATAAGACCGGCCAGTGGGCGGGCACGGAGATTAAGCCGTCGCCGGACTATGCTTTAGCTGCCCGGTCCTGCGGTGGCTACGGGCAGCGGGTGACAGACCCCGCCGAACTAGAGGCGGCCCTTGGGGCGGCCTTGGGTGAGGTGGGCCGGGGTATACCAGCGGTACTGGATGTAAGAACCGCTGAGGTAGGGTAAACAGAAAGACCGGGAGAAGAATTAGATGACCGAGTGGTATGGCTGGGCCGGGACTATCCTGGAGGTCAACCTGACCAAGGGCGAAATTGCCAAAACGCCGCTACCCAGGGAGCTGGCCGCCAAGCATATCGGCGGCGCCGGGCTGGCGGTAAGGATACTCTATGACGAGGTTGAGCTCGGTACCGACCCCCTGGGGCCGGATAATATACTCCTGATAGCTCAGGGGCCGCTTAGCGGCACTACGGCGCCATCGAGCGGGCGCTATGAAATCGTTACCCTAAGCCCGCAGACGGGCATCTATCTGCGCACCAACGGCGGCGGTTTCTTCGGCCCGGAGATGAAGTGGGCCGGTTACGACCTCATCATCTTCCGGGGGCAATCGAAAAAGCCGGTCTATCTGTGGATAGACGATGACCGGGTGGATCTGAGGGATGCTTCACATCTCTGGGGCAAGGATACCTGGGTGACCCAGGACATGATTCGTAAGGAGCTGGGCGATGCGGAGATACAGACCCTTAAGATAGGCCCCTCTGGAGAGAACCTGGGTCTTTCCGCCTGTGTTGTCGGTGACCTGGGACGAGCGGCGGGCAGGGGTGGTATCGGCACCGTATGGGGTTCCAAGAAGCTGAAGGCGGTAGCGGTGCGGGGGACGAAGGGGGTAAATATCGCCCGCCCCGATGAGTTCCTGGAGTTATGCCTTAAGATGACCGGGGGGATTGAGAGCGACCCCATGTACCCGGTGACCAGCCGATACGGCAGTATGGGTTTTGTTTCCGATACCACCCTGAAATCGGGCTTCACTTTACCCTTTGACCCCAACCGGCTGCTATCGACGGAGCTGTGGAAGGAGGGATACTGGGATAAGAGCCTGGCCTGCTTCGGCTGCCCCATTCACTGCGACCACTGGTATTCGGTCAAGGAGGGCAAATACAAGGGTACGGTGGGCACCGGCCCGGAGGGCGATGGCATTATCTACGGTGCCTATCTCTTCCGCATCGGCGACCCCGCCTTCGACCTCACCGTTAATACCCTGTGTAACAAGCTCGGCCTCCACGTGTGTAATCCCGGTACTGCCATCAACTGGGCCATGCAGCTGTGGGAGGACGGCATCATCACCAAGGAGGATACCGACGGTATCGAGATGACATGGGGTAATGAGGAAGCGGTGCTGGAGATGATAAGGAAGATAGCCTGTCGGGAGGGCTTCGGCGCTATCCTGGACGGTTATCCCCTGAAGGCGGCGGCCCAGCTGGGACGCGGTTCCGAGAAGTATATCAGCCATAATAAAGGGATGACGGCGCGTGGATTCGGCGTCTATAACGGGGTGGAAATGACCCTGGGGCTGGCCACCTCCACACGGGGGTTCGACCACCTGGTGGGCATGCCCATCTTTGCCAAGCTGGTGGGGTCGGCCAGTTCCCTGAAGGCGCTGAATAAGCCCATGTTCCCCGGCATGGATGACCCGCAGGGTATTTTAGGGCCGATAGCCAAATTCGGGGAGGAGCGTTACGGCGACGAGCGCTTAACGTCGCAGAACTGGTGGGCTACCCCGCGTAAGGCACAACTGGTGTATGATACGGAGCAGGTCTGTGCCATCAGCGATTCCACCGGCGTCTGCAAGTTTGCCACCCAGTTCGTCTTCTTCACCTCGGGCTATCACCTGGAGGAGTTCGCCAGCCTCTTATCGGCGGCTACCGGCATTGATTTTACCCCCGAGACACTGGGCGAGGCCGCCGAGCGGGAGATGCTCCTGGAGAGGGCTTTCAATGCCAGGGAGGGCATAAGGCGATTGGACGACTACCCCTACGGCTACTACTGGCAGAAGAAGTATGGCCAGGTCCATCCGCGCTGTAAGGAGATGCCCTTCCCCATCTCGCTTGAGGAATATGACCGGGTGCTCGATGAGTATTATCGCCTGCACGGTTGCGACCTTGAGACCGGCATCCCCAACCGAGCAAGGTTAGCTGAGCTGGGGCTCGACGACGTGGCCGATGACCTGAAAAGACGGGGGATACTCCTCGCTTAAAAGTGATACCGGTGGGGCAGGTGCATTTCCCCCCGGCCAAAATCGTTGCTTTTTTGGCCGGCTGTGTTACAATTGTGGCAGCATTCCACATCAGGCTAAAGCATGTTTATCGGGGGGCCTTAGTGTGATTACCAAAGACGAGGTGATGGCCGGCGGCAACGCGGAGCATATCTGGCAGAAGTACTGCGGTTTCCTGGAGCTTTCCCTGGAGGAATACATGGAGCTGCAGGAGTACCTGTTGATGGAGCAGATAGACCTGCTCTACGGCAGCCCGGTAGCCGAGAAGCTGATGCCCCGGAAGCCCGAGAGCATCGCCGAGTTCCGCCGGATAGTGCCCCTTACCCGCTATGACGATTACGCCGAATATCTTGATAAGCAGGACGATGAGGCACTGCCGGCAAAGCCCTACTGCTGGGCCTGTACCTCGGGCCGGGGAGGGAGATTCAAGTGGGTGCCCTATACCGAGAGGGGCGCCGAAATGCTGGCCCGGTGCGGCATTGCGGCGCTGATTCTGGCCTGTGCCAATAAGAAGGGTGAGGTCAATATTGGTAACGGGGTGCGGGCGCTGCACAACATGCCAGCCTCTCCCTATGTGTCGGGGGTGCTGGTTGAGGCTTTGGGCCAGATGATGGACGTCCACCTTATGCCGCCCGTCGACCCGGATAGCGGCCAGGACTTCCAGGCGAAGATTCAGGCCGGGTTCGGCATGGGGCTGCGCTATGGTGTGGACGTGTTGAGTTCCTTGAGCAGTGTCCTCCTCACCATGGGTGAGCGTTTTACCGAGGGGCCGGTACAGTTTAAATTCAGCCGGCGACTGCTTTACCCGCCAATACTCTGGCGCCTAGTCCGGGCCACGGTGATTGCTAAGAGGAGTGGGCGGCCCATGTTGCCCAAGGACCTGTGGCCTCTCAAGGGAATGCTGGCCTATGGCATGGACACCGATATCTTTAAGGACAAGCTGGTACATTACTGGGGGAAGGAACCCTTGGTAACCTACGGGGCAGCCGAATCGGGGACTATTGCCACCCCCGCCTGGAACAAGAAGGCCATGACCTTTATGCCGCTGTCCTCTTTCCGGGAGTTCATCCCGGAAGCGGAGTGGCTGAAGAGCCGCCAGGACCCTGACTATCAGCCGTCCACGGTGCTCATGGATGAGCTTCAGGCGGGCCAGCGCTACGAGGTGGTGCTTACCCATTTCTACGGGATGCCCTTCCTCCGCTACCGGATAGGCGACCTGATTAAGATTGTTGCCCTGGAGGACGAGGAAACAGGCGTCAGGCTGCCGCAGATGGTCTTCGATAGCCGGGCCGATGACCTCATCGATATTGCCGGCTTCGCCCGGATGGATGAGAAGACGGTCTGGCAGGCCATCGTCAATACCGGCATAAAGCATACGGACTGGTCGGCCCGCAAGGAATACGAAGGGGACAAGCCGGTTATGCGTCTCTATATCGAGCTGAAAGAGGAACTGGCGGACGATGAGGTGGCCGAACGGCTGCACCAGGAGTTGGCCAGTCTTAATAGCGACTATAGCGACCTGGAGGGCATGCTGGGCATGCGCCCGTTGCGGATAAGCCGGCTGGCCCCCGGCAGCTTCCAGAACTACTACGAGGAGAGGCGGAAGGCGGGGGCTGACCTGGCCCACCTGAAGCCGCCCCATATGGGGGCCTCCGATGCTATAATAGGGAAGCTGTTGAGCTTGGGTGAGACCGGTAGATAAAGAGAGGCTATGACTGCTTATAGATTGTTACCCTTAGTTCAGGCTCTCTTCTGCCTGGCACTGATACCGCTGGTGCTGAGGGAGCACTACAAGAGCTTCCTCCATCGCCTGTTCGCTTTCTTCCTCCTGTGTCTGGTTGCCTGGGGTATTATCGTCTTTGGCATGCGCTCCAGCCCCAATACCGCTTATGCCTTCCGCTGGGACAAGTGGCTGATACCGCTGGCGGAGCTTATGGTCGTAGTCTTTTTTCATTTCTCCGTCCGCTATACCACCATGCAGGTGAAGAACTGGCTGTTCCCGGTTCTCTATATGATACCGCTTATCTTTATTCCCCTGACCGGCGCCAATCTGGTCTTTACCGGTATGCAGGTAAAATCCTATGGTTACGCTCCGGTCTTCGGGCCGCTCAATCCGGTGCATATGCTGTTTACCTACGGGTTGATGGTGACGGCGCTAGTGAACTTCGTCCGGGGCTATAGGGCGGCTATTTACGCCGAGCAGAGAAGGCGCTTTTTCTATATCATGGTCGGTATCAGCATCTTCCTGCTGGGGGGCACCTTCGATGTCCTCCCCATACTGGGGCTGCCGCTATATCCCGGCATGATATTCGGTAATATCCTCTTTGGCCTGTTCACCTCCGTAGCTATCTTAAAGGACAATATACTGGAGATTCGGGTTATGGTGCGCCGGGGCACGGCCCACCTGGTGACCAGTATGCTGGTGGCTATTCCCTTCGTGGCCGTCTTCCTGTCCGTCACCATTTTTCATACCGTGGAGTTGCTTCCCTCGTGGGTCTATATAGTTGTCGTCGTGGTACTGGCCCTTATCCTGCCGCAGCTATGGCGAGTGGTGCAACATGTGGTTGACCGCTGGTTCTACCGCGACCGTTACAATTACCTGGCGGCCCTGGCGGATTTCAGCCGGGACACCCAGAGCATTACCGACTCTGCCAGCCTGGGGCCTACCGTTGTTAACCTGATGGCCGGGGCGCTGAAGGCGTCCGGCGCTTACCTGCTGCTAGCACAGCCTCTTGATGATGATTTTACGGTGGCCGCCTCCGCCGGTGGGGGTAATATGCCCCCGACTATTGTCCTGGGTGGCAGGAGTCCGCTGGCGAAATGGCTCAGGATAGCCGGTGACATGGTCTTTTACCGGGAGCTTGAGTTTATTCCGGTGCTGCAGGGTGTTATCTATAGGGAAAGTGCTGATATGGGGCGGGCCGGGGTGGAACTTATCATTCCCTTAAAGACCAGTGAGGGCTACCTGGTGGGGGTTCTTATGCTGGGGCAAAAGCTGTCGTCTGAGCCATACACCGTTGAAGAGACGAGCTTAATCAATACCCTGCGCCACCAGATAGCTGTCAAGATGGAGAATGCGCGTCTCTACTACGATGTTCTGGAGACCAGGGAGGGACTGGAGGCCCGTAACCAGCAGCTGCAGGTGCAGAGTAAGCAACTGATGGCGCAGCAGCAGGAACTCCTGAAGAAGACCGATGAACTGGAAACGGCCAACCGGGCCAAGAGCGAGTTTCTGGCGGTGATGTCCCATGAATTGCGCACGCCGCTTAATTCCGTTATCGGCTTTTCCGAGTTGATGCTGGATGGCGTTACCGGTGAGATTAACCAGGAGCAGAGACAGTGCCTGGACGATATCTTAAGCGGCGGTATGCACCTGTTAAGCCTGATAAGCGATGTCCTTGACCTGTCCAAGGTAGAGGCGGGCAAGATGACACTGGAGCCGGAGAGCCTGGACCTGGCGGAGGTGGTTGATGATGCGTTGCAGACGGTTAAGCCGCTGCTGGATAAGTACGAGCTTGAGTGCCGGGTCAATATCGCTGCGGGGTTGCCCCGGGTTCGTGCCGACCGGAGCCGGCTGCGGCAAATCTTGCTCAACCTGCTGAGTAACGCCATCAAGTTTACTCCCGGAGCCGGCAAGGTGGCTATCGAGGCGGTAAGGGATGACGGCTGCTGCCGGGTCACGGTGACTGATACCGGTATCGGGATTAAGCCGGAGGACAGGGAGCGGATTTTCGATGCCTTTATTCAGGGGGAAACCCTGCCCGATAGGGTTACCCAGGGCACCGGGCTGGGGCTGGCCCTTACCAGGCATCTGGTCGAGAGCGGCGGTGGCCGCATATGGGTGGAGAGCCAATACGGCCAGGGTAGTAAATTCATCTTTACCCTGCTGCTGGCAGAGGACGGGCCATCTTCCGAGGGTGGGGGTTAGGGCTGACCACCTGAGAACTAATGTCCTTATCGTCGGGATAGTTCTCCTAGACTGCCTCGGACTTTTAGGGTAATTAATATGGACCGCAATTGGCCGCTAGTCAAGGGATGTATAGCAACCGGTTTTTCCTCAGTCTAGACCGCATTTCCCGCCAGGAAACCCTCTTCCACTGCCTCCTTGACCTGGCGGGGTGTCAAACAGTTCCCGACCTTATAGAGCGCGGGGACTTTACCCTCAAGCTCCCGGGCCAGCCGGTCATCGGCCTTCATGCCCAGGGCCAGCACCACCGAATCGGCGTCGAAGAACACGGGGCTACCGTTTTTAGTCGCCTTAACGCCGCTTTCGGTTATTGCCTCTACCCTGCTATCGGTCTCCATCCTGATATTGGCCCTGGCTAACCGGTCCAGGATTACCCAGCGGTTCCACATGCCGATATCATCACCGATACGGGGCAGCTTTTCCAGAATGGTTACCCTTTTCCCTTTACCGGCGAGGAATTCCGCCGTCTCGCAGCCGATAAGCCCGCCCCCGGCCACGACCACGTTCTGTCCTACCCCTTTTTCTCCGCTGAGTACGCTTATCGCCGTGGCCACGTTCGGGCCGTCGATGCCGGGTATATCGGGGACCAGCGGCGTAGCCCCGGTGGCGACGATTACCGCATCGGGTTTGGCTGCGACTACCGTGCTTGCGGTGGCCTCCTCGTTGAGCCGTACCTCCACATTTAATTTGTCGAGCTGGGCGGCCAGGTATGTCACCAGCCTGAGCCATTTCTCTTTGTAGGGTGGTAGTGCTGCCGTCAGTAGCTCGCCGCCGAGTCGGTCTCCCCTGGCGATAAGGGTAACCCGGTGCCCCCGGAGGGCCGCCACCCGTGCCGCCTCCATGCCGGCCGGCCCGGCACCGATAACGAGGACTCGCCCGGGCTTTTTGGCTAGGGTGATGATGCGCTTCGCCTCCTGGCCGGCCCGTGCGTTGACGGCACAGACTATGGGCTTAAGCTCGGCCATATAGTCCCAGCAGGTGCAGCAGGTGGTGCACAGGCGGATGTCCTCAAAGTCCTCGCTCCTGGCCTTATTGGGTAGCTCCGGGTCGGCCATCAGGGGCCGGCCCATAGCGATGAGGTCGGCCCTGTTTTCGGCCAGCACCTGCTCGGCAAAGCGCGGCTCGTTGATATTGTTACCGGCGGCAACTGGTATATTGACTACCTGCTTAATGCCCTCGGCCAGGTGGACAAAGGCGCCGCGGGGGACACACATCTGGTGCCGCGGCACCTTGCTCTCGTACCAGCCGGGCATGATATTCAGGCCGTGTATGCCCGCTCTCTCAATGAAGGGGGCCAGCTCCTGGCTATCCTCCAGCTTGAGTCCCCAGGGCATCAGGTCGTCGCCGGGGATGCGGCAGATGAAGGGGAAATCCACCCCCACCCGCTTCTTTATGATGGCGATGGTCTCCAGTAGCATGCGGAGGCGATTTGGGAGGCTGCCCCCGTATTCGTCGCTGCGCCGGTTGGTGTAGGGCGTGATAAAGCGGTTGATGATGTTGCCGGCCTGGCAGGCCAGCTCGATACCGTCGAAGCCGGCGGTAGCTGCACGGGCAGCGGCATCGCCCAGCTGCTCCTCTATCAGGTGGATCTCTTCTCTGGTAAGCGGCCGGCTGCTGGGTTTTAGGTGCTGTTCGGCGTACTCGGGACGTGCCTCTCCCGATAGTGTGTCTACTCCGGATGGTGATATGTCCTCGCCGGGGGTGCCCACCCCTCCCTTGGCCCAGTGACTCCAGACGGCTAGGTGGGCAAATACCCGGCCACCGTTATCGTGGATGGCTTTCGTCCATTGCTTTAGCCGGGGTATGTCATCGTCCTGGTTTATGGTGAGGCGGCTCGGCTCCCTCCGCCCCGGGTACAGGGCCTGGATGCTGCCCAGGATGATAAGGCCCACCCCGCCCCGGGCAATCTCGGCGTAGAAGTCGGCCAGGCGCTCGTTTCCCTCCACGTCGTAGAGGGTGTTTACTGCCGGCATGATGATGCGGTTGGGTAGCTCCAGTGCCCCCAGCTTGATGGGTTGAAACAATCTAGCTAGCTTGCTCGTAGGGTTATCCCTCCTTCGTTCACTGGGGTCGGGGTGGCATGCCCAGGAGACGCCTTGAATTGCTGGTGGTAATCCGGCCGACCTCCTCGGCGGTGGTGCCCCACAGCTCGGCTATCTGTGCGGCCACCTCTCTGATTCGCCCCAGCGGGCGGTCGCCGAACATGCTCTGGGGATAGCGGTCGGTCTCCAGGAGGAGCCGGTCTCTGGGTATTCGCTTGACCACTTCCTGGAACTTGTTGCTGTCGGGTCGTATCTGGTTCACCTGCTTATGAAATCTTATCGCCGCGGGCAGGTCGCCCTGGGGGGGCAGCAGCAGGAACCCCTCGGAGAAGTAGAACCCCAGGCCTATCGCTTCGGCCAGCATGTCGCTATCGCCCATGAAGCTATGCAGCACCGCCTTCAGGCCCGGCTGCCTGCGGAGGATATCCATCAGGGCCTTGTCGGAGGCGCGGTTGTGGATTATGGCCGGTTTGTTTACCTCCCGGGCTAGTTTGAGCTGCTGGGTCAGGGCCTGCCTTTGCACCGCTTTCACCTTAGCGTCCGGTACGCCCAGTTCGGGGTGATGCAGGTTGCCCACGAAGTCCAGACCGCACTCGGAGATGGCCACTACCCGCTCCCTTTGGGCCAGGGACTTTAGCTTTCGGTAGAGGTCATCATCTATGGTGACGGCACGCCAGGGGTGGATGCCTACCGAGGCATAGAAGAGGTCGCTGCTCTCGGCTACCCTTACCGAACCCGCCGACGTCTCAAGGTCCATGCCGCAGGTAATGACGAAGTCTATACCCTCTTTGCGGGCCTGCCCGGCCAGTTCGTTGGCCTGGCCGGCGCTAAGCTCGTGGTAATGGGCGTGACAATCGGCGAACATCGCCACCTCCCTGTGTTTTACCGGGGATAGCCGCTGGCTCAACTTTGCAGTATGCGCCTCAGGTTGTCGGTGCTAATCCGCCCGATTATCTCGGCCGTGGTTCCCCTCAAGATGGCGATTACCTCGGCCACCTTCTTTATATGCCAGGGAAAGCGGGGGGAGAGGGTGGTTCGAGAGTACATGTGGCTTTCCAGGATGAGCCTATCGGACGGTATTTTCTTCAGTATTTCGGCGAGCCTTTCCTTGTCGGGGGTGGTTTCGGGGGCCAGCAGGCCGAAGCCTACGGCGAAGTAACAGCCCATGTCCACCGCCTCGGCGAACATGGCCTCATCGCCCCGGAAGGCGTGCAGTATCTTCTTAACGCCCTTGGTCTGACGCAGGATGTCCATCACCTCTTTTTCCAGCCCGGGGCTGCAGATGATAGCCGGCTTGTCCACCTCCCAGGCCAGCCGGAGTTGCTCGATGAAGGCCCGTTGCTGTACCTTGAGGGCCGTGTCGTCCAGCTCATCGGTGTGGTGCATGCCTATCTGGCCGAGGGCCACCACCTCCGGGCTTTCCGCCAGCGCCCGCAGTTGGTTATAGCGGCCGCTATCTATGACAACGGCTTCCAGGGGGTGGATACCCACTGCCGCGTGGACGATGTCGTAGCTCTTGGCTATTGCTACCGCCTCTATTGACGAGCCCAGGTCCATGCTGGCGGTAACGATGAGCTCGATTCCTTCCTGTTTTGACCGCTTGACAATCTCGGCTACTTCGTTAGCCGTAAACCCCATGAAGTAGGCGTTGCCATCGCTGAACATGGCTACCTCCTGGTCATGTTTTCTGAAGGTGGTCTTTATCTATCATATAGTGTCCCGGCGGGTTTGACAACCTCTGGATAAGCCCGGTGAGGGCACCTGCGGCACTGGGGCAGGCGTTTGCCCGGTGAGAAAACGGGGGAAATGAGCGTTCGCCTCTCTTAAAATAGATAATCCCCCTGCCCATGCTAAGGCGAGGGGGATTATTGTTGCCGGTTTATCTTACGGGGGACTGCCGCGAATGTCTTCGTTACCCGCTGTAGCCAGGGCAGGCTTGCGCGATAGCCGCCACCGGGCTATGGCGATAAATATGCCAACCCCGCCGATAATCAGCCCCCCCAGATTAACAGCCAGATCCAGATCAAACGCGGCCACTTTTACGGTTAGTGGAATTAACAGCATCAGGCCGCCGAGGCCGAGTAACAGACGCTCTATTACCCCCACGCTTTTAATAACGAACCCTTCTGAGGCCATAGAGACAAAGACCACTCCCACCAGCACCATCCCCACCCTTGGTATAATCTCGAGCGGTGAGCCCTGCATTATTAAAGCCGGATAGAAGAGGAAGGAAAACGGCACCAGGTAGGAGACAAAGCCCAGGCGCACCGCCTGAAAGCCGAGTTTGAATGGCGATGCCCCGGCTATAGCTGCTGCCGCATAGCTGGTTACGCATACCGGCGGGGTTATACCGCTTATCATACTGAAGTACATGACGAACAGGTGGCTGGCCAGTGGCAGCATGCCCATTCTTATCAACGCCGGCGCTACCAGGCTGGCCATGAAGATGTAAATCACCAGGCCGGACATGCCCATGCCCATTATCAGGCAGGCTACCGCAGTGAGTATTGCCAGGATTCCCAGGTTCCCCCCGGATATGGTAACTAGCGTGCCCGCAATCCTGAGTCCGAAGCCGGTAATGGTAAAGGAGCCCAGCACCAGCCCGACTATTCCCGCGATGATGCCGAGTAAGGCAAAGGCCCTGCCGGTATCGTGGATGGCGTCCAGGGCCTTGCGCCAGTTAAGCCTGGTCTCCCGGCGAATGCTGGTAACTAGTATCATTACTACCATTGATATGAGGACCGCCTTGGCCGGGTTCATCTTTACCGCTCCCAGCAAATATACCAGGACAACCAGTGGTATAAGGACACCCCATGATGCCATTATGGCCTCTTTAAAGGATGGCAGCTCAGTTCGCGGTAGCCCTTTCATCCCCATCCGGGCGGCCTGAAAATCGCTCTGAATGAAAATCGCCAGGAAATATAGCGTTCCCGGTATAAAGGCGGCGATGCACACCTCCCAGTAGGTAATGCCCAGCCAGGATGCCATCAGGAAGGCGCCCGAGGCCATAACCGGGGGCATAATCATGCCGCCGGTGGAAGCGGCGGCCTCGACCGCCCCGGCATAGTAAGGCTTGTAGCCCATTCGCTTCATGAGGGGAATGGTTATTGCCCCGGTGGTGGCCACATTGGCTATGGCGCTGCCGGATATCATGCCCAGAAAACCGCTGGCTACCACCGCCACCTTGGCCGGCCCGCCCCGGAGTTGGCCGGAGACAAAGAGGGCTAACTTCATAATGCCTTCGATAGCCCCGGTCGCTTTGAGGAAAGAACCGAATAAGATAAACGGAAATATCATATAGGTAAAGGTATTTAAGACTATTCCCCAGATACCGTGAGGCGTTAGAAATTGGGTATATACAATCTGGCTGAGGCTGAATTTCATCGAGTGCAGTACACCCGGCAGCAGGTAGCCAAAGTAGCTGTGCAGCATGAATATGATGCAGATACCGACGTATATCTTCCCCACCCCCCGCCGGGCTGCCTCCAGGAGGCTGATAAATAGCACTATGCCCATGCTAAAGGTGAACCAGGTATTCCTGCCGACGTCGTTGATGATATGCCACAGGCTGCGCTTGTACTCAATGAAGACGTACAGGCAAGGAATAACGGCCATCAGCAGCAGGATGACATCAATCACCCGGCTGAGCTTGCTTCTGCCCTTGAAGAAGAATGTCAGATAGGCGAGGGAGAGGGCGAAGAACATGAAGCCGCTGCGGGCAACCATTTCCGGTAGCGGCCGGTTAAGATAAGAGGGTATATTGACAATTATGACAATCTCGTAGATAACAAAAGCGGTGCATAATATTTTTATCAATCTGTTTCGCATTTTATATTCTCTTGTCGCGCTAAATCGAACCGGTTCATAACTGTAACCAGGTGGTCATCTCGAGTATAAGTAACCAAGCGATAACCCAGTCAAAGACTTAGCGATACACTAAGGTTACGGGCTACGACGGTATAAACGGCTATGGGGGCAGGCTCACTACCTGCGGTCGAAGCACCGCACCGGATAAAGATATCTGGGCCCGCCCCCAATGGCACGTTTACAGTTTATTTAACTATTGCTTGGCCTTTAATCTAATCCCAGAGCCACTCGTCAGGATAGTACCAGGCCTCGCTCAGGTTCTTCTTCTGCTGGGCTTCCTTTTCCTTGGTCCAGATGCCCTTTTCCTTGGCTAACTTGATTACACCGGGATGATAGGGGGCGTTATCCCACGAAATAAGTTGTTCTTGGAAACCAGCTCCGGCGGGGCCGTATATCTCAGCCACCTCATCCGAATGTTCATACAGGGTCTTTGTTATCGTGTAAACTAAGTCAGTGTCAAGGTCCTTGTGTACTCCCCATCCGTTAGGTGTGCCGACGGTGATTACGTCATGGTCGAACCCTTTGTAGCCACCGGCCTCCATTATTCCGGGGACAAAGCCCATTGACTTAACCAGTGGATGGTCACAGAACTCCTGGGCCCTCTCTATGGATTCGAAACCAATCATATCCATATCGGCTGTTTCAAAGGCCTCCATAACATCTGCGTCTCCCGGATGGACCATCCCGCCCCATGAGCCGGCGGCTCTGCCTTCGACTACGGTGAATATGTCGGTCTTCCGGGCGCCGCTCGATTCGAATTTAATGACGTCATCCGGGTTGAAACCGTACATCTCGGCAATAACCTTGAACCGGTTCGCGTACCACGCGCTGGTGGGGTAATCCCAGATGAACTTCTTCCCCGGCAGGTCGGCAAAGCTTTTTATACCCGCGTCCTGGCGCACCCAGGTGGCATTCCAGTATTGGTACTGAGCAAATGCATGTGTATAAGGAATTTTATAGCCCTTGGTCGCCTCATCGAATTCAGGCAGATTCCTGGATGCCTTATAACCTTGGTCACCGTACCCATGGACAAATTGTACCTGCCCCGAGGCGAACATACCAAACCTCTCGGCTATGGTACCGGCTACTGCGGTAGATCCTATATCGGTGTATTTCTCCAATATTTGTCCTACAGCTATAGCAGACAGGTAGCTGGAGGCGGTCGGGCCGCTGCCTGCCCAGGCCACCTCCGTGAGCGTTATCGTACCCTCCGGTTTAGCCGGTGCCCCGCAACTGAGCATGCCGGCCAGCAGTCCGAGCAGAACCATGATACTAATGAGTACCGCCAATTTTTTCATGCTGTTCCTCCTTTTCTATATTTAATGAAAGCGGCGTTGTTTTTCAGTAAGCCGGTTTCCCAAGTGATTATTCAGGATGCTCATGTCATACTCCACATCCCCATTCCCTGTCCCTTGCGATTTACGCTGCTAACCTGCTCAGCCGAAAAGCTGAGACTATTATAGCATGGTATTACGATTTGTCAACCATTACTAAGAGGAAATATTCAGTCCTCCTAGGGGTCCGTTTAGCCGGCGGCTAATCTCTCTGGTATCCTTTCCCGCTACTCCAAGGAGGGTATGAGCCGCCGGAATTTCTGGATGCATATCGACAGACGGCCAGTCCTTTACAATATTAATAGGGTGGTGATGTTCCGTCGAAAGGAGGCAGCCATGAGCGTTTGTCTTATGCTTACTCTACCCATCGGCTAAGGTCGTCTTCGATAGAGTCCCAGACCTCGGGGGCGATTTTGTCCTCCTCTGGATTGCAGGCTGGCTTCATCGGTGGTGTTTCTAGCGATGCGTATTCCGGATTATGGTTGGCCAGGCAGAGGAATATGATAAGTCCGAAGGGGGCGATAGACAGCCATGCCCACCATAAACTCCTGTTTTTTCGGCGTAGCACCCAGATGAGTACGGCTAGAGTTGCGAGACTGAATATGAACCATAGGAGGAGAGTGATTCCATACGAAAGATTGGCTAGTAGAACTCGAATATAGAGTACTTGTATGAAAAGCCATACCAAGAAGATAGGCCAGTTTAGATGGCGTTGACACCAGTTCATTTCAGCCTTCTTATCACCTCGATGACCGGGGCGGCTGCCAGGCAGTCGCTGAGTTTCAGGCGGTCTAAGTTGGTCTCCAGCCACAGCTCACCGTCGCTATTCTGTAGCCGGCCGATGCGTAGCTCGTCGTCGAGCAGGCAGGCGATTATGTCACCGTTGTCGATAGGGGCTTCCCGGTCAACGATAATGATGTCGCCATCATATACCGCCGGTTCCAGGCAGTTGCCGTGCACGATGTAGCCCTCTATGTTGGCGCTGGACACCTTGGGGCGCGCCCGGTAGACATACTCCACCGGGCTGGCCGGCCCGCCGGCATGGAAGGGGAACTCGGTATAGACGGGCACGCTGAGCGGCTGGGCCAGTTTTAGCCGCTCCAGGATTTGCTCCGGTGTCTCCGGGGGGACGGATGGCGCCCGCCCCTCTATTACCTGCGTCAACCGGTTGGGTGTCATGCTCAGCCCCCGGGCCAGGCGCTGGAAGGTCTCCTGTGTCGGGTTTTTGTAGGCGCCACTCTCGATACGGGATATGTGGGAACGCAACAACCCAGAGCGGGCGGCCAGCTCGGCCTGGGTCATGCCCTGCTCGGTGCGTAGTTTCCTGATGTGCTTACCCCAGTTAATAACCATGCCTACCTCCTCGTAAATGTGTATATTTATATTGTAGCACAAGTGATACCTTTGTCAACTGCCATGTTACTACTATGGCTTCGTATGAGATATAGAGGCGTTGATTTGTGATGAAAATGTGATTTAGGGGTTGACAAACGTCAACTAATCTGCTACATTTGTATCATTATGATTGTTCAGGCACTCAAGGATATTCAGGGGCGAGACGGCTTAAGCGACCGGGAATTGGCCCGACGAATTGATGTCCACCGTGTTAGCTGGAGCCGGATAAAGACCGGTCGCGCTCCCTTCGGTGTAAAATTCCTCTCCGGGGTGCGCCGGGCCTTTCCTGAACTCAAGGATGAGATTGATATTTTTTTGGCCGCTAACGTTACAGCTATCAACAGTAAAGTTACAATAGGCAATAAGGGGCGTACCAGGAGAAGGGAAAAACGCGGCCGCTTTTCCCTCAGGCGCTTATGCCGCGCCCTGTCCCGCTGGCGGAGGGAAGTATTCGGTTAGGGGTAGCTTTGTGGACTGATGAGCAGATTTTTGGGGAAATCATGCCGGGACCAGACAAAAGCGGGGACAGCGGACAATTCAGCCGGCGGGCCGCGGGGAAAGGTTGAATTCCATGCGCCGGGCGCTTAAGAGGCAACTTCGTACCTCGCATGGCCAGGAGGATGTCTTGACCCGGCATATACGCCGCTGTATCTCCCGCGAGGAGACCGGCCAGGAGTGAGGGAAAGGCAGGTAAAGGTGATGCTGGTACTGAAGATAAGCGGTAAAGCCCGGCAGGTGTTTGCGCTGCTGGCGCTGCTGGCACGGGAGCGGGGAGGTGATACCCTGGCCGAGATTATGCAGGGCGCCCGCCGCCACTAGCCTTATCGTGGGCCGTTACCGGAGTCGCACCAGAGTAATCGTACACGAGAAGGCCTACTGAATAACCATTGAAAGCGGGTAACTGGCGTTCTATTCTGCCGTTATAAGTAGTAGGAGGGGCGAAAGCGATGGCTATCAAGGGACTAACGGAAAGGCGGCTCCTGCCCCGGCTGGGCAAGATACACCTGGGGATAAAGGTAAAGAACGAGGACGGTGTGGAATACCCCCGCATGCTGGACTACTTCGTCTGCCCGCCGGAGGTTAAGGCGGTGTTTGGCGAGAGGCCGAAGGAGCTGCGCATCATTATCCCGGTGGAGGATGAGGAGAGATGGGCCACCCAGTATTACCGTTGCTACTCCAAGACAAAGGGGTTAGTTTGCAAGGGGGATGGCGAGACGGCCATGCGCATGGTGGACGTAAAGACCGGGGCCCTGGCCGACCGCACCAGTAAAAAGGCGGAGATGCGGGAGGTCGCCTGTGCCGGGCGGCACTGTCCCTATTATGAGCACAGGTGCAAGGAAGTGATGAACCTGCGTTTTCTCCTGCCCGAGGTGCCCGGCATGGGCGTGTGGCAGGTAGACAGTTCCAGTATTAATTCCATCAAGAATATTAACTCCGCTGCCTTCCTCATCAAGCAGCTCTACGGGCGTATCTCCATGCTGCCGCTGCTGCTTACTTTCGAGCCGATGATGGTAATAAGCCCCGTTGACGGCAAGCGCAAGCGGGTATCCGCCCTCAACCTGCGCACCAAGGAGAGCATGGTTGACCTGATGCAGATAGCCGCTATGAAACCGGCCGATATGCTGCTGAGGATGCCGGTGGCCGATGATGAGCCGGGGGAGATGGCCCCTGAGATGGCCGAAGCAGAGGCGGCGGACGGACTGCCCGCTACCGCCGGCGAACTGATGGCGCTGGTGAGCGCTCACGGCAAGCAGTATAACCGGACGTGGCTAAATAATACCTTCTCCTTCACCGAGGAGGACATGGAACAGTACCCCGACCGCTGCTGGCTGGAGATCAGGGACGCCACCGGCTGGTAGGACTGGGGATAACTTGACATAATAGGGGAGGGATATGATGAAACGGACGCCTATCGAGTGGGTAAAAAACCCCGACCTGACCCCCGGGTTTGCCTGGAACCCGGTTACCGGCTGTTTAAACGGCTGCCCCTATTGCTATGCCCGTCGCCTGGCGGGCGGGCGGCTGAAGGAGCGTTACTTGCATAATAACAATATCAGCATCACCGGTGGGGTGGACATAGACGACCCGTTCGCCCCGCGCTTCTGGCCGGGGCGGCTGGGTGCGCCCCTGTCGCGTAAGGAAGCGTCGGGGATATTTGTCTGCGACATGGGCGAACTATTCGGCCCCTGGCTCCCCGATGGCTGGATAGATACTGTCTTCGAGGTGATTAAGGCTACCCCTCATCATCGCTATTACCTGCTCACCAAGCAGCCGGAGATGCTGCCGGAGTATAATCCATTTCCGGATAATTGCTGGGTGGGGGTGAGCGCTACCGGCACGGCCCTGGCGCGCCTGGCCGCCTATTACCTGGAGCAGGTGGTGGCCAGGGTGAAGTTCGTCTCCTTCGAGCCCCTGCTGTCCGCTATAGTTGGCTCCCTCGGAGAGCTGATGACGGCGGTGGACTGGGCCGTCATCGGGGGGAGGTCGGGGCCAATGCCCTTCCACCCCCCGGTGGAGTGGGTGCGGGCCATAGAGGCCGCCGCCGATGAGGCCGGCGTTCCCGTCTTTGAGAAGTATAACCTGAGTGAAAACGGCAAAGCAGGATTAAGGCAGGAGATACCACAGGGTATGGGCTATGGCTAGGGGCCGCTTCATCTCCAAGGACATATCGTGGGACGAGAAGGTGGATGCCCTGCCCGACGATTCGGCCCGGCTCCTCTTTACCTGGATGATAGCCCACGCCGATAGCGAGGGCCGGCTCTACGGGGACGCCAGTTTGGTGAAAAGCCTGGTGGTGCCCCGGCGTAATTACTCCGCCAGGAGGGTAGATAAATACCTCATGGAAATGAAAAAACTGGGGCTTATCGAGCGCTACTGCGTCGGTAAAAATCAGTATATTCATATAGCCGGTTTCGAAAAAAACCAGGTGGGTCTTAGAAAAGAGCGCGAGGCCCAGTCTCAAATACCCCCCAGGGAGGGCGGAGTAACTCCTGCGACACTCCGGAGTAAGGCCGGAGCCGGTCCGCCCCAAGAGGAAGTGGAAGATAAGGTTAAGGATAAGGTTAAGTTATCATCCTCTAACGGCCAGCATCTGGCCCAAATAGCCAAGTATTATGAGGAAAATATCGGGGTAATAACGCCGGCCATCAGCGAAAAACTCAAGGAGATAGCCGCCGAGTATCCGCCGGACTGGTTCGCCGAGGCGGTGAGCGAGTCCTGCAAGCATAATAAGCGCAGCCTGGCCTATATCCTCAGGATACTGGAGTCCTGGCGGGCCAACGGTATTAAGAAGAGTAAGACAAGTCATCGGGGGAATGTACCCAGCGATGCCGAACTGGACCGCCAGGCCAGGGACAGGGGGTTGATGTGATGGGCTGGAGGCAGGCTATGCCCGGCGTGTTCCGGGGTGACCCGGCCTATGACCGGGATGATAGTCACGACCTCTCGGTGAGGGCCAAGATATCCAACCTGCCGGTGAGAAGCCGGCTTACTAAGCGCTTCTGCCAGTGGCGGGAGAATCCCGGCGCCGGTGAGGGCCTTACGGCGGCACTCGATTTCGTCAACGGGCGCATAAGGCCGCCCTTCCTGCTGCTGTTCGGTAAGCCCGGCCTGGGTAAGAGCCACCTGGCCATCGCCATCGGCTGGCATTACCTCATTAACGGTAGGACAGCAGCCTACTATCAGGCTGAGGACTTACTGGATACCCTGCGCGAGGGCTACCGCCCACAGCAGGCGCGGGCCAATCTAGATAGCAGCGCCGATAGCTACGATAAGGTAATGAAATTCGCCAAGAAGGTGGATTTACTCTTGCTGGACGACCTGGGCGCCCACAAGGGGACGGACTGGGCGGCGGCCAAGCTGGACCAGCTCATAAACCACCGCTATACCGGGGGGCTGGCCACCGTCATCACCGCCAACACCCTGGAGATACCCGACCGCATCCTGGACCGGTGCCGGGAGGGGCGGGTGGTGCGCCTGCGCGGCGAGAGCTACCGGGCACTCAAGGGGCAGGCGATATTAAGGCAGTGAGTGAGAGATGAATAACGGAGTGAAGCTGGTACCCTATAGCCTGAGCCCGCTCCAGGCGGCGCTCATCGAGTGGATGAAGGCGCACCCCTATGCCCGCATCGAAATAGTGGTGCAGGACGGCGTGCCGGTGCAGGCGCTCATAACCACCGACGACGGCATCGGACGCGAAACCGTCCTCTTCGACAAGGTAGCGAGAAAACTGGGGTTGATTAAGTGAGGGAGTGAGACGATAATAAAACCTATACTGTTTAATCCTATCAGTAGCTCATATACGAACATGGTGGTATAATAGTACTGTTTGCTCTTAGGGGAAATAACTAGAAGATTGAGGGATGATGGAAAGCACAATTATCTGGTTATCGTAGGTTTGTTTAACTTAAAGCCCAAGGAAGTCCACAAGGGCTTCTTAGAATCAAACGAAGTAGGTATTATCTTCATGCTGATGGGAAGGGAAAAGAGGTGAACTATGAATGATATTGCACTAGACCTCATTAAAGCTGAAAAGGAAGCTCAAAAGATTACTGTTGAACAGCATAGAGGAGTATTTGAATTATTAACAACAATGTTGAACTTATACATTAACGGTTTCACCTTAATTGGTTCATTAGATAACAAAAACAGTGATACTGATTGGGTTTGGTTATTTTTAATAACACGAAGCTTTTACTCATTGAGATGTTCCGTAGAACTAATGAAAAAAGCATACTATGCACAAGCAATGGCTCTTATCAGGATGGTAACTGAGACTTATTTCATTTGTGGTAACTGTAAAAATGACCAAACTATTGCTGACGCGATACTACATAATAAACCTAACAGACCTGATGGCAGGACGATATTTAACTATAGAGATTTGGCCTGCAATATGGGGGCTTCAGTTATGCATGAGAAGGATTATACATTTGAATGTAAGTTTGCTCACACGTCAAGCCTAAGTGTTGGAATAATGACCACTAAGATTGACGCTAGTAATCGTGAATTAAAGCCCATACCAGTTTATGACGAAATACTATTTATGGCCTGTTGTGAACTGGCTTTAAAAAACGGGATTTTAATGACAATGTTTCTAGAGAACTTACTAGATGATTTGTCTCAGGAAAAAGTAAATATCTGGCGTCTTCAAGCAAGGACAGGAATACAGGAAATAAGTGAATGGTTGGATGGGCTGAAACACAAATACGGAAGCAAAGAGCCACCAACTAACATTGAGTAGAACCTGTTGATTTATAATAGAGAAGTTAATAAAATCGTTTATTTTCAGCAAAAAGTCATAAAGGCGGATTGTAACTAAATAAACCGTCGCTGACCAGGGGAAACCGGAGGCGAACCTTTGGGAGCCGTTAGAGGCTCCGGGGTTCGCCTCCTTTTTTATTAAAGGAGAGAGATGAATACCTGGCTTTTATGGGAGTGCCTGAACGAAGAGACCAGGCGGAAGCTGAGAAAGCTGATGCCCCCCGGCTGGAAGCCGCCCTGCCGCAGCGGGCGGGCGGTGGAGCTTAACTGCCGGCTGGAGGGAGTCGGTGAGATTGGCCGGCTCATGAGGCAGCCGAGGAGCCGTGCGAGACAGCCCCGGTGACCGACGAGTGGTATGCGCCCCGGGAGATTAACTTTTCCCCGGAGCAGGTCCTGTGGCTGATTTCACACCTGCCCCTGCTCAGGGAAGGGCTGTACCCGCCGTCGCCGCACACTTCGGGCTATACCGATGTGGTCTCGTCAAGGCGGAGCCGGCGGCATAACGCCTACTTCGAGACGCCGTGCCAGCTCGCCGGTGAGGTGGAGGTCAGGCTGTCACGGTGCCACCGCGACGGGCTTTTAGTCGAGGCGCGCTACCTGTGGGGCAAGGAGGACGAATACCTGTGCCGCTGCTTTGACCTGACGGAGCGGGAACTGGGGCGCTGCATCGGGCGGGCTATCCGCTATATCAGCGGCTGGAAGAGAAAGCGCCGCAGCTACCGGGAGTTCATCAGCCACCGGCGGGGGAGAGGAAATTAAGGGGGATACTGACATAGTGTCATTGAAGTATATACTGTCTTTTTAATAGGAGGTGGAAATATGAGCCGGAAGACTATAAATACGAGCCTGTTCGCATTTCCACGAATGTCCTATTGCGACTACCTCTGTGGCTCAATAACTACTTTAACGGAATCCCGGGCATCGGCGACAAGCTGAAAGCCTGTGCCTGTTTCGGCTAGACCCAAACGATGGGTAATCATCTGGCGCACCGGAACTGTGCCGGCCCGAATCAGTTCCAGCGCTGCCTGGTAGTCAGCGGGGCTACCGGCATAAGAAGTAGTCAGTGTTATGTCGTTTCGCCAAAAAAGCTCATTTATTGATATAGGAATGGTAATGCCCGGGTCTGTTGGGGCAAAGAAGAGTATAGTGCCCCCACGCTCTACCGATTGCAAGGCTTGAATAATGGCTGACCTGGCACCTGTAGATACTATTACCAGGTCAGCCAAGCGACCCTGGTTGACCTCACGCAGGCGGGCAGGCAGGTACTCTTCGGCATTGATGGTAGTATCAGCCCCAAACTGTTGCGCTGCCTTGAGCCTGTAGTCGATAATATCCGTCGCTATTAACCGACCGGCTCCCAGGATACGCGCCAGCTGCACATGGAGCAACCCGGCAATTCCAGCACCCATGACAAGTACACTATTGCCTGGCCGTATACGTGCCAACCTCTGCCCGCGTAGAACGCAAGCTAACGGCTCAACGAATGTCGCCTCTTCGTAAGAAACCTCGTCCGGCAGCAGAAATACCCCACGGTCTACGTTTAGAGCGGGCAAGCGAATATATTCAGCAAAACCGCCGGGGTCAAAACTGGTCTGGCGGAGGGTATCACAAACGGTATGATGACCGCTCAGGCAGTAGTGACAGGTGTTGCAAGGTACGTGATGAGCCAGGGATACCCTGTCACCCTCTTTGAGGTGCTTCACCCCATCTCCTGCAGCCACTATTTGCCCGCCAACTTCATGGCCCAGCACCAGTGGCGCCCGGTCAAGTCGATACCATTCCATCACATCACTACCGCATATACCGCTGGCCTCTACACGCACCAGTAGCTCACCGAAACCGATTTGCGGTATAGGCATTTCCTCAATCCGCACATCCCGGTTGCTATACCACATGGCAACACGCATTCTATCGTTGCTCACACCCATCAGGCCTTCTTCGTCTCCTCATCCTTGGTACTGCTGAATATCTCCTGGGCCTCTTTCGGGTTGGCATTCTGGTGAACAATGGCCCGTATTGCCTTAATCATCGCCACCGGGAAATCATTTTGCCAGATGTTCCTGCCTAGATTCACGCCGATGGCCCCTTTTTGCATGCCGTCATAGACAAACTCAAATACCTCAAGCTCGGTATCAACACGGGGTCCACCGGCCATGACAACCGGCACCGGGCAACCCCTGGTCACTTTTTCAAAGTTTTCGCACCAGTATGTTTTTACTACCCGCGCGCCTAACTCAGCGGCAATGCGACTGGCCAGGGCGAGGTAGCGGGCATCTCGTTTATCCAACTCCTTGCCCACAGCGGTAACCGCCATTACCGGTATGCCGTACTTTTCGCCATCGTCAACAAGCTTGGTTAGATTTAATAATGACTCCTTCTCATAGTCACTACCGACAAAGACAGAGATACCCACTGCCGAGACATTAAGGCGGATAGCATCCTCCATAGAGGTGGTAATGCCTTCATTGGCCAGGTCTCTTCCAACCATACTGGCACCGCCAGACACCCTGAGAATAATTGGTCTAGTGTTATCAGGGTCCACTGATGAGCGTAACACACCCCTGGTAATGAAGATGGCATCGGCGTAGGGTAAAAGAGGCTCAAGGGTTTTACGCGGCTCTTCCAACCTCCTGGTAGGACCTTGAAAGTATCCGTGGTCCACTGGTAAAAACAGTGCATGCCCATCAGATTGGATGAGCTGTGCCAAACGGTTTGCCATTCCCCATTCCATATTAGTAATCCCCCTTCTATATTCATAATTCATATTCAGGGCACGGTTATCTATATGCCTTACTGTATCATACTCCATGCTGCATGAGTCAACTCAACCGACCTCGCCGTCATACTACAGGTGTATATCATCGGGATTTCCCATTTCAAATTGCAATGAGAGGTCAGTGACCCGCCCCCCAAAAAGGAGTCCAATTATTATGTTCGAGTTGCCGAAATAATAGGTTCCTTTTTTACCACACGGTTTCACGCCTGGCCTTCAGGAGTGAAATATTGCGGACCTTTTTTAAGTAATAGCGGAGCGCAATTTATTAAATGGTAAGTATACCTTGAGGGCAAGTAAGAAGAAATATAGCCTTGACAAGCCTATTGACAAGCGTGTTATAATAATAGACATAAGACTAAGAAAAGACTAAGAGAAATACCCCGCTTGAAAAGGCGGGGTATTTCTCATTATCGGAAGCATCCTTCTAAATAGCCACTATCTAGTAGTATTGTCGCATCTGCAACGCTCTTTAGGATTGGAGACCAAGCTTGTTCTGTAAATGCACTTTCCACGATTTTGTCCATTCTTCTTACTTCTAAAATAGAGCAAACAAAATCTTGGTCTCCTGACACCAGTATGGCAATGTCATATGCATTCCGTATGGCTAAAGCCACCAAATCAAAAGCTATTAGTGCATCTACTCCCTTCTGCTCATAAGTGGGTATACTAAACTCATGACTACACTCTGGGCATTTATATACTTTATCTCTTTTGACACGACGACCCAGCCTTACATCAAAATAGGGATTCTTCCGAAGACGGTCAAAGAATCTTTGTTGCGCATCATATGAACCTCTATTTACGTCGGGCCATAATGGAGCTTCATAATAATTAACACCCATAAGTCTACGTTCACCAACAAGTTTTTTAGCAAGTGCTTCTGGGAAAACACCCTTATCAAACGTTGCTTTTGCTGCCATTTCTAAATTAGACCCATCAATAAAGATAAAAACTCGGTCACCCATAATATCACCCCCATATAGATTGGATTATACTACTAAGTGAGGTGGTGTCAAGGTAGGGTTGGCAACAGGGGGTTTGTCAATACACTAACAAAGGAACAATTGTTAAAGGCAGGTCAGACCGATTAATGGAATTAAGCCACAGGGCATTGACACAGGTAATACTATATGGTAGTATACAGTATTACTAAATATAGTCAATCAATAATATAGTAAATAGGAGGTGATAAAGGCATGTCTTCAACATTAAGGCAGCACAGCTATACCAAGGACAAATCGGCCCTGCTGACCAGAATGAAGAGAATAGCTGGTCAGGCTAAGGGCATTCAGCAGATGATTGAAGAAGATCGGTACTGCATTGACATAGTTCAGCAGTTAACCGCGCTCTCGGCGGCAGCAGATAACGCCGCGTTACTTATTATGGAGAGCCATATTAAAGGCTGTGTATCAGATGCGGTTCGTCGTGAAAATAGTGAAAAGCATATTAAAGAACTAATGACGACTATACGCAAAGCCATCAGGCGATAATATTTGAGCGGGTCACAGGAGGAGATGGAAGATGTCGACAAAGTCAAAACCAAAGAAGACAGTTATTTCGGTAACAGGCATGACATGCGCTTCATGTGCCGCCACGGTGGAAAAGGGACTTTCCGATGTTACCGGCGTATCCAGCGCCAATGTCAACTTCGCCAGCGAGAAGGCGCAGGTGGAATACGACGCCGGCAAAGTCAGCGAACGGGAGCTGATAGATACCGTTAAGGGAGCCGGATATGGTGTGGCGCTTGAGAAAAAGACCATAAACATCGGTGGCATGACCTGCGCTTCTTGTGTATCCAGCGTTGAGAAAGCCCTGTCTGGAGTACCGGGAGTAATATCAGTTGTCGTTAACCTTGCCACTGAAAAGGCAACCGTTGAGTACCTGGCGAGCCAGGTCACCCTGGCTGACCTCCGGAAGGCGGTTCAGGGAGCGGGATATAGTATCCGAGAAGAGACTAATAATTTAGAGGGTACTGGGGAAGTCGATGCGGTGGCCGCCGCTACCCGTCGTGAGCTTCGTACCCTGAAAACGAAGCTCATTGTTGCCGGAACCATCGGCATATATATGCTTCTAACTGCCATCTCCGAACTGAGTGGGAAATGGATGCCATCGGTTCTATCAAGTCATTATCTGCTCTGGGCATTGGCTACGCCGGTACAGTTCTGGGTTGGCTGGCAGTTCTATCAGGGTTTCTGGGCTGGGTTGAAGCACAGAAGGGCCAATATGAACACCTTAATTGCGGTGGGGACATCGGCGGCTTACTTCTACAGCGTAGCGGCCGTTATATTCCCCGGATTCTTCGTTGCCGGTGGCCGTACAGCCATGGTTTATTTCGACACGGCGGTTATAATTATAGGCCTTATCCTGCTGGGCAGATTCCTGGAAGCCAGGGCTAAAGGCCAGACTTCAGAGGCGATTAAAAAACTCATTGGCATGGGGGCGAAGACGGCTAGGGTGATTCGTCAAGGTGAGGATTTGGATATACCTATAGATGAAGTAGTAGTTGGAGATATCGTTATTGTACGGCCGGGAGAGAAAGTACCGGTAGATGGCATCATCAAGGAAGGCTATTCCAGCATCGACGAATCCATGGTAACGGGTGAGAGTATGCCTGTAGAAAAGAAAGTCGGCGATGAAGTAATCGGTGCCACGATAAATAAAACCGGCAGCTTCAGGTTCGAAGCGACCAAAGTGGGTAAAGATACTGTTTTAGCTCAGATTATAAAGCTGGTAGAAGAAGCCCAGGGCAGCAAGGCTCCCATTCAGAGAATGGCGGACCTGATCTCGGCCTATTTTGTTCCAGCGGTGATTGGCATCGGTCTTATCACTTTTGTGTTGTGGTACTTTTTGGGACCGGCACCGGCATTGACCTTCGCCCTGCTTAACTTTGTTGCGGTGATAATCATCGCCTGCCCGTGTGCCCTCGGGCTGGCTACTCCCACGGCGATTATGGTAGGCACCGGCAAAGGAGCGGAAAATGGTGTCCTCATCCGAAGTGGCGAGGCCCTGGAGACTGCTCATAAGATAAAAGCAATCATCCTGGATAAGACCGGTACCCTCACCGAAGGAAAGCCCGTAGTGACCGACATTATTGCTGCTTCAGGTTTTACAGAAGACAACTTGCTTAAGGTGGCCGCCTCAGCTGAGCGTGGTTCCGAGCATCCTCTTGGGGAAGCTATTGTTAATGCCGCCAAGGAAAGAGGCCTCACACTGTATGACGCCTCAGAGTTTAATGCGATTACAGGCCAGGGCATTAAGGTCAAACTTGATAATAAACAGGTGTTTCTCGGTAATCTCAAGCTGATGCAAGACCAGGGACTTTCCCTTAACAGTCTGGACCAGAATGCTCTGCAACTGTCAGGTCAGGGCAAGACTCCCATGTTCCTGGGTATCGATGGGCAGGTGGCGGGCATAATCGCTGTGGCCGATACCCTGAAACCGAATTCCAGGGCAACGATAGCGGAACTGCACCGCCAGGGATTGGAAGTGGTGATGCTCACCGGAGATAATCAGCGTACTGCTGATGCTATTGCTAAAGCAGTCAGCATAGACCGTGCCCTCGCCGAGGTGCTTCCGGAACACAAATCTCTTGAAGTTAAGAAACTCCAGGAGGAAGGGAAAGTAGTGGCTATGGTAGGTGACGGTATCAACGATGCCCCTGCCCTGGCGCAGGCGGATGTGGGCATTGCCATCGGAACCGGCACCGACGTGGCTATGGAAGCGGCCGATATCACCCTGATGAGTGGGGACCTCAGGGGCATAGTTACTGCCATCTCGCTAAGCAAACGTACCATGAGGACAATAAAGCAAAATCTCTTCTGGGCCTTCGCTTACAATACAGCACTAATCCCCATAGCAGCCGGCGTTCTGTATTTCGTGTTCGGTCAAAGTATGACTCCGCCGGGTCTGCGATTTTTCCTCGGTGACTTCGGGTTCCTGAACCCGATGCTGGCGGCACTAGCCATGGCGGCCAGTTCCCTTACAGTTGTGTCCAATTCTTTACGCTTGAAAGGATTCAAGCCACCGAGGTTAATACCCAGTGAGCCGGAGGCAAAGCCGGAGATGCAAATCAGCGAGGAGGTACCGGTAATGGCGATTGACCCGGTATGTAAAATGGAGGTTAACGAGAGTTCGGCAGCAGCTACTTCGGAGTATAAAGGTAAGACCTACTATTTTTGCGCTGCCGGTTGTAAGAAGGCTTTTGACGCCGAACCGGAAAAGTACCTGGCTGCGGAATAGGACTGATCCTATCACAGAAGCAAAGGGCTAAGCTATGCGTATTCTGGTTGTGGATGATGACCCTGAAGAATCGCCTGGAATCAGCTGGTGTAGAGTTTGTAAAGGATTCCGATGACCCCAGTGGCTATTTGCGCTATAGCACATGTGGTATGAAGGGTAAATGGACCTTATGGTTTGAGAACGGAAGATTTATCAAGAGGCTGCTGGCCAAAGAAGTGCGCCGTTCTGGAGGCTACTTCACCCGGCGCTGGGCTATCCAGAGAAAGGGTATATCATGGTTTCAGTCGAACTTTGTGCCGACGCTACTCATCGTATCGGTAGCGGCCCTGCTGATTGCTATGGTGGTGCTGTTCAGCCTGCAGGGCAGCGTGGTCGCCATACCCGAATCCCCATAAGAGCCGAACAGTTGCCAGGATTACTCAAGCTGCCAGAATCTGTAAAACTCTCACTGCAACTGGCATAGGAAAGGGGGCAAGCCCGTAGGAAATAAATACTAACCTTAGATGTGGTAGCGGGTTATTCGAGGTAGTCCTTTAGCTTTCGGCTTCTACTGGGATGGCGCAGCTTGCGCAGGGCCTTGGCTTCAATCTGGCGGATCCGCTCCCTGGTTACATCGAATTCCTTGCCCACCTCTTCCAGGGTGCGGCTGCGTCCGTCCTCGAGGCCGAAGCGGAGCTGGAGTACCCTTTGCTCACGGGGAGTGAGGCTG
>JBDRCY010000002.1:0-31320 GCA_043821265.1 Chloroflexota bacterium
GGTGCGAGACTCTGCTTCCAGAGTAGCATTTAATAATTCTTGTGACACTTGTTTCTCCTTTCCCCGGTATTACTTTACTGTGTTGAGGAAAGCTTGTCCAAACCCTTAAAGTGTCCGTTATTTTAAACCCTGAAACTGTGCCACTTCCGCTGACGATTTACATATACTTGCCCAGTTTGTTCAATGCTAGTGCTAGAATCGTTATAAGAGTAGCCCCAATAGCTGACCCTATAGCAAACAATCCTATAGTCCCCCACAACTGTGGGGTAGTAGAAGTGCCGGCATCCTTTGCCACAGCCCAGGCGATTATCAAGGCGAGAACAAAAAAGGTAATAATAACATTGAATCGGATGGTTTTCGGATGCAGGGGATCTAGTACCTCGTGCTTATCTGGTAACTGTCTGACTAACCAACGTCCGGCTGGTTCTCCAACTTTTGGAAAGAGAAAATCTAATGCCATACAAATTCCAGCTATTAGGTCCAAGATGGTCGTAAGTTTGAACAAAACTCCTCCATACATTAAGCAAGCAGTGGTCGATTGATAAAGATTATATCATCTTGTGCCTGTAGCTTGCTGGTCAATCGCAGCCTCATGAGGAGTCCAAGAATAAAGATAGTACCGCCCTGTTCCTGGCAGCCAGCATCTTCTGTCGGGTGGTTGTAGCAACCTGCCACTCATGCTCAAGAATCTTAAGAAAAGTATCTATGTGCTCTGGCTTATAAGGTTCAATGGGAGCAGCCTTTGGCGGCTTTAGCACAATGGTGTCGATTGGGTTTTGTTTCAGATAGCCTTCATCCACAGCCCAAGTAAAGAAACGTTTAAGTGGGTAATAGTGATGCCAGCGCGAATTTTCATCACGCTGTACCTGTCTTCTAGTTCCGTTGCCGGTAGTAAAAATGGCGGGGTTGGACGCTACGAAATGGAGAAATTCTTGGATGTCTCGCTTGGTTATGGAGCACGCCTCGCCCTTATTATTATCTCGAGCCCATCGAGCAAAGTACGAAACGTGATCACAATAGTCTTTGGCAGTCTTTGGCTTAACTTGTGTCTCTAGGTCAATTTTGAATCCCGCGAGTAACCATTCCCATGAATCATTCTGAACCATAATTTTTGGGGAGCCCGCCCGGTTCAGGTTGTTTAGACTAGCTTCAGTCTATATCTACCTCTTCGGCTCATTCAGGTTGTCTAGAGCCGATCACTCCTATCTATGGTCGGGGCGGCCGGATTCGAACCGGCGACCACCTGAACCCCATTCAGGTGCGCTACCTGGCTGCGCTACGCCCCGCCTGTGATTATGCTAGCATAATTTATTGGTGGGGGCAACAAAGGAGAGGTATCGCTTCTCGAAGTAAAAGGAGCATTTTGAACTAAAGGGCTGCCGCCCTCTGGGATTTTTTATTAGGCTTAAGGTGCTGTGAGATAATAGTCAATATTTGAAAAGGTTTGGTGTTTAGGTTATAAATATATAGCAGTGCCTTGACTTTAGAAAGGGAGGCTTGTCTTTGGCCAAAAAGAAGGTTGAGAAACCACAGCGTGAGGTTACTAAACACCAGCTCTCCCGCTGGCAGCAGCAGCAGAAGAAACAGCGCATCATATTCATTGCTGGCCTCTTTGTTATTGTTGCCGCTGTTGGCATCATGCTGGCTGGGTGGGTTGTCAATGAGTACCGACCACTACATGAGACGGTGATTAGGGTAAACGGGACTACGTTTAATATGGGTTACTATATAAAGATGCTTGCTTACTATGGGAGAGGCCAGTCGGCGTTAAGTCTGCAGTCCATGGCCGATGATGTGGTTAGAGTCATTGAGGAAGGGGAACTGATGAAGCAGGGGGCGGCAAGGTTGGGCATAGCCGTGAGCAATGAAGAGGTTGATGCCAAGCTTAAAGAGTTCGACCCTCCATTGAGCAAGGATTATCGGGATGTGATCAGGCCCGGGGTCCTGGTAGAAAAACTGAGGGATGAGCATTTCGAGCAGGAGGTGCCGTTATCTGCCCAGCAGCGAGATATAATGGCCATGCTTTTGGAGAGTAAAAGCCAGGCGTCTGAGGTCAGGAGTAGAATGGAGGCCGGTGAGGAATTTGCCGAGTTGGCCGGTACACTTTCTCTGGATAGTCTGTCCCGGGCGAGAAAGGGTGGCCTTGGCTGGCGGCCCCGGGCTATGTTGGATATGGTGTTGGGTACAGAAATACCGGGTGAGTATGCCTTTAGTAGCGAAATAGGTGCGTTGAGCCAGCCGATATATGATGCTGTTAAGATAAAGGGGGTGGGCTACTGGATAGCCAGGGTGGCGGAGAAGAATGAAGATAACGAAGAGGTACATTTGCAGGTAATACTTTCGGGTAGTCTTAAAGCGGCCCAGGAGGTCAGAGCCAGGCTGGAGGCGGGCGAAGAGTTTGCTGCTCAAGCCCAGGAGTTTTCGCAGCATGAAGCATCTAAGGAGAACGGAGGGGACCTGGGCTGGGTGACCAAGGGAACAGTTACAACGGTCCTTGAAGAATTTGCCTTTAGCGCTGAACTGGATGAATTGAGCGGGCCGTTGCGTGACGATACGGCTATTACCGAGGGCGGTTACTGGCTGATAAAGGTGATTGATATAGATGAAGACAGGGACATCGGTGATGATGATAGAGACTTGTTGAAATCGGATGCTCTGGATAATTGGATTGAGGCGTTGTGGGCCGACCCGGCGAATGTGGTGGAGAGTTACCTGGATGACGTTGGTAGGGTATGGGCAGCACAACGGGCCGAAAGGGACATGAGAAGGTCACGGAGTTAGGAGAATGGACAAGGAAAGCATAGGCATTGGCCTGTTAGGTCTGGGGGTTATTAGTGGAGGAGTGGCCAAGGTCTTATTGGACAAAAAGGGGATTCTGGCTGAGCGGGTCGGTTGCCCCCTTATCCTGCGTAAGGTGAAGGTTATCGAGTCTGATTTAGCCCGGCCGCAGGTCCAGGAGATGGGTCGCCAGCTCTTCACCACCGATGCTGACGAGTTCTTTAGCGATAGCGGTATAGATATAGTCTTCGAGGCGATAGGCGGTGAAAACCCGGCTTTCGAATATCTCAGGAGGGCGATTTCGGGGGGTAAGCACGTAGTTACCTCCAATAAGGAGGTCATCGCCAAGCATGGGGCGGAGCTGCTGGCTCTGGCTGAACAGCACGACGTAGCGCTGCGTTATGAGGCCAGCGTGGGCGGTGGCATACCGCTTATTGCCCCGCTTCAGGATGACCTGGTGGCCAATGAAATACAAGGTATTTATGCCATCATCAATGGGACGACCAATTATATCCTTACCCGGATGGCACATGAGGGTGTTGATTTCGCTTCGGCGCTTAAGCAGGCTCAGGAATTAGGCTATGCCGAGGCCAATCCGGCCAATGATGTGGAGGGGATAGATGCCAGCTATAAGCTGGCCATCATGGCCTCCCTGGCCTTCCATAGCACGGTGGGGCCTCAGGATATCTATTGCGAGGGGATATCCCGGCTGAGCACTAAGGACTTCCGCTATGCTCAGGAGCTGGGTTTTGCCATAAAATTGCTGGCTATAGCCAAACAGAGCGCGGGGTTGATTGAGGTACGGGTTCACCCGGTTTTCATTCCCCAGGACTCTCTGCTGGCCGAGGTTGACGGTGTCTATAATGCGGTTCTGGTAGAGGGTGACCTGGTGGGCAAGGTGCTTTTCTTCGGCCGGGGTGCCGGTGCTCAGCCTACCAGCAGTGCGGTTATTGCCGATATCGTGTCGGTGGCACGGGATATTGCCCTCGGGGTAGGTAATAGGCCCCGGTGGCGGCTTGAGACAGGTAAGAGGATAAAGCCCATGTCTGAGATAGAGACACGATACTATCTCCGGATGAATACCGCTGACCGTCATGGGGTTCTAGCGCAGATTACCAAGATCCTGGGGGACAACAAAATCAGTATTGCCTCGGTGATACAGAAAGAGACGGATAGTGCTGCCCAGACGGCCGAGATTGTTATTATGACTCACCCGGCTAAAGAGGCAGCCATGCAGCAGGCCCTTGGGGAATTGGCACAGCTAGAGGTAGTTAAGGAGACAAGTAACTTCATACGGGTTGAAGCCGGAGTGACCGGGTCATGATGAAATCAGGCGTATTGCTTAGATACGGTGAATTACTTCCCATTACTTCGGATACGCCGTTACTTTCTTTAGGTGAGGGTGATACCCCTCTGGTCAGGTGTGCGGCCCTGGAGCGTGAAGTTGGCTGCGGGGAGTTGTATCTTAAACTGGAGGGGTGCAACCCTACTGGTTCATTCAAGGACAGGGGTATGGTGGTGGCCGTGGCTAAGGCTATAGAGGCCGGCAGTCGGGCGGTAATCTGTGCCTCAACTGGCAATACCAGCGCCTCAGCGGCGGCCTATGCTGCCGCCTCGGGTCTTGAGGCTATCATCCTGGTGCCGAAGGGTAATATTGCCCTGGGCAAGATGGCCCAGGCTATTATCTATGGGGCCAGGATAGTGGCTATTAAGGGCAATTTCGACCAGGCCCTGGAGATAGTTCGCGGTCTGGCCGCAAAACACCTGGTGGCACTGGTCAACTCGATTAATCCGCATCGTATAGAGGGGCAGAAGACAGCTGCCTTTGAGGTTGTTGACTTCCTGGGCGAGGCACCGGACTACCTTTTTATTCCGGTGGGCAATGCGGGCAATATTACTGCCTACTGGAAGGGTTTTGTCGAGTATTATGACCTGGGTCGGGCTAAGAAGAAGCCGGTAATGATGGGATTTCAGGCGGCGGGGGCGGCCCCTATCGTTCGCGGTCATGTCGTGGAGGAGCCGGAGACTGTGGCCACGGCCATCCGAATCGGTAATCCGGCCAGCTGGCAGAGGGCAGTGGCGGCGCGTGATGAGTCGGGTGGTGTTATCGATATGGTGAGTGACGATGAGATCCTGGCCGCCTATCATCTGTTAGCGACGAAGGGTGGCGTCTTCTGCGAACCGGCCTCGGCGGCTTCGGTGGCCGGGCTTGTAAAGCTGGCCCGCCAGGGCTCGGACTTTTCCCGGAAGAGGATAGTCTGCATTATAACTGGCACCGGGCTTAAGGATACCGATACTGCGCTGCGTGATGACCAGCCTTTTGTTGAAATGCCAGCCGACTTATCTGGCGTGGAACAGGCTTTAGGTTGGACCTAGAAGGAGGTTTAGGTGTTCGATAATGATAAGATTAAGGCGGCGGTAGTCTCTATCATCGAGGCTATTGGTGAAGACCCCCAGAGGGAGGGTCTGTCTAATACCCCGATTCGGATTGCCGATATGTACGCCGAGATTTTTATGGGGATTAATAAGGACCCCCGGGAAGAGCTGAGGGTGGGCTTTGAGGAGGGCCACCGCGAGATGGTAATCCTGCGGGATATACCCTTCCATTCTATGTGCGAGCACCATCTATTACCCTTTTACGGGGTAGCTCACATCGGTTATCTTCCCGATATTAGTGGGCGTGTGGTCGGTGCCAGCAAGCTGGCCCGTGTGGTGGAGGTTGTCTCCAAGCGCCTTCAGCTACAGGAGAGAATGACCAGCGATATTGCCGATGCCATCATGGATGGGCTGAAACCTTCCGGGGTGGCCGTCATTGTTAAGGCGGAGCACCTGTGTATGATTATGCGGGGTATTAAGAAAACGGGGAGCAGTATCGTCACCTCGGCCATCAGGGGAGTCTTTCGCAACCGTCCGGAAGTCAGGAACGAATTCTTTACCCTTTTGCAGAACATATAGACGGTTCACCGGGGATGGGATAAGGGGAAGCTAAAAGGATAGGCAGTGTTAGGGTACCAGGCCCCGGGATTCAGGTGGCGGTACCCTTTTCTCTTCAGTCTGAGGATGCCAGCGGCTTCGGTTCCTGGGATTCCATTTCCTGGCCACAACAGGAAACGGTACCCTCGCCGGCCTTGGTACATAGTGCTTCACTGCCGCAAACATTGCAGCGGTATCTCTTGCCTAGTTGACTAGCCACTTAAGTAATCCCTCCTACCGGCCCTTGAGTTCATTTCTTTTGCTCCATAGGTTGGCCGCAGCAACTGACGGCTCCGTTCCCCCCGCGGGTGATGATAACCTCGGAACCACACTTAGGGCAGCGATACCTCTTACCTATCTGGTTTGGCATCTTTTAACACCTTCCTAATGAGAAAATATAATCTGATTTAACGTGCTGTGCATTTGTACCTATATAATTATAGAGGATGGCTTAAATTATTGTCAAAGAGATTTGGCGTTACTCGCCGATAATTTGTAGCACTACGTCTCGGGAGCGGGGGCGGTTATCGAAGTCTATAATCACTATCTGTTGCCAGGTGCCCAGGGCCAGCTTTCGGTCGCTGAAGGGTACTGTTAGCGATGGTCCCAGCAGAGAGGCGCGGACATGAGAATAGCCGTTGCCGTCTCCCCAGCGGCGGTTGTGGTCGTAAGGTATGTCTTTCGGTATAGTCCGCTCCCACATGCCCTTCAGGTCGGATATCAGGCCCGGCTCATATTCGATGGTGGTTATGCCGGCGGTGGAGCCGGTAACAAACAGGGTAACGGTGCCGCTGGATATACTGGCTTCGGCTAGTCGACGCTCTACCTGGGCGGTAATATCGATGATGTCGCCCTCTCCCTGGGACTGGAGGCTGATTTTCTCGGTAATTACCATTTCAGTCACCCCTTTTACTACTGCTCGGAGGCTATTTCGTCCCAGAGGATGTCCTCAATGTCAAATACCGGCCCGTCGCTGCATACCTGCTTTAGTCCGCTTCTGGTCTTAACCGTGCACCCGTAGCAGACCCCGTAGCCGCAGCCCATTATTCCCTCCAGGGAGACCTGCACCGGCTTGGATTTTAGTAGAGTTTCCCTCTGCGCATACATATCACGATACATCGGCATAGGACCGCTCACCAAGATATGGTCGGCCCAGTCGGCTAACTCCGGTGTAAGCAGGTCGGTTACCCGGCCCTTGTTATCGGCGGTATCTTCTTCGCTGGTTGTAGCTACCTTTATCTCGGGCGGCAGGGGGTTTTTAGTGAGCAGCCTATTAAGCAGGTCCGGCTTTTTGGTACCGAAAAGGAGTATTACCGAGCACTCCTTTCTTAGACCTTCCTGGGCCAGGAAGTACAGCGGGGCGATGCCGATGCCACCGGCTACCAGCAGGTGGCGCGATTTGGGATATAGGCTGTAGCCGTTGCCCAGCGGGCCGAGCAGGTCGATGTTATCACCGGGCTTTCGTTGCGCTAGCCAGTTGGTGCCTTTACCGTCGGCCAACACGCTGAATAGTAGGGCCAGGTTGCCTTCGTTATCTACCCGGTGGATGCTGAACGGGCGGCGCAGGACGCATTCGTCTCCACAGCCAGCCATGATAAATTGGCCGGGGTGGGCTTCCGCGGCTATCGGGGCACAATTCTCAAGCCAGATAAGATGAGTCTTGGCTACTGGCCTTCCGAGGGAGCGGTGAGGTTCTGCCGAGATTATTTCATTGCTGATAACCCTGGACACAATCTGCTTCATGCCGGCGGCTCCTTGGTGCGGTAGTCGGCCAGTCGCCGTATATTATATAGCTGGCCCCTGTTGACTAGGGCCTCCACCGCTACCCTGGCGGTATCCAGGGAGGTGAAGCAGGGGATGCGTTTTTCGGTGGCCGCCCGGCGGATGGCAAAGCCGTCCTGAAGTGGGATGCGACCGCCGGTGATGGTATTGACCACGCCGTTTATCGTCCCATTATTTATGATGTCAACCACGTTGGGGTGTCCCTCGCTCAGTTTCTTGCTTATCATTGTCGCCGGTAGTCCTGCGGTCTCAATCATGGCAGCGGTGCCTTCGGTGGCGTAGAGCCTGTAGCCGGTTGACGATAAATGTCTGATGAGGGGCAGGGCTTCGGGTTTGTCCCTGTCGGCGATGCTGAAGAGCAGGGCGCCCTGGGGGGGCAGCATCAGGCTGGCAGCCATGAGGGCCTTGACCAGGGCGGCATCGAAGGTGTAGTCAACCCCCATTACTTCCCCGGTGGACTTCATCTCCGGGCCGAGGTGGGTATCCACACCGGGTAGCTTGGACATGGAGAAGGCGGGGGCCTTAATGCCGACCAGGTGCTGCGTCGGCCACAGCCCGGTGCTGTAACCCTGCTCCTTGAGGGTTATACCCAGCATAACCTTGGTGGCTATTTTCACCATGGGCACGCCGGTCAGCTTGGAGATGAAGGGGATGGTGCGGCTGGCCCGCGGGTTGACCTCCAGCACGTAAACTCGCGGTGCCTGGGTTTCGCCGGGCATGATAACGAATTGAATATTCATCAGCCCCTTTATATTCATGGCGCGCCCGATTCTGATGGCATAGTCCACCATGGTCTTTGTCTCTGGCTCGGTCAGGTTCTGTCCGGGGTAGACCGCCATCGAGTCCCCGCTATGGACACCGGCCCGTTCGATATGCTCCATTATCCCGGGGATGAGGACGTCTTGGCCATCGCCGACGGCATCGACATCCGCCTCTTTACCCATCAGGTATTTATCAATCAGCACCGGGTGCTTGGTATCCAGATCTATGGCGGCGCTGATATAGTTGACCAGTTCGCTGGCATTGTGCACGATTTCCATGGCTCTGCCGCCGAGGACATAGCTGGGACGGACCAGCACCGGGTAGCCAATGAGCTTGGCTACGTTCAGCGCTTCATCTACCGAGCTTATCCCAGAGCCCGGTGGCTGGGGGATTCCCAGTTCGCTGAGGAAGTTCTCGAAGCGGCTCCTGTCCTCCGCCAGGTCGATGGCTTCGGCGCTGGAGCCGAGGAGGGGCATGCCGTTACGGGACAGGGGCTCGGCCAGGTTTATGGCGGTCTGCCCGCCGAACTGGACAATCGATGGGGGATTGGTCGATGATTCGGGTGAGATTTCATTCTCCAGGATGTCGCGCAGGCTCTCCTCGTCCAGGGCCTCGAAGTAGAGGCGGTCGCTGGTATCGAAATCGGTGGATACCGTTTCTGGATTGGAATTTACCATGATGCTCTGATAACCGGACTCCTCGAGTGCCCAGGCCGAGTGGACGCTGCAGTAGTCGAACTCAATGCCCTGCCCGATGCGGATAGGCCCGCTGCCGATGACTATAGCCTTATTCCTGTTGGCTGGTTCAGCCTCGTTTTCCTGCTCATAGGTGCTGTAGAAATAGGGGGTGGCGGCATCGAACTCGGCGGCGCAGGTATCCACCATCTTGTAGACCGGGCGGATTTGCCACTGCGCTCTTAGCTGTCTCACCTGCTCGGGGAGACGGTCGGCCAGTATGCCAATCTGCCCGTCGGGGAAGCCCAGCCGCTTGGCCTGCCACAGTAGCTCCGGCGTAAGTGTCTCGGCCAGGAGCCGCTTTTCCATGTCCACGATGTTTAGTAGCTTATCCAGGAACCAGAGGTCTATCTGGCTGCGCTCAAATATAGCTTCCTTGCTTATCCCCCTTCTCAGGGCGGCCAGTATCACCCACAGCCTCAGGTCGGTGGGTTCCAGGGGGTAAGCGTCGATGTCGGTCCCAAGGTCCCATTCGGGGTCTTCCCACAGTATCGATTTCTTGCCGAATTCCAGGGAGCGTATCGCCTTCTGCATGGCGGCCTCAAAGCTTCTATCGATGGCCATGACCTCGCCGGTGGCCTTCATCTGTGTCCCGGTAACCCTGTCCCCGGAGGCGAATTTATCAAAGGGCCAGCGAGGAATCTTGACGACCACGTAGTCCAGCGCCGGCTCGAAGGAGGCCATGGTCTTGCCGGTTACCGCATTGGGTATTTCATCCAGCCTCTTGCCGACGGCTATCTTGGCGGCTACCCGGGCGATGGGATAGCCGGTGGCCTTGCTGGCCAGGGCGGAGCTGCGGCTGACGCGGGGGTTGACCTCGATAACGAAGTAGTCGCTGCTCCTGGGGTCGAGGGCGAGTTGTACGTTACAGCCGCCTTCTACTCCCAGGGCGCGGATAATCTTGAGGCTGGCCGTTCTCAGCATCTGGTACTCTTTGTTGGTCAGGGTCTGGCTGGGCGCGACGACGATGCTATCGCCGGTATGTATCCCCATGGGGTCGAGGTTTTCCATGTTGCAGACGGTAATGCAGGTATTAGCCCCATCGCGCATTACCTCGTACTCAATCTCCTTCCAGCCGGCCACCGAGGTCTCCAGGAGCACCTGGTGAATGGGGCTGGCGGCCAGGCCGCTGGCTACCACCTTTTCTAATTCCTCCCGGCTGGTGGCTATGCCGCCGCCGGTCCCACCCAGGGTATAGGCCGGGCGGATTATCAGGGGCAGTCCGAGCTGTTCGGCTACCTTGAGGGCCTCCTTGAGGCTGTTTACGGTGGCACTGGGCGGCACCGGCTCGCCGATATCGATGAGCAGCTGCTTGAAAAGCTCGCGGTCTTCCGCCTGCCTGATGGTCTGTATAGGGGTGCCCAGGGAGCGGACGTTATATTTATCCAGGATGCCGGCATCGGCCAGGTCTACCGCCAGGTTAAGCCCGGTCTGGCCGCCCAGGGTGGGCAGCAGTCCGTCCGGGCGCTCCTGCTCGATGATACGGGCTATGGCCTCCACTGTCAGCGGCTCGATATAGATAATATCGGCGATGCCCTCATCGGTCATGATGGTGGCCGGGTTGGAGTTCACCAGCACCGAGGTTACCCCCTCCTCCCGCATCGCCTTGCACGCCTGCGTGCCGGCATAGTCGAACTCCGCCGCCTGCCCGATGATGATGGGCCCCGAACCGATAATCAGTACCTTAGAGGGTTTAGGCATCTTTATCTCCCCTCACCATGTCAACGAATCTCTGGAAGAGGTAGGTGTTGTCCAGGGGGCCGGGGGAGGCCTCGGAGTGGTACTGGATGGAGAAGATGGGTAGCTCCTTATGGCGCAGGCCCTCCACAGTGCCGTCGTTAAGGTTGATTTGGCTTACCTCAAGCCCGCCTTTAAGGGTATCGGGGTCAACGGCATAGCCGTGGTTTTGGGCGGTGATGTGGACGCAGCCGTCGCTTAAGGCCTTGACCGGGTGATTGCTGCCCCGGTGTCCGAACTTCAGTTTGAAGGTCCTGGCGCCGAAGGCCCGGCCCAGCAGCTGATTGCCCATGCAGATGCCCATAATCGGCTTGGTGCCGATGAGCCTCTTGACGGTTTCGACCACGTAGTCCAGCACTTCCGGGTTGCCCGGTCCGGGGGAAAGGAGTATGCCGTCTGGTTTTATGCTCAGGATGTCTTCAGCTGGGGTGGTGCAGGGTAACGCCGTTACCCGGCAGCCGAGGCGGCGCAGTATGCGCAGTATGGTGTATTTTAAGCCGCAGTCAAGGACGATTATATTAAGCAGTGGGTCCGGGTCGGTTGACTCCGGTTCCCATTCGTAGGGGGCATCGGCGGTAACCTGTCGGGCAAAATCAATCTGGCCGTAATCGGGCATTCTCTTTAGCTCAGCTAAAGCCTGTTCGGGGGCTTTATCGCAGGTTATAACCCCTCTCATTACCCCGGCGGAGCGCAGGCGGCGGGTGATGGAGCGGGTATCCACGCCGTAAATCCCGGGTATGCCGTATTCGGCCAGATACTGGTGTATGGTCCCGGAACTGAGGTAGTGATTGGGCTGGCGGCACTCCTCCCGGACTACGAAGCCGCTTACCTGTATTTTCCTGGACTCGAAGTCCTGTCCATTAACACCGTAGTTACCGATGAGGGGGTAGGTGAGCACCACAATCTGTCCGGCGTAAGAGGGGTCGGTCAGCATCTCCTGGTAGCCAATCATGCTGGTATTGAATACTACCTCACCGTAGGCGTCGGACTCGGTGCCGAAGGAGTGGCCCTGATAGGCCGTGCCGTCCTCTAAGACCAGTATCGCCTTTTTAGTCATATTCGTGCTAATCCCAAATTCTACGCTATGCTAACCGAGTCGTCCTTAAATACCGGCTTCCCCCGTGATATGGTGGCCATCACCCTGCCCTTGAGCGTGGAAGCAGCCAGGGGGGTGTTCTTGCCCTTGGAGGCAAACAGGCTGGTATCGACCACCCATTCCTTATCGGGGTCGAATATGGTAATGTCGGCACCAGCCCCGGTTGCCAGGCTGCCCAGTGCACCGTACCTATCGCCGATAATGCCGGCCGGTCCGCCGGTGAGTTTGCCGATGAGTGTGCTCAGGGTGAGCTGGCCGCTATGTACCAGCTTCATCAGGCTGCCCAGGGCGGTCTCCAGGCCACTGATGCCAAAGGCGGCCAGGCCGAACTCGCAGAGTTTATCCACCTCGGTATGGGGTGCATGGTCGGTGGCGATAGCGTCAATCACACCATCCTTGAGACCCTCAATAAGAGCGCCGATGTCCTTGGCGGTTCTCAGCGGCGGGTTCACCTTGGCATTGGTGTCATAGCCGGTAAGCGCTTCCTCGGTCAGTGTCAGGTGGTGGGGTGTTACCTCGGCGGTGACCCTGATACCCTTCTCCTTGGCCCGGCGGATAAGGTCGACCGAACCTTCGGTGCTGACATGGGCGATGTGGAGGCGGGCCCCGGTCAACTGAGATAAGGCCAGGTCGCGGGCTACCATAGTTTCTTCGGCAGCGGAGGGTATTCCCTTAAGCCCCAGACGGGTGGATATTATGCCTTCATTCATCAGTCCGTCCTTGGAGAGGGCGCTGTCCTCGCAGTGGTCAATAACGGGCAGGTCGAAGGCCAGGCTGTAGGCCAGTGCCTGGCGCATGAGGTGGGAGCTTGAGACCGGTGCGCCGTCGTCGCTAAAGCCGATTACCCCGGCGCCGGCCAGTTCCCCCATCTCGGCCAAATGCCCTCCTTTTCTACCCTGGGAGATACAGCCTATGGGCAGCACGCGCACCACGCCCTCGCTGGCGGCGGTGGACTTTACATAATCTATGGCGCCCTGGTTGTCCAGGGGCGGGTTGGTGTTGGGCATGCCGCAGACGGTGGTGAAACCGCCCCGGGCGGCGGCCAGCGTCCCGGTGGCGATGGTCTCCTTGTCCTCGTAGCCGGGCTGCCTTAAGTGGCAATGTAGGTCGATAAATCCGGGGCAGACTATCATCCCGGCGGCATTCAGGGTGTCGTATTTTGACGGGGGTAGGGGAGGCTCTCCCTGTCCTCGCCAGGAAATCTTGCCGTCGCTGATAAGCAGACTGGCCACTTCGTCAACGCCCTGGCCGGGGTCGATTAGACGGCCTCCTTGAATAAGTATGGGCTTCATTGTCTCTGTCCTCCGGTAAGCAGGTAGAGCAGGGCCATACGCACGGCCACGCCGTTGGTTACCTGTTCGTTGATTACTGATTGGGCGCCATGGGCCACCTCGGGGGCAATCTCCACCCCTTCGTTTACCGGGCCGGGGTGAAGCACCATGGCATCGGCTTTAGCTCGGGCCAACCTTGCTTCGGTGAGCTGGTATCGCTGGATGTACTCGCGCACACTGGGCAGGAGTCCGCTCTGCTGTCTTTCTCGCTGCAGGCGCAGTGCCATAACTACATCGGCATTATCCAGGGCCCGTTCGATATCAGGTTCGATATTAACCTGGGGGAAGTGTCCAGTCTCATTATTCAGCCCGACGGGTAACAGCGTGGGCGGGCAGCACAGGGTTACCCCGGCACCGACGGTGGTCAGCCCCCAGATATTGGAACGGGCCACCCGGCTGTGCATAATATCGCCGATAATAACCACCTTGAGTCCCTTGAGGCTGCCTTTGTGTTCGTGAATGGTGTAGAGGTCGAGCAGGGCCTGGGTGGGGTGGGCGTGCCAGCCATCCCCGGCGTTGATTATGCTCGCGCTCAGGTGCCTGGCGGCGAGATGGGGCGCCCCCGATTGGGAATGACGCATTACCACTACATCGGCCCCCAGCGATTGGAGCGTGGCCAGGGTGTCAATCAGCGATTCCCCCTTGGCTACACTGCTGGCCGAGGCACTGATATTGACGACATCGGCACTCAGGTTCTTGGCGGCTAGCTCAAAGGATACCCGGGTGCGGGTGCTGGCCTCGTAGAAGAGGCTTATCACGGTCTTGCCACGCAGGGTGGGCACCCGCTTGATGGGGCGAGATAATACCTCTTTCATGGCGTCGGTTGTTTGCAGGACGAGTTCTATGTCACCGGCGCTAAAGTTATCCAGGTCGAGGATGTGGTGGTGCTGCCACCTGGCGGTTGGCGGGGTATGGCTGTCGTTGGGCTGGATTGTCTTCATTTTTCCTTCTCAACTTCCGACGCCGGTATTATGGCTACCTCGTCTATGCCGTCGGTTTCCTCTAGTCTAACCGCTACCTCCTCATTCTGGGCGCTGGGTATGTTTTTGCCTACGTAGTCGGCCCGTATCGGCAGCTCGCGGTGTCCCCGGTCGGCCAGCACGGCCAGTTGAATTAACTGGGGCCGTCCCAGGTCGATGAGGGCATCCATGGCGGCGCGGATGCTGCGGCCGGTATACAGAACGTCATCGACCAGTATGATGGACTTGCCATCGACGCTGACCGGGACATCGGTGTGGTGGACCAGGGGTTTTAGATTTAGTGAGTCCAGGTCGTCCCGGTAGAAGCTGATGTCCAGGGTGCCCACCGGTACTCTTATCTGGCTGAAGGTCTCTATGTTGGCGGCCAACCGTTTGGCCAGGGGCACGCCGCGGGTGTGCATACCCACCAGTATCAGGTTTTCCACGACCTTATTGTGCTCTATAATCTCGTGAGCGATGCGGGCCAGGGTGCGCCGGATGTCTTCCTGGCCCATGATAATCTTTTTATCCAAAAAAAATACCTCCCGCCCTTTTGCCGGCAAGAGGTACTTGCTACTCGTTCTCCAATTACCCTTGCCAGCCTCGCCGGACTAGCTTAAAGGTTTCCTAAATAAAATAGTTAATGTTCTACTGTTTCGGCTATTATACCACTATAATTTGTTTCTGGCAATACCCTGAAACGAAGTTTGGTGCGTGCGAAACTAATCGCAAAGGTAGCTTGCTATTCACTATTATTTATGCTACTAAGTGGGGTAGTGAAACGTATATTATTAATATTGATTCTAGCATTCATTGTTCTGGCATCGGGCTGTGGCCAACCCACTCCTGCGTCTACTAGTGAGAAGGCGCCATTGCCCACTGTAGGGCGTAGCGTAATAGCTACATTCGAACTTACTAAAGCTCCGCGGGTGGGGGAGGCTGTAGACTTGACCTATACATGGGAGGTTACCAGTTCATTTATTCAGCCTGTTACTAAGATATGGATAGAATTCAGAAAATATGACCCGGCACTTTGGTACCCATTAGGAAAAGGGCGGACTGAAGAGGAGACGATAGAGACGTTATCCGAAAGACCTGATTCGAATGAACCAGAGTATGTTTACCTAAGAGAGATGGCCCAACAACAGCCGGAGTCATTTGTTCCTCAAGATGTTGTCGTGGTAAGTGGAGACCTTAACTGGGAAGGCCCTCCCCTGAAGGATGGAGACATAGTGCGTCTCAATGCTACCGTTAGTTTTCCTGAGGGAGAGGAGTGGCTACTTTACGCATGGTGGGCGACGGAGGAAGAACGCCAGATATATGATGAATTTAGACTTACGGTTAGCAAAGAATCCGGGATGTTTGGCTGGGCTGAAGACTACTCGTCTGGATATGGAAGATGGCGATCTCCGGATGAATGGCGCCCTATCGGTATAACTCTAAAGCCATCAAGGGCACCACTTTTGGGAGAGCCTCGGAGGCTTGACCTTATACTCAAATCGATTAAGGACTTAGACCAGGCTGAAGCTGGCATAGAGGTCTACAAGATGGAGGGAGTTAGGAGAATAAGAGTGCCTTTAGAGGATGTCCTAGCTGAAGGCAGCTTTGACTGGCATGGTAGCCTGAAAAAGGATGACCCCATAGAGCTTACCGGCACCTTTAGATTTCCGGATGAAGGTGACTGGTGGATAAAGGGATACGCCCGTGCCTTACCGGATGGCCTTTATGGGTACTTAGATTCGGTGTTTCTCAATGTAGGCAAGAGTAGCAGTCGGTTCGGCTGGGATGAGTCACATGAGAAGCGATTCGAATCCGACAAACCGAAGGCATTATGGCCATTTAGCTGCGGCGGGCCATAACATTAAACTTACCTTTCACTGTGCCGCGAAGACCAGTATTTGACCGCCTCCTGATTTAGTGGCTTTAGCCCAGGTGGCTTATCAGGGACGGGGGTCGCCTCTTTATTTCAACCTCGATGCCGGCTTCACCGAAAAGCTCTTTGAAGGCGTCATCATCGTATTTGCCGAAGCTGACGAAGCGTTTTATCTTGGCGTTGGTCAGCATTTTGGCGCAGAGGATGCAGGGGGTATGGGTGCAATAGATGGTGCTCCCCTCGATGCTGACGCCGTGCAGGGCGGCCTGGATAATCACGTTCTGCTCGGCGTGGATGGCCCGGCATATTTCGTGCCTTTCCCCCGATGGTATGCTTAGCTCGTTGCGGAGGCAGCCCAGCTCAAGGCAGTCCTTTAGCCCGGCCGGGGCACCGTTATAGCCGGTAGACAATATGTGTTTATTCTTGACCGCTACCGCGCCTATGTGGTGCCGGTGGCAGGTTGAGCGCTCGGCCACCACCGAGGCTATCTTCAGGAAGTACTGGTCAATATTGGGTCGGGTTGGCTTTTTCATCGTAGGGTAGCGATAATCCCTTCCACGTCTCTTCTTATATCCCTTAAGGATGCCTCGTTTACAATGGTGAAGTCGGCCATGGCAATGGGGCCGCCCTTGTTTATGTTCTCTATCTCCGCCCTGTCGCGGCTGGCGGACACCTTGGGCGTAAGCCCCCGTTTTAACCTGATGGCCAGGCGCCGGTACCTGGTTTTCGGCGATGCGGCAACGGCCACCACATAGAAATCTTTTTCGAGATGTTCCTTCAGAAAGAGGTATTCTTCCCAGGAATAGAGCCCGTCAATTACCACGTCGGAATTTTTTCGGGCCAGGTCAATCTTGGGCAGATTGAGCAGGGCATAGGCATTCATGCCGTACTCCTGGCGCAATAGTTCCCTCACCCGGCGCTCATTTTCCTCGTTCAGCTCCAGGCCCTGCTTACGCACTTCCTCGTCGGTTATATCGCCAAACCTTATGCTGGTAAAACCGTTCTCCTGGAATACCCTGGCTACCTCGGACTTGCCGGCACCGGCCATACCCACGACGGACACTACTTTTTTCATCCTGGCCACTATTATAGGGTAACAGCCGTTAAATGACAACGAGGCATACCTGGCGAGCTGTGCTATAATTCATGGGTAATGTCTAGGGTTATTAACCTGGCTGGTAGAATAAAGGAGCGGTTGCCGGCTGAGCTGGTCGGCTTTATGCAGGAGGCCGGTGATGTGGCGGCCCATGAGGGACAGGGCCTCTACCTGGTCGGCGGCGTGGTGCGCGACCTGCTGCTGGGGCGGACTAACCTCGACCTTGATTTGGTGGTGGAGGGAGACGCTATCGCGCTCACCGAGAAGTTAAACGATAGAAGGCAGGGGAAAATCACTACCCACCGTCGTTTCCGTACTGCCAAGATAAAGTGGGACAGGTGGAGCGCCGACCTGGCCAGCGCTCGCTCGGAGACATATGCCCGGCCGGGGGCACTGCCCATCGTGAAACCCGACTCCATAAACAGGGACCTCTTTCGTCGCGATTTTACCGTTAATGCCATGGCAATCGATCTTAACCCCGACCGCTACGGGGACTTGATTGACCTCCACGGTGGACGAACCGACCTTGAGCAGGGCATTATCCGCGTGCTGCATGAGCGGAGTTTCGTTGATGATGCCACGCGTATCTGGCGGGCCTTACGCTACGAGCAGAGGCTGGGCTTTCGCCTGGAGCATACTACACTCGGACTGCTCAAACGGGACGTACCGATGCTTAAGACCGTTAGTGGCGAACGCACAAGGTATGAGTTGGAGTGTATCTTGGGCGAGGAATTACCGGAGAAGGTACTCCGCCGCGCTGGAGAGCTGGGGGCACTGGCGGCGCTAAACCCGGCGCTAAAGGCGGATGACTGGCTGGTTGATGTATTTGCCCGGGCCCGAAAGCTGAGCTCGCCTGAGCCGGCTCCGCCAGGTCTGTATTTGTCGCTCCTGGCCTATCGTCTAACCGTGGAGGAGGGTGAACAGCTGGTTTCATCTCTACGCTTGTCCAGGGTATGGGCCAGGGCGGTGCGGGATGCTATTGGCCTCAAGACAGAAGTACCTTCACTGGCTGACCCCGAACTCACCCCGGCTAATCTCTATTACCGGTTACAGGGCTATTCCGTGCTGGCGGTTACGGCTAATAGATTAGCTGCTGATTCCCCGGTGACCCGTCGGCGTATTGAGCTGTTCCTAGATAAGCTCCGTTATATCAAACCGTCTCTTGACGGCCAGGACTTAAGAAAGATGGGGGTAGCCCCCGGCCCGCGTATCAAGGAGCTGCTGGGGCGATTAAACGAGGCCAGGCTGGATGGCAGAGTGACCGACAGACGTGGCGAGGTGGCTTTAGTCGAAGATTTATTAGCCGACAAGGGTTAGAGTCCTGAGTGAAGGAGAGTCCGGTTATGAAGATGAAGGCGGCTGTTTTGTATCAGCCGAAATCACCCTTGGTAGTGGAGGAGGTGGAGCTGGACGGGCCCCGGGAGGGGGAGCTGCTGGTCAGAATGGCGGCAGCCAGCCTCTGCCATACCGATTTGGGGGCTATAGACGCTGACTTCCCGGTGCCGGTGCCCATAGTGCTGGGGCATGAGGGTGCCGGCGTTGTAGAGCAGGTTGGCGCCGGTGTGGCTAAGACGAAGCCTGGCGACCACGTGCTGCTTACTGCTGCCGGCTCCTGTGGCAGGTGCCGTTACTGCGTAATGGGCAGACATACCCTCTGTGAGGTGTTTCGACCGTTGCGTTTCGGGGGTACCCTCCTCGGTGGACAGAGGAGACTGCACCGGGACGGGCAGGCGATAAATCACTTCTTCATGATTTCTTCCTTTGCCGAGTATGCCGTGGTACCTGGGGAAATGGCTATCAGGGTAAGGGAGGATGCCCCCCTGGATGTAGTCTGTTTCCTGGGCTGCGGCGGCGTTACCGGCATCGGTAGCGTGGTTAATACCGCCGGGGTGGGGATGGGTGATAGTGTGGCTGTCTTCGGCTGTGGCGGGGTGGGTATGAATGCCTTAATGGGTGCCCGGCTGGTGGGGGCCGGCAAGATAATCGCCGTGGATATACTGGAAAATAAACTCTCATTGGCCAGGGAACTGGGTGCCACCCATGTCATTAACGCTGCCCGGGGAGACGTTACCGGGGACATTCGAAGGATAACCGGTGGTGGTGCCGACTGCGTTATAGTGACGGTCAGAAGTGCCGAGGTGCTGGTAGCGGCCTTTAATGCCCTCCGACCCGGGGGAACATGTGTTCCCATCGCCGGGATACCCCGCGATACGCCGGTTACCCTTGGCTCCGTCTCTTTTATGGATGAGAGAAGGATGATGGGCTGCTCCATGGGCTCGGTAAAGGCCTACCTCGATATTCCCGGCTATATCGACTTGTATAAGGACGGGAGACTGCCTCTGGACAAGCTGATAACCCGTCGCTATCCCCTAGGCGATATCAACGAGGCCTTTGCCTCCCTGGAGGGGGGCGAGGTAATAAAGAGCGTTATCGTGTTTTAAGGGGTTTAGCTGGCCCTTTTTATGCTTACTTAGTCCACTCGGTTGAATTTGCTCTTGGGTGCGCCGCATACAGGACACCTGTCCGGGGCTTCGCCGAGTACCGTGTTACCGCAGACCTGGCAGACGAAATAGGGAGCGTCATCTGGCTTTGCGCTCGACTTCAGAACCTCCAGCGCCTTGTGGTAGAGGCCGTGATGCAACTGTTCCACCTTATTGGCGTGGTGAAAGCTTATCTCGGCGCCGGTGTTATTCTCTGCTTTAGCCTGCTCGATGAAGGCGGGGTACATCTCCATGAATTCGTGATGTTCCCCGTTGATGGATGCCTCCAGGTTATCGCTGGTGGAGCCGATGCCGCCCATGACCCTGAGATGGTTGCGGGCGTGAACCGTCTCGGCCTCGGCCACGGCCCGGAACAGACGGGCTATCTCGGGATGGCCTTCCGCCTCGGCCTTCTCGGCGAAAAACAGGTATTTACGGTTGGCCTGGCTCTCGCCGTCGAAGGCAGCCCCCAAATTATCCTGGGTATCGCTCATTTTATTGCCTCCTCTATCGAGTTATTGCTACGAGTTTATAATACCCGCTCGGTATTGTCTATGATTTCGCTCAGGTATGTTTCCAGGTTTTGCTGCTTAAGGCGCGTGTGAAGGTCCTCGGCCTGCTTCTTTTCTTTGAGCAGGGTAAATAGCGCCGGACCCGACCCGGCCAGGTGAATCAGTCCGGCTCCAACCTTTTTAATGTGCTCCCGGCAGGTACTTAGCTCGGCGAATCTGGTGAAGGCCACGTTCTCGAAGGTATTAAATAAACCGGACGATGAAAAATCTCCGCCTGCCTTTAGTGTCTTTATTAGTCCTTCCGTAATCTGGCCATCGGTATAATGAGTGGGTTTGAGGCTGGCGTAGAGTTGCTCGGTTTTCCGGGCCAATCTGGCTACCCCGGGTATTATGAGGACGACCCATCGGTGGGGCAGCGGCGGCAGCGGGGTTACCATCTCTCCCCTGCCGGCGACCAGGGCGGTGCCGCCGGTGAGAAAGAAGGGTACATCGGAACCCAGTTGCTTGGCCAGGTCAAGCAACTGGGGCGGTGACAGGCCCAGTCCCCAGAGCTTATTAAGCCCGTGCAGGGTGGCGGCACCGTTGCTGGAATCCCCGCCCAGCCCCGATACCAGGGGTATGTGTTTAATAACTTCTATGCTCGCTCCCTGCCCGTAGCCGGTTACCTCCTTAAGCAGCCTGGCGGTCCTGCTTACCAGGCTTTTTTCTGCTTTCCAGTCTGCTAGATTAGAGCGGAAAGAGATATCCGGTCCTGGCTTCAGGTTTATACGGTCACACAGGCTGATGGTCTGGATAACGCTGCGTATCTCGTGGAAGCCATCGGGACGGCGGCTTAAGACCTCGAGGGTCAGGTTCAGCTTGGCCGGGGCGGGAACGCTCAGCATGCTTTTTCCACCTCGGTGAATATCTGCCACAGCTTCACCCATGCGGCAATGGCCAGGGTGCCGGCACGGCGCTGCGGCGCTATTCCGGCCCTTTCCAGCAGCGGTATAACGTCGCTCTTATCTATTTTCAGCCCCTGGGCCAGGGAGTTGGCCAGCTGCTTGCGGGAGGCGGCAAACCCGGCGTGCACCAGGGAGAGGAAGCTACCGGCATCGGTCACCTCTGCCGGTGGTTCCGGGTGAACATCGATGCGTAGTATGGCCGAGTCAACTGCTGGTGCCGGGTAGAAACACCTGGCGGGCACCAGGCTGACTATACTCGGTTTTCCGTAGAACTGGATGCTGACGCTGAGCGGGCTCATCTGCCCCGGCTGGGCCGTAATGGCCTCGGCTACCTCTTTTTGTATCATGACCACCATAGTCTGCGGCCTAACCGGCGCTTGGAGAAAGTGGTGTATGGTGGGGGAGGTGATATAGTAGGGCAGGTTGGCTACCACCTTATAGCGGTAGGGGTCAACTATAGCTGCCGGGAATTCACTCTGATGCTCTCTGATTAAGGCCTCCGGTTCGACCTGGAGTATATCGTTGTTGACGATGTTCTTATTAGGAAAGGGTGACAGGTTATGTCTTAGGACGGAGGCCAGTTTACTATCCAGTTCGACGGTAATTACCCAGCCGGCGAGCTTGACCAGCTCCTTGGTCAGTATGCCCAGGCCCGGCCCCACTTCAATAACGACATCCCGGGGGTCGAGTTCGGCAGCCTTGGTGATAAGCCCCAGCACCTCCCCGTCGATAAGGAAATGCTGTCCCAGCCCCTTTTTGGCCTTCAGGTCGAAACGGTGTAACGACTGTCTCGTCTGGGACAGGAGCGAGTGCTCCGGCGGATGGTGACGGTGCTTGCCTGCTTTTGCGGCCAATTTGTCCTTCAAGATAATGCCTGTTACTGCTCCTTGGGCTTGGGCATTACCGATTCGTATAGCTCTTCATCGTAGGGGTGCCCCTCCGCCAGCATCTGGCGCAGCTTTATGAAATCGATGGTATCCTGGCCGGTGATATTCTTGGTGCTGAAGGCATTCATGCCCATGAAGGCGTCTCCCTGCATATTGAGCGATAGGTAGGCACGTTCATCGTTCTTGGCCAGGTCCCAGAAGAACCTCTTCTTCATCCTTATCGAGTCCACTGATTTCTGCAGGCCGCCGGGGACGGTGTTGACTAGCGACCATAATATGTCATTTACCGCCTCATCCAGCTGGGAGAGGTCAACGGGTAATTCCCTGGCGCGCGTCCGGGCCTTCTTGGCGGCCTCGCCGGTCAGGAATTCACCGTAGACTATCTCTCCGTCCTGGAGCCAGCTATCGGTAATCACCTGCGGGTTTCGGATGAGTTTAGGGCCGTCTTTGAGTACCGGCACCACCTTGGTGAGATAGCTCTTGCGCAACATCTTATAGGCGCTCCACAATTCGCCGGAGGTGCAGAGCCACATGGCATCTTCGATGGACAGGTACCAGGGGAGGAAGTCCGACGGGCCGGCCAGGGGAGCGGAACCGTGCCTCTGTTCTCGCTGGCCGAAGACGGCCAGGTCGGAGGCAACGCTCAGGTCGCAGGGGAGGCCGATGGCCTGGCCGCCGGCTACCCTCAGGCCGTTCACCCGGCAGATGGTCGGTTTGCGGCAGGAAAGGATGGCGTCTACCATGCCGCAGAGCAGGTCGGCCGACTGGTAATACTCGTTAGGCCTGGTGCTGTAGTGTTCGGCGATATCCTGGGTGCTGCCGCCGGAGCAAAAGGCCCGGGTACCGGCACCGGTAAAGACAGCGGCCACCACGCTTCGGCTGGTGGAGGCCCGGTTGAAAGCAGCAATTACCCCCTTCTCCATATCGGTGGTGTAGGCGTTGAACTGGTCGGGATTGTTCAGGGTTATCCAGGCGCTGTGTAAGCCCTTAACCGGCTTGCCTTCCGGGTCGATAATTGGCTTTTCCTCATATATAATGCAGGGCGGCTCGGTGCCGAAATGTTCCATGCCCCACAGGTTATGGTCCCTGGTGCCGCCCTCCTTGGGTAACCAATCTAAGGCCATGCTCGTACCTCCGCTCTGGTTTTACCGGTTAGCCGGAAATGGTGATAGTGCTCTATTATCCCCTGTCCGTAGTTTAACAGCCAGCCCTGCTTCTGGCAATGCCGGCAGCTTAAGAGTAGGGTTTATAATCCCTGGCTCAGGCGCGCTACCAGGCGCATGGGTAGTCCCTGCCTGGCCATCTTGAGCTGGGTTGAGTTGATATCGTAGGGGATACGATAGAGCCTCATCACTTCGTAGTCACTATCGTAGATGGCATAGCTGGCCCTGGGATCGCCGTCCCGTGGTTGGCCGACACAGCCGGGATTGATGATTAGCCGGCTTTTACCCAGTGCCAGTTCGATATTGGGCGAGAATCTATTAAAGAGACAGTGCCCGTCTTCATCATATTTAAAGACAAGAGGCACATGGGAGTGGCCTACCAGGCAGAACTGTGACCTGAAATAGGATAAATTCTCGGTGGCGATGCTGATAGAATCGAGGTATTCCCAGATGGGTTGTCGGGGGCTGCCGTGTACCAGGGTGAAGGTGTCCTTCTGGATGAGGGGTGGTAGCTTGCTGAGATAGTCACTGTCCTCGGGGGTTAACTGCTGTGCCGTCCAGTGGCAGGCCCTGGCCGCATCGGGGTTAAAATAGGCGGTATCAACCTTGCCGGTGGCGGCCCAGTCGTGGTTACCGGCCACGCAGACATGCTTGTGCTGGCGTAATAGCTCGATGCACTCATGCGGGTCCGGCCCGTAGCCCACTACGTCGCCCAGGCACCATATTTCGTCTACCGCTCCCCGCTGGTGCTCGATACCCGCCAGCACGGCGATAAAGGCGGCCAGGTTGGCATGGATATCGGCGATAATGGCGTAACGCATAGCTCTACTAATGAATATAGCAGTTTTTGCCCGTTTTGACGAGGGCTGGGCCTGGCGATTATTTTAGCCCAGGCTCCTATCCATGCTATAATCTGGGCATGAAGGTCTCCGACCTGGGCGAATTTGGTTTAATTGACCTGCTGGCCGGGATTATCAACGGTTCCCGGGATGGGCAGCAGGTATCATGGCAGAAATTGCTGCTCGGCATCGGGGATGATACGGCTGCCTGGCATGGGGATGCCGCCGTACAGCTGGCTACCGTTGATTCCTTTATCCAGGATGTCCATTTCTCCCTGGAGACGGCTTCGTGGCGGGATGTGGGGTGGAAGGCGCTGGCCGTCAACTTAAGCGATATCGCCGCTATGGGAGGCCAGCCCCGTTATGCCCTGGTTTCTCTGGCCGTGCCGGCTCATACCGAGGTGAAGGACGCCTCAGCTCTTTATCAGGGAATGGTGGAACTGGCCGGGCATTCGGGGGTGGCTATAGTGGGTGGGAATACCAGCAGCGCACCCATAGTGGCTATCACCGTTACGGTGCTGGGTACCGCGGCCGGTAGTGATAATCGCCTGCTGGCGCGCTCGGCGGCCAGTGTGGGTGATAAGATAGCGGTCACCGGCTATCTGGGCACGGCTGCTGCCGGCCTTCAGATGCTCGCTAAGAGGATTAAGTGTAGCGCCCGGGCGGCGGCGATTTTTAGAGAGTCCCTGCTGCGTCCCTGCCCCCGCATTGCTGAGGGGCAGCTTCTGGTAAAGGAGGGGGCGAAGGCGGCGATAGATATTAGTGACGGTCTTATTTCCGACCTGGGTCATATCTGTCAGGCCAGCCGGGTCGGTGCTCGCCTGGATGTTGATCGGGTACCTGTCGCCCCTGATGTCCGGGCCTGCTTCGGCGACAGGGCGCTCGAGCTGGCCCTGGCGGGAGGCGATGAGTATGAGCTGTTATTTACCGCCACCGGCGAGGTCGTGGCCAGTATAAGAGAAGCGGCTTCATGCCCGGTAACGGTAATCGGGGAGATTGTGGATGGGGGCCGGATAGGTGAAGTGAGCCTGTTTGATAAGCAGGGAAATCCCTTTCACTTATCCCAGGAAGGCTGGGAGCACTTTGCGGTACAGAAGATATGAACCGTTTTGAGCTAGCCAGTCATAGCCCGGAGGAGACGCAACAAATCGGCGCCCGTATCGGTGAGATGGCCGAAGCGGGTGATACCTTCCTGCTGGTGGGCGAACTGGGAGCGGGGAAGACCTGCCTGTCCCAGGGTATTGCCTGGGGGTTGGGTTGCGCCGAATATGCCGTGAGCCCTTCTTTTGTGATAGTCAGGGAGCTTAAGGGGCGGTTGCCCCTTTACCATGTTGACCTGTACCGCCTGGACCAGGTGGAGGAGGTCATGGAACTGGGTCTGGATGATTACCTCTATGGCGACGGCGTTTGTGTCATCGAATGGGCGGAAAAGGCGCTTGATCTGCTGCCTGAGGAGCATTTATTGATTGAAATAGACTATCTGGGTGATGATGAGCGTAACCTCAAGTTCAGGCCCAGCGGCCAGCGTTACCGGCAGATAGTAGCGAAGTTGAAAGTGTATAATATCTGATGCAACTGGCGATAGATACCTCAACCGATGTGGCCGGTCTGGCTATAACTCAGGGCGGTAAAGTACTGGCCGAACTAAGCTGGTATTGCAGGCGGAACCATTCCAACGAATTGCTGCCCCGGCTGGCCTCGCTTTTAAAACAGAGTAAGCTTGATATCGGCTCGGCCGATGGTATTATCGTGGCTCAGGGGCCGGGCAGCTACAATGGATTACGGGTGGGGATTAGCACCGCCAAGGCGCTGGCTTTTAGCCTGGGAATACCGGTGGTCGGTATCAGCACCCTGGAGGCCGAAGCTTATCAGTACGCCGCTATCGGCCTGCCGATCTGTCCGGTCTTTAGTGCCGGCCGCGATAAAATTGCCACCGCTCTTTATCAAGGCGCTGGTAACGAGTGGCGACAGCTTGCCGTTGAGCATCTTACAACGCTTGATGAGTTGTGCCGTGCGATAGATACTCGTACTATCTTTTGCGGTGAGTTCTTGCCGTTGGTGGTGGAAGGGTTAAAAGAGCGGCTGGGGGAGAAGGCAGCGATACCGCCTACCGGAGAGATACTGCCCCGAATCAGGTTCCTGGCTGAGCTGGGGATAAGGCGCCTTAAGGCTGGCGATTATGATGATGTAGCCACCCTGCAGCCACTGTACCTGAGACAGCCGCATATTACCCAACCCAGAGGTAAATAGAGGAGACTGAATATGACAACCTGGCAGGAGGCGGTGAGCGAAGACCCCAACATGTGTTTTGGCTGTGGGCGGGACAATCCTATCGGGCTGAAGCTGAGCTTTGAGAGGGATGGCCAGGGGGTCAGGACTGAGTTTACCCCAACTGAGCTGTATCAGGGCTGGCGGGGAATGGTCCAGGGTGGTATTATCGCTACTATGCTGGACGAAGCCGCCAGTCATGCCATCATGTTCGACGGTATGAACCCGGTGACCGCTAAAATGGAGATACGCTTCCGCCAACCGGCCCTGATAGGGGAGCCTTTGACTCTCACCGGCCATGTAACCAGAAAGACCAGCAGGCGAGTTGAGGCCCGGGCGGCTATAACTAACAAAGATGGTAGACTGATAGCGGAGAGTATTTCCACCTTCGTTGTCGTGGAGGCCGAGCCGGGAGGGGCCGCTGATGCCGGACGGTAACAATAGGGCTGTTATCTGGGACATGGACGGGGTGATTGTTGACTCCGAGCCATATCATTTTCTGGCGTGGCGGGAGGTGTTTCGCCGGCGCGGGGTTAATCTGACTAAGGCCGATTTCAGGCGTATGTTCGGCCAGAGAAACGATAGCATAATATGCCAGATTCTGGGCAGGGAGCTATCCACCGCTGAGGTGGATATTATCGCCGATGAAAAAGAGGAGAGCTTTCGCCGTCGCATAAAACAGAAGGTAAGGCCGTTCCCCGGTGTCATAGAGTTGGTCGGCTCACTTCGAGAGCACAGTTTCAGGATGGCGGTGGCGACCTCGGCACCGCTGGCCAACACTCAGCTGGTTATGGGTGAACTGGGCATCGCCGGTTGCTTTCAGGCCATCGTCAACGGTGGTGAGGTATCCGAGAGCAAGGCCCAGCCCGCAGATATTCCTGCTGGCGGCTAGCCGGTTGGCGGTGCCGCCGGATAGGTGTATTGTGGTTGAGGACGCTACCGCCGGTGTGACGGCGGCTAAAGCGGCCGGTATGCGCTGCCTGGCGGTTACCAATACCCATGCACGAAATAGTCTCAAGGCGGCTGACCTGGTAGTCGATACGCTTGAACTGATAGGGGTGAGCCACATTGAGGAATTGCTTAATCATCCCAGAACAGGGGATAATCAAGCGCTATAATAAAAGATGATGACGGAAAGGGGTAGAAATTACGGTGATGGAAAGGTCTCTGGTTCTTATCAAGCCTGATGGTGTTAAGCGGGGGTTAAACGGTGCTATTATCAACCGCCTGGAAGGGCTGGGTGTTAAACTGGTGGCGCTCAAGATGCTGCATATGGATAAGGCGCTTGCCGCCAGACACTATGCGGTCCATAGGGATAAGCCGTTTTTCCATAATCTGGTGGACTATATCAGCTCGGGGCCTATAATGGCCATGGTCTTTAGCGGGGAGGGGGCAGTGGAGGTTATCCGGCAGGCGATGGGGGCTACCGACCCGTCCCAGAGTGCCGCCGGTACCATCAGGGGTGACTTTGGACTGGATATCGAGCACAATACGGTGCACGGTTCCGATTCGGTAGCCACCGCCAAGCAGGAAATAGGGCTTTTCTTCAGTGAGGATGAAATCTTCGACTACTGAATGCGGAGAACGGTGGTAGCCTTACTCCACAACTTGTCCAGCTGGTAATACTCCCGCTCGGGTTGAGAAAATATATGCACCATAACCTCGCCGAGGTCGAGGAGGAGCCATCCGGAATCCACCGTGCCCTCATGGTGGTGAACAGGAACCGCCTCTTTCTTTAACAGGCGTCTGATTTCATCGTAGATAGTGGCGACCTGGCGGCTGGAATCGCCGCTACAGATTACAAGATAATCGGTAAAGCTCAAGACGCCCCGGCCGTCCAGCAGCACGATATCGTTTGCCTGCTTGTCACTGGCTATCTCAACTGCTCGGCGCGCTACCTCTAGTGCTTCCAGAAATCACTCCTTGGCCGGTAGTTATCTCCAAGTAAATTATAGCACAACGTGTTATACTTCGTAATACGGGCAGCATTAGGTCTGCCGTATATTGAGTCGCTGACTGGGGGGTTGGGCCTTATAATTTTCTCATGGTATTGCTTTTTGGTATAATGACATATACGAATGTTAATATGAATCAGTCTATAGGGGCTCGAAGTTAATGAAGGTGAACTGGACACGTAACGGTTTAATATATATCGGTCTGCTCATTGTTATTATATTCCTTATTTACAATTTCACCTCTTCGGCGCAGAAGCCGGAGGAAATCCCCTTGAGTGAAGCGATAACCATGTCGCAGGACAAGAGGATAGAGAAGATAGAGGTGGATAATGAGATCCTGCTCATTACCACCATTGATAACGTAGAACTGAAGACGTTTAAGGAGAGTAACGCCAATATATATGACATCAAGGGGCTCAATCTCGAGGGGGTAGTAGTTGAGGTGAAGGGCTCCGGTGGCTTTAACTGGGGGCTTTTGGTTAGCTTTGTCCCTCTCTTGCTCTTTGGCGTGCTCCTGTTCTTCATCTTCCGCCGGGCACAGGGGGCTAACAGCCAGGCAATGAGTTTTGGTCGTAGTAAGGCACGGTTGTTCGCGGCTGATACGCCCACGGTAACCTTTAATGACGTGGCTGGGGTCGAGGAGGCCAAGGAAGAGCTGCACGAGGTAGTGGAATTCCTCAAGGCGCGGGACAAATTTCAGAGCTTGGGCGCGCGTATTCCGAAGGGGGTACTGCTGGTTGGCCCTCCGGGCACTGGCAAGACCCTGCTGGGACGTGCTGTGGCCGGTGAAGCCAGCGTCCCCTTCTTCTCTATTAGCGGCAGCGAATTCGTTGAGATGTTCGTTGGTGTTGGCGCCTCGCGGGTGCGTGACCTCTTCAAACAGGCTAAGCGTAACGCTCCCTGCATTATTTTTATTGATGAGATAGACGCGGTGGGGCGGCACCGTGGTTCCGGGTTGGGTGGCAGCCATGATGAAAGGGAGCAGACCCTGAACCAGATTCTGGTGGAGATGGACGGCTTCGATACCGATACCAGCGTTATTGTCCTGGCGGCTACCAATCGTCCGGATATCCTTGACCCGGCCCTGCTCCGTCCGGGACGTTTCGACCGGCGGGTCATCCTGGACCGACCCGACGTTATCGGCCGGGCCGCGATTCTAAAGGTACATACTAATGGCAAGCCGTTACATAAGTCGGTTAGTCTAGACATATTGGCCAAGCAGACGGCTGGTTTCAGCGGCGCGGACCTGGCTAATCTGGTTAACGAGGCGGCCATACTGGCGGCAAGACGGGAGAAGAAGACCATCAGGATGGAGGAACTGGAGGAGTCTATCGACCGGGTAATTGCCGGCCCGGAACGAAAGAGCCGCCGTATCAATCCCAAGGAGAAGGAGATAACTGCCTACCATGAGGCCGGACATGCCATGGTAGCCCGGATGTTGCCTAACGCCGACCCGGTTCATAAAGTTTCAATTGTGGCCCGGGGCATGATGGGCGGTTACACCCGGCTTCTGCCCGAGGACAGATATGTAATTACCCGTTCCCAATACGAGGATATGATCGCTACCTTTATGGGAGGCTTGAGCGCCGAAGGACTGATCTTCGATGAGATATCATCCGGTGCTCGTGAGGATATCGGGCAGGCGACCAAGATTGCCCATAACATGGTAACCCAGTTGGGTATGAGCGATGCCCTCGGCCCGCGGACCTTCGGCACCAAGGAGGAGATGATCTTTCTGGGCCGCGAGATATCGGAGCAGAAGGACTACGGCGATAAGGTGGCCGATTTGATTGATGCCGAGGTGGATAAGATTATCCAGAAGGCACATGAGGTGGCCAGAAATATCCTGACTGATAATAGGTCCAAGCTAGTGCAGATAGCGGAAAAGCTGGTTGCTCAGGAGACAATAGAGGGCGAAGATCTGGACGCCCTGTTTAAAGACCTGGCGCCATCGGCTAAACCAGAAGCCGAGGCGGCCTCCTGAGCAAGGGGGCCCCGCGATATAGCTACGCCGTGATGAGTGTAGGCGGGCCAGTTTATGGCTAGAAGGAGGGCAAGATGCCGAAATCGATAAAATGGCTCGGCCATGCCGGTTTCCTAATCTCATCGCCGGGTGCCAAGACGATAGTCATAGACCCGTGGCTGACCGATAATCCACTGAGCCCGATTAAGCCGGCCGATATCACAGCGGCTGACATGGTGCTGGTTACTCATGACCACTTCGACCATATAGCCGATGCCGGCGATATAGCCAAGAAGACGGGGGCAACCCTGGTGGCAGTTCCGGAAACGGTAAATAAACTGAGCCAGGACTTCGAGATAGCTGGCGATAAGATAGCCCTGATGAATATCGGCGGTAGTGTTTCCCTGGCGGGGATAACGATAACCATGACCCAGGCATTTCATTCTTCGGCCACCGGGGTGCCCTGCGGTTACATCATTGAGCTGGAGGATGGCACCACGATTTACCATGCTGGCGATACCGGTATCTTCGATAGCATGGGGCTTCTGGGTGAACTATACCAGCTTGACCTGGCGCTGTTACCCATAGGCAGCGTCTTTACCATGGACCCTCACCAGGCGGTTAAGGCACTGACCCTGCTTAAACCCGTGAAGGTAATACCGATGCACTATAAGACCTTCCCGGTTCTGGAACAGAGCGCCGACCGCTTTGTTGAACTGGCGAAGAAGGCTGCACCCGGTGTGGAGGTCATCGTCTTGGAACCGGGGCAGGAACAGGCCCTGTAGACAGAGCCGCAGTATTGAGTCCGTCTGTATCTTACAGTTCGTGCTTCTTGTTTTGCGCTTGGCCAGGCTTTGTCTGCTATATAAAAGTTAGAGGGTGGTGGTATCGGTGAACGGTCCGCTATCGGGCATTCGGGTTTTAGCCCTGGAACAATTTATCGCTGGCCCCTTCGGTTCCATGCTGCTGGGGGATATGGGGGCTGAGGTTATTAAGATAGAGCCACCGGTGCCGGTGGCCAACAGGGCCTTCCCCGGTCCTGACCACAAGGGTGAAAGCTTTTACCACCTGGCCCTTAACCGCAGTAAGAAGAGTGTTGTCCTGAACCTGAGGACAAGAATGGGTTATCAGGCCTTCTTAGACCTGGTGGCGGTATCCGATGTAGTGTGGATTAATTTCCGGCCTCAG
>JBDRCY010000003.1:0-41147 GCA_043821265.1 Chloroflexota bacterium
CCCGTTCATCAAGCTGCTCCGGTTTTCTGAGAGTAAGATTCACCAGTATGAGGTATGCCAGAGGCACTCCGACCCACACTGCATATACCATCAATCTAAATCCCAGGTCTTCATCAAAGGTAGTGACATCACCCTTAACAATGATAACCACAATGAGAGCAATCGCCAGGGCAATCCCGATTCCCAGACTGTACAATGCGCGTTTATGTAGTGGTGCCATTACTTTGTCCTCCTTATCTGCTTATTTTTTGGTGTCTAAGTACTCTACACATTACATAGAGTAACATATATATAACATAATGTCATGTCTATTTTACATTAGTTGCTAAAAAACCTCCTTTTTTACAGACCCGGGAAAGATTCATATGACAATACCGGCGGGGTATCGGCTAAGACTTCAGCCCCTTCTTCAGCTCCGAGAGCTGCTTAAGGTGGGCCTTTTCCTCAGTGATTATCCTCTCTACCACCGCATGTGCCTGCTGGTGCATTACCTCTCTCATGCCATAATAGAACAGTATGGAGTCCTTCTCGGCACCGATAGCCATTTCGACAGCATGAACGTCACTTCCCGCCTTCGCCGCCATCTCGCCGGCGACCAGGTCATCGCTGAAAACAGCACTGTCAACCAAAGACTGAAAATAGGGGGTGTACTCCCCTTCATAGGTCTCCTGAGGCTGAAATTTGCCGGCATCGCCCAGCATATCCTCGAAGACCCGGACATGCTGCCTTTCCGCATCGGCCAGATACTGAAAGGTATCGCGGGCCACGTCACTCCCGGTTCTCCGTACCATGGCATCGTAGAAGGTAATACCCCTCCTCTCTATGCCGATAGCTACGTTAATAAGCTCGCTACCCGAAAAATAGATAGACATCGAAATACCCCCTTTTGCTCAATCAACACCATCTTCCACTTGCCTTAAGCCGGCCCGGCTACGGAGCCAGTCAGGTAACCGTAGTCCCCGTTTCAGCGTATCAAAATAACCGGCCCCCTGTCCAGCCAATACGGTAATACTCTATCCGTCACCTGTATTGGTGCCCCGGGAGGCTTTCAGCAGGCCAGTTCTTGTATGGGCGCGGTATTGACAATCACCCCAACAGGCTCTAGACTAGGGCCAGTCTCCCGAATCCGGACCGAGGCCAAACCCACTCTTACCGGATAGGCCCGAGAAACCCATCTTAAACAAATGAAGGTGAAATCCAGGTGAAGACCTTCTTCTTTCTAATATTAATTCTCGCCCTGGCGCTTCCAGCGGCCTGCGGCCCCCCACCGGGCGAGGTCGAGGGGCACTACAACACCGGCGTAGGGCTTCAGGAGCAGGGGTACTTCGAAGAGGCCATAGCGGCCTACGACGAGGTCATTCGCCTCGACCCCGAGCATGCCCAGGCCTACAACAACCGGGGCGTAGCCTACCTGGAGCTGGGCCAGCTCGAACGGGCCATTAAGGACTATGACGAGGCCATACGCCTCGACCCCCAACATGCCCAGGCCTATAACAGCCGGGGCCTGGCCCACTTTAACCTGGGGCAACCCGAACGGGCCATCCAGGACTATAGCGAGGCCATACGCCTCGACCCCCGATATGCCGATGCCTATAACGGCCGGGGACTGGCCTACTTTAACCGGGGACAGCTCGAAAACGCCTTTAAAGACTTCGACGAGGCCATACGCCTCAACCCCAACCATACCGATGCCTATAACGGCCGGGGACTGGCCTACCTTGACCGGGGGCAGTTCGTAAATGCCGTTAAGGACTTCGACGAGGCCATAAGCCTCAACCCCAACCATACCGATGCCTATAACGGCCGGGGACTGGCCTACTTTAACCTGGGGCAACCCGAAAACGCCGTTAAAGACTTCACCGAGGCCATACGCCTCGACCCCGGCCATGCCAAGGCCTACAACAACCGGGGCTATACCTATCTCAACAGCGACATGTTTGCGCCAGCTATAGCGGACTTCAGCGAGGCTATACGCCTCGACCCCAACTATGCCCGGGCCTACAACAACCGTGGAGTAGTCTATGCCAGCCTGAGCCAGTTCGAACGCGCCGTTAGGGACTTCAGCGATGCCATCCGCCTCGACCCCGGGTACGCCAAGGCCTATAGCGACCGGGCGCTGGTCTATACCATCACGGGTAAGCATGCCGAGGCCCAGCAGGACATTGACCGGGCTGTAGAACTGGGGGCCGACCGTACGCTTCTCATGGAGGAGATTTCTAAATTCCGGAAATAGCGCCAGCCAGCTTTCCGCCTGGTGACGACTTCTAATGGGCCTCCCTGGTCTCGTCTTTCCGGCGTATTCGCCTCAGTTCAAAGACAACGGCATTGGGACCGTCGGGGCAGGCGACATCGGGCAGTATATCCGGGTCCGCCTGCCAGTAGCACGTCCCCCCGAAGCCCAGCACCCGCAGGAAGGGGAATATAGAGCCGAAAGCCGAGAGGCATATACCCTGCGGGGTCTTTGTTTTGATGACCCATTCATCACCCACCCTGTGCCCGGACTTGCAGACTCCCTTTACCGACTTCACCCTGACAGCTATATCGTATCTTTCTCTGGCTCTTTTCTCGGTCATATCAATCCAGCCCTCCGTTTCTCGACTACGGCCATCCCCTCCCCGGCCTATCGCTCCAGCCTTTATAGACCAAAGGAGCATACCCTACTGCCAGAGCTACACCAACAGCAGTGTATGCCCCTGTATTTCCCTGGCTACCAGCCAGACCTTCACCCCGAGTTACCGGCGAGGCTCATAGCCAACTTGCGCCGGCTATTTGGGTATGAACTCGTTGGTGAAGTACTCGCTTACCGGTCGTTTGGTAATTGTAGTTGCCCTTCCCCACTCGAGTATTATCCCTTGAGTGGTCTCCCAGTCCTTCTCCGACATCCAGCCTAAAGGCTTCCCCTTAGTGTTCTCGGTGCCGAAAAGACCGAAGTCAACATAGGTCTGGAGGCTGTACCAGGTGCGGTAGGGCTCGGCCTCTTTGGGGTATGCCGCCACCAGCAGGTCAGCGGCCTCCTGCGGGTTCTCCATAGACCACTTCAGCCCTTTCAGGTAGGCCCGGACGAAGGCCTCAACCAGCTCGGGATTATCCCTGATGGTATCCTCGTGGGCACTGATAACCATGCCCGGAAGCACCTTTATACCACCCTGGGCATAGTCGCAGAACCAGCCGCCGCCGGGAATATCCTTGAAGTAACCGATAGTGCCGGTGGAAGAGGTGAAGGCATCAATCTTGCCGGCAAGGCCGGAACCTATCTTGGCGCCTGACTCCATGATTACGTATTCCAGCTTGCCCTTAAGGCCGGTGGTGGCCAGGAAGGCCTCAACCAGCTCGGTGGTGAAACCGATGGTGCCGCCAATGGTCATGCCCTGCATCTCCTGGACGTCTATGAGCCGATGGTCGGCATCGAGCTTGAGCTGAGGGTTCTTGTCAACACGGCCATAGAAACCCCACTCCAGACCCTGGGCATCGCCAGCTACCGCTACTACCCCCAACCCGGCCTCCCGTATAAAGTATATGTCATTACCGCTGCCATGACCGAAGGTGGCCGTTTTCTCACCGACCAGCCGGTGCGGGCGCCCCGGTGCCGTGACAAATTCCACCTCGAGGTTCTCCTCGGCGTACCAGCCCATTACCTGGGGGATGTAAACATCACACCATCCCGCGTAGGGGTACCAGTCCATAGCGACCACTACCTTGGTCATCTCGCCTGGTTTCTTTTCCCTGGGGGCGCAGCCACCCGAGACCAGCGCCACCACTAAAACTACCGCCAGAACACATATTAAAACGGTTTTCTGCCATTGTCCTTTCATGGTGATGACCTCCTTTGATTACAACTGGCTACCACAGGTATGTACTACATACCTCACCCCCTTCCCCTTTGGGAAACATGCCAGGGAATAGTTATACGCTCCAAAAACTGCATGGCGCCAAAGGCACCCAGCCCCATTATTGCCAGCAGCACCATTGCCCCCCAGAAAAGGGGCATGTCATGGTTGTAATTGCCCACCTTGACTATCCAGCCCATGCCCTTGTAGGGCCCCATAATCTCACCGATAAGAGCGCCCACTACGCAGAGGGTAGCCGCCAGCTTAAAGCCGGCAAACATGCTGGGCAGGGCGGCTATCAACCGCACCTTGCGAAATATCTGAAAGGACGTGGCGCCCATGGCCTTTACCAGGTGCATCTTCGCGGTCTCCACGTTTACCAGGCCCACATAGGTATTGATGACGATAGGGAAGAAGGCGACGATAAAGCCTATCACCATCTTCGACTGGGGACGCGACCCCATGATTAGGAGAATGACCGGGACTACGGCCATCTTGGGCAAGACCTGGGTGAGCACCACCACGGGCAGCAGGGAACGCCGTACCCGCAGCCAGCTGGCCATAGCGGCCGCCAGCGGGATGCCCACCACCACGCTCAGGGCGAAGCCACCGGCTACCTCCATCAGCGTTACGCCAAAATGAAGGGCATAGTAATCGGCATCTTCAAACAGCCGGGGCACAATCTTGCTGGGAGCGGCCATGATATAGGGAGAGATAAGCCCCTGTCTCACGATTACTTCCACGACGACGATGATAATGATAAATACCGAGGCGGGCAGCGCCACCGCCTTAAGCCCACTGAGAAGCCGGTTAAAGAAGGGCCGCTTAACTGGTGATGCCGGTTCTACCATCATATACTCCTTTTCACACCGGTCTAGTAGGTCTCCCTGGCTTCGGCCACCTCACCCCGCTGCGACACATGCCACGGTATCGCCAAGCGCTCGGCCCCGTCAATAATAAGAAACAGTATATAGCCCAGGATACTCATGATAACCGCGCCGGCAAAGAGCAGCTTGGCATTGGCCGCCCCGTAAGCGAGCAACAGGATGACCCCCAGTCCCTCTCCGGCAGCCAGGTACTCGGCCAGGAAGGCGCCAATCAGGGCCAGGGTGACGGCTATCTTCAGCCCGGCGAAGATGCAGGGCATAGCATTAGGCAGCTTTATGCGGAAAAAGACCTGCCGGTCGCTGGCCCCCATGGAGTGCGCCAGGTGAAAGGCCTCATCCGAGGTCATGAGCATGCCGGCCAGCGTGTTGATGACCATGGGCAACACACCGATTATAAAGGACACCAGTATCTTGGGGAGCATGCCCCAACCCAAGACGACCACGATGAGCGGCGCCAGGGCAATCTTGGGCCACACCTGCATGGTGACCAGGAGCGGATAGACAGTGCGGCGGACCAGGCTGGAGAGGCTGAGCAATACCCCCAGCGAAAATCCAACAAGGGCCGCAAAGAAAAAGCCCACCAGCGCCTCCCACAGGGTCAGCAGCGCATTGGAGGCCAGATAACCGGCCCGGCTGACTATCTCAGTATAGACCACCGAGGGGGCCGGCACCAGACTAGGCGGGACATTAAAGACACGGACCATCACCTCCCAGAGGACAATTACCAGCACTATAACGCCCAGGGGATAGGATATGGCATTTAAACGGCGCCTAAATGACTTCATCAGTCCATACCGCCAATCCGGGAATTGACCTTAACGTCGCTCAACACCCCTCTGGCTTCGAAGATATTGCGAATGCGCCGGGCATACTCACCGAACTCGGGGCTTTCACGAACCGCCAGACGGCGGGGCCGGGGTAAATCAATATCGAGTACCTCGTCTATCTTGCCCGGCCGCGGCGACATCACGATGACCCGGTCGGAAAGAAAGACCGCCTCCATGATGCTATGGGTAACGAAGATAACCGTCTTCTTACGCTCCATCCAGAGCCGCTGCAGGTCGAGATTCATCTGGTCGCGGGTAAGGGCATCGATGGCGCCAAACGGCTCATCCATCAAAAGGAGCGGCGGGTCATGAATGAGGGCACGGCAGATGGAGACCCGCTGCTTCATACCCCCCGACAGCTCAAAGGGATACTTGTGTTCGAACCCTTGCAGCCCCATCGAAGCGAGCAGCTCCAAGGCACGCTGCAGGTAGTACTCCCTGTCCAGCCCCCTGATTTCTACCTGGAGCATGATATTACTAACCACCTTGCGCCAATCGAGCAGCACGGCGTCCTGAAAAACTATGCCGAGGTTGGTATAGGGCTTATCCACGGATACCCCACCCACTACTACCTTGCCCTTGCTCTTCGGTATCAGACCGGCCACTATCAGCAGCATAGTGCTCTTACCGCATCCAGAAGGGCCCACTACGCCAATGAACTCGCCGGCCCTCATGTTAAAGGATACGTCATCCAGGGCATGAACCCTGCCGTCACGGGTATGATAGGTCTTGCTGAGGTTGGTTATCTGAACATCGATGGAGCCTTCTCTTTGCACTACTGCTACCTGCCTTTCCAGCGATATTACCGCTACATGACGAAATCGCCAAAGCCGTCGGCCTTACTGACTACCCCGGGATGATGATACTAAACCGCTAACCCTAAGCTAACATCCTGAATGACTTTCGCTTGTGCTACTCGCTGTGGATGATTATACAGTGCACGGAGGATTTGTCAAGCCCCTGAGAGGTTAAGGACATAGTCTGACGGTTGACAAAGCGCCGGCTTTACACTATCTTATGAAACCACCCCTCTACTTTTCGAGGGGTCATCAAAAATAGCGCGGTAATAGGGATAGCCCTGATTGTAGCCGGGATATTATCCATACTTAAAAGATAACGCGGGGAAAAGGGCAAAAACAGGAAACCCCACGGGCAATAAAGCCGACCCCGAGGGCCTGACACGCCATAGAAGTGGTAATTTCTGGCATTAACTAGCCTATGGGAATTAGTCATAACCGAAAAGCACCAAGAGGCTGGGTGCGGATACTGCTGATTACCGCGGGAACCCTCTTTGTGGGTCTGGGGATTATCGGCATATTCGTGCCTATCCTGCCCACTACCCCTTTTCTATTACTGGCCGCTGCCTGCTACGCCCGAAGTTCACCGAGGTTTTATGACTGGCTCCTGAATAACCGGTGGTTCGGCAGTTACCTCAAGAATTACCTGCAAGGCAAGGGCGTTCCGCTAAGGGTGAAGGTTATAACCATTGCCCTGCTCTGGGTAACCATTGGCTGTTCCATTGTCTTCGCCGTGGAATTACTCGCCGTTAGGGTGGCCATGCTCCTGATTGCCATTGTCGTTACTATCCATATCCTCTCTCGCCGAACCCTAAAACAGTGAGCGCAGGATACGGTTACTGCTAAGCCTGGCGGGGATAGAGGACCATTACATTCTCCCGCAAATAGTCGATATTCCTGGGGATATTCTTCAGGTCCTCCGTAGACCGCCACGTGAAATTACAGTCCCCGCACATATAGACCTCCCACTTACCCTTAAGGGGTGAGTCGACTATCTTCTCGATATTACCGGACTCACAACGAGCGCAAGTAAGACTTTCCATACTCATTTCCCTCCGCCGGACAGTTTCATTATTCGCGCCTCCCAGTCCTCGGCCCCATCGGGATGGAAAACCCTTTCATCGCTACTTACATCCCCTGGCCAGTTTCGCTATCCGCGCCTCCCAGTCCCCGGTGCCCTCGGGATGGGTAACCCACTGCGCCACGATACGGTCATAGGGCGGCCGTGGCTTGGTGGCATTGATGCCCACCACACAGCTCAACCCGTCCACCCCCTGCGACGGGTCCAGGTCGCTGCGGCAACCGGGATAGATGATGAAGTCCTTGTCCCCCTGAGACCGGCCCGCTATGGCCCACATGACGTCGGTGACATTCCAGGGGTCAATATCCTCATCGACGATGGTTACCAGCTTGGCATCGTAGGCCGCCGTCGTCGAGCCGATGAAGGCGGCGATGACCTTGTTCGGCTCACCCCGGTGCCCCCATCTCCCCTGAATCACCACGTTCTTCATGGCCGGCCATAATAGAGCGACCTCGGTTATCTGAGGGAATTTAACCTTTAATTCCTGCTCCAGCATGGCCGAATTCGTCATCAGAAAGAACCGGGAACTCTCGGTAGGCGGCCGGCCGATGTAAATGGTATCGAAGATGGGGTTATGGCGGTAGGTTATCGTCTTTACATGAAAGACCGGGGCCATAACGGCATGGGAATAAGCCCCCAGACCCTCGCCGAAGTTGCCCTCGAAGGCCGACTCGTCGGGCTTTACTATACCCTCCAGCACTATCTCGGCGCTGGCCGGCACCGGCAGGTTGACACTCTCCGCCATGATGAGTTCCTCCGGCTCCCCCCGAAGCGCGCCGGCAAACTCGTACTCGCCACATCCGGGTGGCAGCCTGGTGCCCGACACCATGCCTAGCACCGGCTCCGTTCCCAGGGCCACGGCACACTCCATCTCCCTGCCCATCTGCCGGTACTTCTCGTAGTGCTCCCCCCAGTCCTTGCGGCGGGCAGCATACATCGCCGTCTTATTGCGACCCAGCACCTGCATGCGGTAGGTGCCGCTATTCACCCAGTCCGAATCGGGGTCCCTGGAAATAACCGAGGTCTTGATGATAAAAGGGGCCGGGTCCCCGGTATTCAGCCTCATTATGGGAAAATCAAATAGGTTAACGTCGTCGCCGGAAACTATATTCTCCCGGCAGGGGGCATCCTTGACCATCCTCGGTTTAAGCGGCTGCCTGTCGTAGGCGCTGAGCCACAGCCTTTTCTGCTCACTCATGGGGGCGTCCTTGGGCAGCCCCAGCGCCATGCCTATCCGCGAAGGGGTGGCCGCCAAGCCGATTACCAAGCTCCTGGTCTCATCGTAGCCAAACAGCCTCTGCGCCCATACCGCCGGGCCCCCGGTGTTCAAAATCGCCCGTCCTATCGCCCCGATATCGGGCTCCAGACGGACCTCATCGGCAAGCCGTACCAGCTCACCCTCGCTCTCCAGGCGAGCCATCCACTCCCTCAGGTCTCGATATGCCATCGGACCACCTCCCTAGCAAAATTGATAGTCACGGAAGCTACGCTAACCCATCAAGAAAGACTTATCTCTTCCGCGGCTTTCTCACGGGGCCTGGCGGGGATATTATCCCCCGTTTTTCCAGGTCATCGGCCACATCGCTCATACCGAGCTCGGCCAGCCTCTTCCGGGTGGGGATGCCCGTCTTGGGGTCGCAGCCATGTAAGCGGTAGTACTCGTCGAGCACCTTTTCGTAGTCCTTCAGGGTGAGGGGGAAGGGCATACCCTGGGCCCTGGGGTGAACCTTGCCATGCTGCTTTTGCCAGTGGAATACATAAGGGTAATCATCAATGCGCCTTATACCCTCCCGGGCATTGAAAGCCCTCTCCAGGAGCATCTCCCTCTCGGCGGCCTCTCTCATATCGAGAGCGGTATAATCCACCCCGGTAGCCGCCGATAAGAGGGCGGCGAAGTCCTCAAGTAGGTAGCCCGAGGTAAAGCAGATATACTGCGATGCCAGCTTACAGATTCCCGTCGAATCGCACAGGGCATTGATATGCTCGGTATCGTATACCAGCTCGGCCTTTCGCGGGGTGGCCCACCAGGGGTCGGAGGTAAGACGCTTGTCACCATAGCGCACCTCGCCGGCCCTGGCGACAGCCTCCACAATCTCGTTGTTGTCCGCCGTATCGGGGAAAAGCCGCTTGCCCAGCGAGTCCATGAGTTCCGACCCCCAGACAAACTGGGCATAGGTGGGCATACCCACCAGGTGGTCGTTACCCCGGGTGGATACGGCAAACGACAGGGTAAACCCCACGCCAACCAGTATACCGAAACCGCGGGCGGTCATCCCCTTAACGTGGCTGATATATTTATCGGAGCCGCGCCCCAGCTTCTCGGCTGCCCTCTTGGGGTACTCGTCGAGGATAGCACCGAAGCCCTCCTTGTGGGCTATCTGACGCAGCAACTCCAGCACCGCCTCTTCGTTACCCCAGGTCAGCTCCAGACCGCTGGTATCCTCCCCGGTGATGATGCCGTCCTCCCACAGCTCCATGGCCCAGTTGATGGCAGTGCCCGGGGTATCCACATGCAGGCCCAGCTGATTGCACAGGGTGTTGTATTTGAGGTCGAAGGCGGGGTCGGCTATCTTCAACATGTAGGCACCGTAGAGGACGCCATTACCCTCCAGGCCAGAGCCGACGGTACCCTTATATTTGCCCTCCTTGACCGAATACCAGTGGTCGCAGTGAATGGGGCAGCCGAAGCAGGCCATACTCTTGTCCCAGTACCCCCGCTTCCACAGCTCCGTCGAGGCCAGCCCGTCCGGGGTGAAATCCGGAATAAATCCTGACTGCACTATGGGGTCAGATACGTATCCCGGCGTACCGTACCGGCTGGCGACAGCATACATCGGGTCGCTCTCAATCCCCCTGGTCTTCTCTAAGGATAACTCTAGGAACTCATCGGGGCGGGCGATATTTACCCCCTTCGTCCCCCGCACCGCTATGGCCTTGAGCTTCTTGGAACCCCATACGGCGCCAACGGCACCCTTACCGGCGGCTCGGGAAAGGTCGCCAATCACGCAGGAGGAAATGCCCAGGTTCTCCCCGGAGGGGCCTATCTTAAGGGTCTGTATCTCCGCATCGCCCAGCTCCTTACGAATCATGTCCTGGGTCACCCAGGTGTCCTTACCCCACAGGTGTGAAGCATCCCTCAGCTCCACCCGGTCGTCGTCTATCCAGAGATAGACCGGCTTCTTCGATGCACCACGAAAGATGATGAGGTCGTAACCGGCCCACTTCAGCTCCGGGCCGAAGAAGCCGCCGCCGTTGGTGCGCAAATAAATGCCGGTCTGCGGCCCCTTGGTGATGATATCGTACCGCCCGCAGGAGGGGGCGATAGTGCCGCTTAAGGGACCCTGGGTAACCATGAGTATATTATCCGGCCCCAGGGGGTCGGTACCGGGCTCAACCTCGTCGTAGAGAATCCTTACCGCCAGCCCGGCGCCGCCGATATGCTTTATGGCCAGCTCCCTGGGTAGCGGCGTCTTCTTAATCTCGCCCTTGGTCAGGTTGACCTCTAATATCGTTCCGGCCCAGCCATAACACTCGGTCATGCTAGTCGCCCCCCTGGCCCGGGGACAGCGCCGCCTTCATCAGGTTGCTTACCTTCTCCATCCCCTGCCGCTTCCTGGCCAGGGCCGCCTTGTCCGCACTGATGTAGCGGATGGCCTCGGTGGGACATGTCCGGGCGCACCAGGGGTCGCCGTCACACAGGTCGCACTTGAAGACCTTACCATCCACCGGGTCCATGGATATGGCACCGAAGGGGCATACCAGCAGGCACATCTTGCAGCTAATACAGATCTCCTGGTCGATGCTGACCAGGCCCTCGGCCTGGTCACGGCTGATGGCGTTTACCGGGCAGACCATCTTGCAGGGGGCGTCCTCGCACTCCTGGCATACCGTGGGCACGTTGATACCCTCTTCCTCCCACTTGATTACCCTCACCCGGGACCGGGCCGGGTTGCAGGTCCTGGTCTTGGTGAAGGAGCAGTACATCTCGCAGATGCGGCAGCCGGTACACTTCTCGAAATCTATAAATAATATCTTCGACATAATATCCCTCCCCGAGTAGTGGCTATTTATTTCGCCTCTTATAGTGATTGTGCTTAGTTATTTATAGCTGCTTAGAGCCTGCTTTGTCAAACTGGTGAGATGTTGATATGCCAGCCGGATGATAGTAGAATATAGCTATATTAGGCTATTTGGCGTAGTTACTCGTTTGTGGTGGCAAGGAGACGATATGGAAACGGGAACATGGAAGGTTAAAACCGGGCTGGCTCAGATGCTCAAGGGCGGGGTGATTATGGATGTAATCAACGTTGAGCAGGCCAAGATTGCTGAGGATGCTGGTGCCTGTGCTGTCATGGCATTGGAGAGGGTGCCGGCCGATATTAGAGCGGCTGGTGGTGTGGCCCGTATGGCTGACCCAACGGTTATCGAGGACATTATGAAAGCGGTAAGCATTCCAGTGATGGCGAAATGCCGCATCGGTCATTTTGTTGAGGCCCAGGTGCTGGAGGCGCTGGGAGTAGATTATATCGATGAGTCCGAGGTTCTTACCCCGGCGGATGAGGCTAATCATGTCTGGAAGCATGGCTTTAAGGTGCCATTTGTCTGTGGCTGCCGCGACCTGGGTGAGGCCTCGCGGCGCATTGGTGAAGGGGCGGCCATGATTAGAACCAAGGGTGAGGCGGGCACCGGCAATATTGTCGAGGCAGTAAGACATATGCGGGCGGTAATGGGCGGTATCCATCGACTGGTGAACACTCCCCAGGACGAGCTGATGGCTTTCGCTAAGGGGATAAGTGCCCCGTTCGAACTGGTAGCCGAGGTTCATAAGACGGGGAAATTGCCTGTAGTCAATTTTGCCGCTGGTGGGGTGGCTACCCCGGCTGATGCTGCCCTGATGATGCAGTTGGGGGCTGATGGCGTCTTCGTTGGCTCAGGCATATTCAAGTCCAGTGACCCCAAGAGTAGGGCCAATGCCGTTGTCAAGGCTACTACCCACTATCAGGACGCTAAGATTATTGCCGAGGTCTCTAAGAACCTGGGAGAGGCCATGCCGGGACTGGACATTAGTCAAATCCCTGAGCAGCAGTTGTTAGCCACTAGAGGATGGTAACATGAGAATAGGTGTCCTTGCCTCGCAGGGTGCCTTTGCCGAGCATATAGCCATGCTGCACCGTTTAGCCGTAGATGCTTCCCCGGTACGTTTGCCCCAGGAGCTTATTGGTCTGGACGGGCTGGTTATTCCCGGCGGTGAGAGTACTACTATCAGCAAGTTGATGCTGAGTTATAATCTGCTGGCGGAGATAAGGGGCCTGGCCCGGAACGGCCTGCCCATGATGGGGACCTGCGCTGGGATGATACTGCTGGCCAAGGGGGTGACGGATGCCGATGTTGAACCTGTCGGTGTTATGGATATCACCGTGGAGCGCAATGCCTTCGGCCGGCAGAGGGATAGCTTTGAAGCCGACCTCTCCATTCCTGCACTGGGCGATGAGCCCTTTCCCGGGGTCTTTATTCGGGCACCGGTAATCGAGCAGGCGGGTGACGGGGTGGAGATACTAGCCAGGCTGGGTAATGGAACTTTCGTGGCTGCCCGGCAGGGTAAGTTACTGGTCTCCGCTTTTCATCCGGAGCTGACCGGAGATTTAAGGTTCCATCAGTACTTTTTGGGTATGGTGGCCGGCGACACTAATTAGGGCTTCGGGAGGGTAATTTGCCCAAGGTAATCACCGATGACCTGGATGCGCTGCTGGATATTTTCCCGCCCCATATTGGCCAGCCCCTGCGCCAGCAGAGAAATATCAGTGAACTCCTGGAGGTAGTGCTTGACCTGGGCCGTCCTCCAGAATCCCGCTTTCCCCAGCAGGAGGTGGTGCTCAGTTCCCAGGAGGTTACTGAGCAGGATATTGAGTACGTAGCCTCACGCGTTGGCAGTTTTGGTGACGACAATCGCGCTGGCATCGAGCGCACCCTGCATCGTATATCGGCCATTCGTAATCGCCAGGGGCATATTCTGGGGTTGACCTGTCGTGTGGGCCGGGCTGTCTTTGGCACCATCAAGGTTATAGAGGACCTTGTACACTCCGCTAAGAGCATATTGCTCCTTGGCCGCCCCGGGGTAGGTAAAACAACCATGCTTCGAGAAGTGGCGCGGGTGCTGGCCGATGACGCCAGTAAGCGGGTTATCATAGTGGATACCTCAAATGAAATCGCCGGCGACGGTGATATCCCTCACCCGGCTATCGGGCATGCCCGGCGCATGCAGGTAACTACCCCCACCCAGCAGCATGACGTAATGATAGAGGCCGTGGAGAATCATATGCCGGAGGTGATAGTCATCGATGAGATCGGCACCGAGCTGGAGGCTCAGGCGGCCCGGACTATTGCCGAGAGAGGGGTGCAGTTAATCGGCACTGCTCACGGCAACACCCTGGAAAACCTGATGATGAACCCCACCCTGTGCGACCTCATCGGCGGTATCCAGACAGTAACCCTGGGGGATGAGGAGGCGAAACGGCGGGGCACACAGAAGTCGGTGCTGGAGCGCACCTCGCCGCCCACCTTTGATATCGTGGTTGAGATTCAGGACCGGGACCGGGTGGCCATTCATCCCGAGGTTAGTGTGGCGGTGGACAGCATCCTACGCAGCCGGCCTCTGGCTACCGAGGTACGCTGGCTGGATGAGGCTGGGGAGGTGAGGATTGAAAAGCGGGCACCTGCTGCCGCCGCCAAGAAGGTGACCAAGGGTAAGCGAATAAAGGGCCAGGGAGGTCTGGTCAGGGTTTTTTCCTTCGGGGTAAACCGGGGGCGACTGGGCCAGGTAGCCAAGGAGATGGGCTTAAGCCTGGAGGTAACCGATAATCTGGATGATGCCGATATGTTGCTAACTACCAAGAACTATTGTCGTCGTAAACCGCAGAAGATAAGTGACGCGGAGGCGGCCAAGATTGCCGTCTACGCCGTAAAGAGTAATACGCCGCATCAGATCAGGCAGCTCTTAGGCACTGTCTTTGCCACCGAAGGTGGCGGTGCCCGCCCGGTTGACGGCGCTCTTAACGAGGCGGAGGCAGCGGTGGCCAGGGTTAAGAACGGGCAAGGAGAAGAAGTGGAACTCAGCCCGCAGAGTGCCTATATTCGTCGCCTGCAGCACCTGATAGCCGAGAGAAACGACCTATCATCACGTAGCCTGGGCAAAGACCCCCAGCGGCGGGTGAAAATCTATAAAGATGAGACAGAGAGGTAAGTTATGCCCCTGTTTATGACCTTTGAGGGTGGTGAGGGCAGCGGTAAGAGTATCCAGACGAGGGCATTATATTGCCGGCTGGTCCGGCGAGGTATCCCGGCATTGCTCACTCATGAACCCGGCGGTACTCCCTTTGGCGAGAGGGTGGGGCGCTGGTTGAAATGGGCCAGGCAGGTGGAGATATCGCCACTGGCTGAACTCATGTTGTTTAACGCTTCACGGGCGCAGTTGGTGCGCGAGGTCATCCGGCCCGGCCTGGATAGTGGTAAGGTGGTTATCTGCGACCGCTGGGTTGATTCCACTACGGCCTATCAGAGCTATGGCCGGGGGCTGGATTTAGCCACCGTCGAGACGGTTAATAATGTCGGCACCCAGGGATTGAAGCCGAGCTTGACCGTGCTGCTGGATATAGCGGTTGAGGCAGGGCTGGCCCGTAAGCAGGGTGAGCGGGCCGACCGCTTTGAGCAGGAGGATTTGCTTTTCCACCGGAGGGTGCGCGAGGGCTACCTCAAGCTGGCCGCTAGCGGGCCGGAGCGCTGGCGGGTAATAGATGCCGCCAGGCCCCGTAAGGAAATAGGGGAGATTATCTGGCAGAGGGTGGAGGGGTTACTTTCAGCGGGGAAAGGTTGAACCGGAATATGCCGTCGCCATCTTTTGCCGAAGAGAGGATGCTCGAGGCCCAGGGCTGCCGCTACATAGCGGGCATTGACGAGGCCGGGCGTGGTGCCCTGGCCGGCCCGGTGGCGGCAGCAGCGGTTATTCTGCCCCCTAATCTCAGTGCTCCCTGGTTGGGCGAGGTGCGAGACTCCAAGCAAATGAGTCCGGCCAAGCGCGAGATATTTTTTCACCATATCCATGAGGTCGCCGTCTCAGTGGGTATCGGCATGGCCTCGCACAGGGTAATAGACGACCTGGGTATAGTGGCCGCCACCCGTAAGGCGATGAGGTCGGCTATAGAACGACTTTCGCCGGTACCGGAATACCTCCTGATAGACTATATGAAACTGCCTGCGGTGACTATACCGCAGAAGGGGATAACCAATGGCGATGAGCTGTGCTTCTCCATCGCCTGCGCCTCCATAATTGCCAAGGTGGCCCGTGACCAGCTCATGATGTTTGCCGATATGGTCTATCCCGATTACGGGTTTTCCCGGCATAAAGGCTACGGCACCAGGGCGCACCTTGGCTGCCTGGAGCGGCTGGGGCCTTGCTCCTTCCACCGCCGGTCGTTTAGGCCGGTTATGACGGGCAAAGTTAAGGGTAAATGAGACGAAGAGACACCGGCATACTGGGGGAAAAACTGGCGGCGGCCTTCCTCAAGAAGCGGGGCTACCGCATCCTGGAAACCAACTACCGTTGTCCCTTCGGTGAAATCGATATCATAGCCCGGCATAAAGATTATCTTGTCTTTGTCGAGGTGAAGGCCAGGAAGAGCCTCGAGTTTGGCACTCCGGAAGAGTCCATTACCCCGGCTAAGCGGGAGAAGCTAAGGACTGTAGCCGCCCATTATCTGCAGACCCGTGATGATTTGCCCGAGCTATGGCGTATCGATGTGGTGGCCGTAGAGCTTGACCGGGGAGGGAAACCGGCGCGGATTGACCTTATCGAAAATGCGGTAGGTGAGGCCTGAATACCGGCTCCTCTCGACGTAACGAGAGCGGCGTTACCTTGTCCCGCCTACCGGGCCGTGTTAAAATTAACCCACTGTGGTAGGTGGAAAATGACGGCACCGGACTCAAGACTGATACTGCGTATCATCGACGCTAACCTTAACCGCACTGCCGAGGGCCTGCGCGTCCTGGAAGATGTAGCCCGCTTCGTGCTTGATGACGCCGTGCTGACCCGGCAGCTAAAGACCATGCGCCATGAGCTAGCAGGGGACGAATGGACGTCCCAGCAGGAGCTGCTTGAGTCCCGCAGCGCCGATAGCGATGTCGGCTCTAGTATCGAGGTGCCCGGTGCGGAGAAAAGAAGGGAACTGCCATCGCTGGTAGTGGCCAATTCCAGGCGGGTCCAGCAGTCGCTGCGGGTGCTTGAGGAATTAGCCAAGACGGCGGGCCCGATTGCCGGGTTGAGCGCCGATAGTCTCCAGAAAAACCGCTTTGCTGTTTATGATATAGAGAAATCTACACTTTCCAGGCTGCTGCGTCGGGATAAAATAGAGCGTTTATCTGGTCTCTATGTCGTTATTGATACCCAGGCCCTCGGCAGCCGCAGCCATGTCGCGGTTGCCGCTGAGGCCATCGGTGGCGGGGCCAGGGTAATCCAGTTACGGGATAAACTCTTAAGCCCTAGGGAATTACTGCCCCTATCTCTTAAGCTCAGGGGCCTGTGCCGGGAGTGCGGAGTGCTCTTCATAGTAAATGACTATCTTGATTTGGCCCTGGCTGCCGATGCTGACGGGGTGCATCTGGGACAGACGGACTTGCCGGTATCGGTGGCCCGCAGGCTGCTGCCCATGGGTAAGATAATCGGCTGTTCGGTATGTACCGTAAAACAGGCCCTCGCGGCCCAATCCGAGGGAGCGGACTATATCGCTGTCGGTTGCATCTATCCCACCTTGTCGAAAACCTCGGCACGGGAGCCGGCCCGGGTCGTTGGCCTGGATGTGTTAAGAAAAGTAAGGCAAAAGGTCAGCTTGCCCCTGGTGGCCATTGGTGGCATCACCGGGGAAAATGCCGTCGAGGTTATAGCTAGCGGCGCTGACACGGTAGCCATTATCAGCGCTGTGGTCAAGGCGAAAGATGTCAGGGCGGCAGCCCGGCAAATAGTTGAGAAAATAGGGGCCCATCATGAAGAGATTAACGGATAACCTGGATGCTATTACCGGGCGGATACGCGTTGACTTCTCGGATAAGGATGCGGCCCGGGAATTGGTATTGCCCCTGTGCCGCCAGGTGATTCGCCACTCCAGCAATACCATCCGTGCCATTCACCGTCAGGAGTTCGAGCAGGCACTGGCGATACTCGAATCTGCCCGTGACCTGTTAAGCGACATCAAGCAGACGGTGTCCGCTCACGCTGAGCTGGCCAACAGCGGTTTCGTCCGTGATGCGCAGAAGGAGTTCGCCGAGGCAAACATCACCCTGGCCTTGGTAACTGGCAAGCAGCTTCCCGACCCCGCCGAGCTGGGCATTGACCCGGCCCCTTACCTCAACGGAATGGGTGAGGCGGTGGGGGAGATAAGGCGCTACCTCCTGGACGGCATGAGAAAGGGCGACCTTTCCCGCGGCGAGCAGCTGCTGTCGGCCATGGATGATATTTACAGTGTTCTGGTGACGATAGATTTTCCCGATGCCATCACCAATGGACTGCGCCGCACCACCGATATGGTCCGTGGTGTTCTGGAGAGGACGCGAAGCGACTTAACGCTGGTCCTCTGCCAGAAGGAGCTGGAAGATAAACTGGGGAAGTAGCCCGGTGCTCTACTAGGCCATGCGACCAGTTGAATTTATAGTGCTTAATAGGCTAAAATAGCGGGGATGACTGTGCATAGAACTATATGAGGGCTGTTTTCAAATCAGCCCTTTATTTTTGCTTTTGGTTAGTAATCTGAGAGGAGGGTAAGCCGTGGACCCAATAATAATCGCCTTGATATGCGGGGTTTTGGGGCTAATCCTGGCTGCGGTTATGGCGGCCTATGTGCTGAAGCAGGACCAGGGTTCAAAGAAGATAAGGGAGATTTCAGCGGCTATTAAGGAGGGCGCCGTCGCCTTTTTGGGGCGTGAGTACCGGCTGCTGGCGATATTCGTGGTGGTGGTAACCATCATCCTGGGTGTGGTACCCAACCTGGGCTGGTGGGTGAGCGTGGCCTTTGTTTTCGGCGCCATCTGTTCCGGCCTGGCCGGTTACATTGGTATGCATATCGCAATACGGGCCAATAGCCGCACGGCGGCGGCGGTTCAGAAGAGCTTAAATCATGGTCTGCGGGTCTCATTCCGCGGCGGGGCGGTGATGGGGATGTGTGTCGTGGGCATTGGGATTATTGGTTTGAGCATTCTCTACCTTGCCTTTCACACCAACCCCAATTTCCTGTTTATTATCCCCGGCTATGGCTTTGGCGCTTCCTCGGTGGCCATATTTGCCAGGGTAGGCGGTGGGATATTCACCAAGGCGGCTGATACCGGGGCCGATATAGTGGGCAAGGTCGAGAAGGGCATCCCCGAGGACGACCCGCGCAACGCGGCGGTCATCGCCGACTTTGTGGGGGACAATGTCGGTGATGTGGCCGGTATGGGGGCCGACCTGTTCGAGTCCTACGTTGACTCCATTATCGCCACCATGACGTTGGGGGCGGTGGCGGTGTTTTCCGCCTCAGCCGGTAAGTTGGTACTCAATGAGGCTACGGCCTGGTTTCTGCCCATGATGGTGGCCGCCGGGGGTATTATCGCCTCTATTATCGGCATATTCATGGTGAGAGTTGGCGCTAAGGCCGAGATGGGGGCGTTGCTTAATGCCCTGCGCCGCGGCACCTTCTCCGCATCAATTTTTACCGCTATCTTCTCTTTCCTGGCGGTGTGGTTGCTGGGGGCTAGCATGGGGGTGTTCTGGGCTATCCTGGCCGGCCTGGTGGCCGGTGTACTCATCGGGGAAAGCACCAATTTCTTTACCTCTTACGCCTACAAGCCAACGCTTGATATAGCCAAGTCATCTCAAACTGGCGGGGCCACGCTCATAACCAGCGGATTTGCCAATGGCCTGTTGAGCAATGTACCACCAATTATCCTGGTGGTGATTGCCATCATGGTGGCCCATTACTTCGCCGATGTCTATGGGGTGGCCATTGCCGGAATCGGGATGCTGTCAACCCTGGGCATACAGGACGCCACCGATGCCTACGGGCCGGTGGCCGATAATGCCGGTGGCATCGTGGAGATGTCAGACCTGCCACCGGAAATCAGGGAGCGTACCGACGCCCTGGATTCCCTGGGTAATACTACGGCGGCCACCGGCAAGGGCTTTGCTATTGGTGCTGCCGGGCTTACTGCACTGGCTTTGCTACTATCCTACACCCAGGCGGTAGGTATCAAGGCGGCTGATGCCAACTTCCTTGACCCCCATTTTATTTCCGGTATCTTCCTGGGGGCAATGATACCGGCCGTCTTCTGTGCGCTGACGCTCAATGCGGTGGGGCGGGCCAGTTTCTCCATCATCAATGAAGTACGAAGACAGTTCCGCGAAATAAAGGGGCTGATGGAGGGAAAGGCCAAGCCAGAATATGGTAAGTGTGTGTCTATCTGTACTGCATCGGCCTTAAAGCAGATGATTGCTCCCGGCCTGATAACCATTATTGCTCCGGTGGTGGTGGGTGTGGTGCTGGGGCCGCTGGCCCTGGCAGGCTTCCTGATTGGCGCCATTGCCTGCGGCTTTATCCTGGCGGTGACCTTCGCTAACGCCGGGGGTTCTTGGGACAATGCCAAGAAATGGATTGAGACCGGTGCTTATGGCGGCAAGGGCTCGGATTCCCACAAGGCAGCGGTGATTGGCGATACGGTGGGCGACCCGATGAAGGATACCGCCGGGCCATCCCTGAATATCATGATAAAGCTGATGTCCATCATCGCCCTGGTTATAGCCCCGGTACTGGTCGGCTTTTCCGGCCTGATTTAGGTCGTTGGCTACAACCTAGAGGCGCAGGAAGGGATTGCCCTCTCTTTCTGCGCCGATGGTGGTATCCGGGCCGTGTCCGGTATAGACAACAGTACTGTCCGGTAAGGGCATAAGCCGGCTGCGGATATTCTCTAGTAACAGTCTGCCGTTACCGCCGGGGAAATCGCTCCTGCCGATGCCGTAATTAAACAGGGTATCCCCGCTGAACAGGGCTCCGTTTCCCAGAAGGCAGATACCGCCCGGGCTGTGACCGCCGGTGTGCAGCACCTCGAAACTAAGTTCGTCGATATCGATTCTATCCTTGTCCTTGAGCAATCGGTCGGGCGGGGAGCAGTCGGGGTAGGGTAAGCCGAAGACGGCACTTACCGAGCGCTCCTCTAGATAAAAGGCATCGTCCTGGTGAATGGCTACCTCTGCCCCGGTCGCTTTCCTGACATCTTCCAGGGCACCGATATGGTCTATATGCCCATGAGTCAGCACGATAAGCCCTATCTGGAGCCCCAGGTACTTGACCGCATCCAGGATTTCCCCGGCACTGCCGCCGGGATCAATAATCATACCCGCCTTGGTCGCTTCAGCGCCGACGAGGTAACAGTTGGTGGCCAGTGGCCCGACTACTAATTTCCTGACAATCATTCTAAACTCCTCTATTTCGTATTAACTGGCCTATCTGGTGCTGCCCACCGGCATAATATACCGGGGCCGGCAACTTCTATCAAGTCTAAGTGCCTGGCTGACCAATTCGTCCTGAAAAGCGCCGATAGCCACTGTGGCCAGTCCCAGCGCGGTAGCCTCCAGGTAGATATTCTGCCCGGCGTGCCCTACCTCTGTATCCACATACCTTTCCCCACGGCTCCCGTATCGTTGCGAGGTGCGTTCATATAGGGCACAGATGATTATACTTAATGGTGCCTGGTGTATATACTTCTGTCCCAGGGCGGCTTCGGCCAGTTCGAACCTGATATCTCCGCTGTGATGCCGACTTAGCGAGTGGCCGGCTACATCATAATGGTAAATCCCGGCATCTATATCGTCGGCACCGTGCTGACCGCAGACAATATAGATTTCCAGCGGGTAGGTGGCGCCGGCGCTGGGTACGGTACGGCGTCCGCGACGGGGATCGCTTACTCCCTGGGCGGCCCACATTAGCTGCGATAATTGTTGGAGAGAGATGGGCTGGGGAGTGAAATGCCTTCTTGACCTCCTGCGGGCGATGGCCTCTTCTACTGATATGGCGCCGGTCTCGTTGGGCGGGGGCAATTCAATTGTCCGGGCATTATCGGTCAAATTCGCTCTCCCTCACCTTTTCAGGGCATATACAGGGCCACTCTACCCTTTTATTACTCCGATGGGCGCAGACCGGGCTATCTTCCGCGAGATACCGGCTTCATGGGTGACGCATATCACCTCATCTATATCCTTGTAGGCCGTCGAGGCCTCCTCGGCCAGGGAGTCCAGGTTGCCGGCCTTAACGGTAATGCCCCGGGCGGCCAATGTCCTGGCCACATCGGCACCCCTGAGGATGCGCTTGGCTGCCGAGCGACTCTGGGCCCTGCCGGCACCGTGGCAGGTGGAACCGAAGGTCTCCTGCATGGCGGTCTCTGTTCCCACGGCGATGTAGGAATGCCGTCCCATATCCCCGGGGATGAGTATCGGCTGGCCTATCTTCCGGTAGATGACCGGTACTTCGGGGTGAGAGGCGGGGAAGGCCCGGGTCGCTCCCTTGCGGTGAATGCAGAGGCTCTCTCTTTTACCGGCGACGATATGCTCTTCCAGCTTGGCGATGTTGTGGGCTACGTCGTAGACCTGTTTAATGCCCAGTTCAGCCGGTTTTTGGCCAAAGACCTGGCCGAACGACTGCCTCACCCAGTGGGCGATGCACTGCCGGTTGGCCCAGGCGTAATTAGCGGCACAGGCCATAGCCGCCAGGTAGTCCTGTCCCTCCGGAGAGTTAACCGGGGCGCAGGCCAGCTGCCGGTCGGGCAGGTTGATACCGTATCTTCTTACCGCTTCACCCATCTGGCTCACGTAGTTGCTACAGACCTCATGCCCGAAGCCGCGTGAGCCGGTGTGAATGAGCACCAGCACCTGGCCGATGCGGTCAATGCCCATCACCCTGGCGACATCCCGGTCATAGATTTCATCTACCGTGGCAACCTCGATGAAGTGGTTGCCGGCACCCAGCGTGCCCAGTTGGGGCAGGCCGCGCTTCTTGGCCCGGGGGCTGACCTTATCCGGGTTGGCCCCTTTTAGGCAGCCTGACTCTTCGGTAGTGGTGATATCTGCCGCTTCGCCGTAACCTCTGGCTACCGCCCAGCCCCCCCCCTCTGTCATGACCCGGTCCAGTTCCTTTTCGATCAGTCTTATTCTGCCCGTGGAGCCTACTCCGGAAGGGATGTTCCGGAAAAGCTCATTTACTAGAGGCTGGATTTTGGGTCGTACTTCCTCGGCGGTGAGATTTGTCCGTAGCAGCCTGACCCCGCAGTTAATATCGAAGCCGACGCCTCCGGGTGATACTACCCCGTCTTTAATGCGGGTGGCGGCGACGCCGCCGATGGGGAAGCCATAGCCCCAGTGGATATCGGGCATAGCCAGGGAATGAGACACGATGCCGGGGAGGAAGGCCACGTTGGCTACCTGCTCTAGGGCATGCTCTTGCCAGATATGATCCAGCATGGCTTCGCTGGCGAATATGAGGCCGGGAACGGCCATGCCGTCCTTATAGTCCGGTGGTATCTCCCAGCGATAGTCGTCTATTTTACGCAGGGCGCTGTGCCAAGATGACATGTTTGTCTCCATTAGATATCGAACAGTACCTGTACCCGGCAGCCATCATCCGCCTCCACCTTCAGCAGGTGATAGGTGGCTGCCTTGACCCCGGTATTTATAATATGTTTCCGGCTATCTATCTTCTCCCCATAGGCCCTGGCCTTAAGCCGGGTATTACTCATCTGGGTAATGTCGAACCTCTTGAAGATGATGGCCTCGACATCAAAGAGATAGATAAGCTCGTTCAGCCAGGCTACCAGCAGGTCTTCCCGCTCATCAGCCTCCACCGTTATATCCCAGTGGAGGCCCTCGTCGATATCGTCAAGGTTGGTTATAATGCTGGATAGCCCTCTGGCGGCATTGGCAAAGGCCTGGCGGATACCATCCCCGTGGGCTACTATGCCGACGTCGGCCGTGTGCTCTAGAATCTCAAAGTCCTTTACCATGGTAAGAGGCTTCCGGGAACAATTCGTTGCCTGAATTATAGCATGTGCCCGGCTAAACATAAACGAATCGTCCTTTTGTACGGGGCAGCTTTCAGCTTTTCGGGCTATCTAGTATAATATAAACAGGAGGCCTTACTTACGGAGTGTACTCGGAGGGTCTGGCATGGATGAAATAAAGAGCGCTCGTGAAATAGCCATGGAAAAAATAGCTAAGCTGGAGGCGGCCACCGATAATGAGCGCCTGAAATGGAAGTATGCTCCCGCAGGCGAGAAGCTGGCCGCCAGATATCTAAGAGAGAACTGTAATCTTGCGGCTGAGCTGGATAAATATGACAAAAAGGCTAGAGAATATGTCTCCGCGGGTGCCGCCGAAGTGCTCATCAGGGCCATCGACCTGCCCCGCAGCGATGCGGCTAGAAACAGTAACCGTAAAGCAATGGAGGGACTAAAGGCCCTGAAGAAGGATAAGGTGGCTGTGGAAAACGTCTATAGCAATATCAGGCGCATCTTCGCTCACTATGCGGAGCAGGGGGAGCAGCAGCGGCGGCAGGCATACGAAGCCCTGAAGGGCCAGATGGCAGCCAAGATACAGCAGGCATTCCAGCAGCAGACCGGCTTGCCATCGGGGATTAGGATAGATGTGGAAAAGCAGCCCCAGTTTCAGGAGGAGTGGCGCAAGATGCAGGGGCAAATGGATTCAGCGTACCTTACGCATCTGGCGGAATACAAGCATGAGCTAGCGAACATAGTTTAGGCGATGATTATTTTAAGAACAGGAGTAGAGAATGGTTAGTACTACGGCCAAGCGTGCCGCTTATCTCGCCCAGATAGACGAATGGGAATACTGTTACTGCAGGTCTTGCGACAAGATAAGATACAGCGATGAGTTGGAGGTAACCGAGAGTGGGATTAGGTGCTCCCGGTGTGGCGGTTATAACCTGGAAGCCCCCGGCTGGGTTCACTGCCCTCATGAAAAAGAGGCCGCCGTTAAGTGTCCTCGGGCTGGCAAGGGTATTAACGAGGGCAAGTATGCCGAGGAATGTCAGTACCGCTGTAGCTTCCGCAAGGCCTGATAGCTATCAGCTTTCAGGCAGCCGTGACATTAGAGGAATTCAATGGACATCGATGACGAGAGAATCAGGGAAGCGGTTAAGAGTACCGAAATATTGCGGCCTCCGCGTCAGTCCCTGGCCACCTTCGGCGTGACCAACGTTTACTATTACCTGGTTACCGAGCCGGTCTATACCGATATGGTGAAAGAGGTCGCGGAGACGGTGATTAGAGAGGGCCGGGTAATTGCCGAAAGGCCGAGGATTGTAACACCATACTATCTTTCCCATCTCGAAGGCTTTAGCCCGGATGCTAGAAGGTATTTCGAGATGTTGCTCAAGGCTCATGGTCCCAGTACCCCGGGCATGTTCTATACCTTCAAAAATGAGCCCAAGGAGCTTAATATAGTGGCCGATAATTTACCTTCGGTGGTGAGCAAGCTCAATGAGGCGATTGACCGGCAGAATGACCCGTTGGCCTCGATTATTAAGGGCCAGGATGACCTCTGGGATGTATCGCTGATGAAGTTTATACATGAGTTGACCAGAGGGTCTTTTCGAGAAAACCTTATGCAGATGGGTAGTAGAGGGCTCCTGGGTATTGACCAGAGCGGCCTACCGCTCGATGCCCGTATGAGGATTGAGGAGCTTTTCCGGCAGGTTGCCAGTGGTGACCGTGAACCGAAAAACCTCAAGGATGAACTTGACCGCTGGGACGTGTTTGAGGAGTACCAGGACCGCTTTTTGGAACTCTTTAAGAGAAGGGGATAGCACTCTGTTTGGTAAGACGGCAGCAGGATATTTGACATAAAGTTAATCTGGTGGTAGGGGTTTTCCGTTATGAATATTTCAGTGGTTGAGGCCAGAGACCTGTCCGAGGCGTGGTTTCTCTGTTTGGGTAAGACCATGTCTGAGGGCTGTGACTACCGGATTGACCGGGGCAGTTACGCCGGCCAGCGGCGCAAGGGCCTCGATTTCATGGTAGTGCATATCAGGTATCCAGGTACGCGCCCCATGATACCCGATGTACCGCCGGGAGTGCCGGCGCCAACCACCATGGAGTATATCGAGAACTACCTCCCCTACTTGATGACGGCGCACAAGGCAGAGGGCGAACAGTACACCTATGGCCAGTATCTGGAGAAGCAGATGGCCGAGGTCATCAAGATGTATAAGAAGGACGGCCCTAATACCAATCAGGCTTTTATGGCGGTGGGGGATAGCCAGTCCATTTACCTGTCGGACCCACCGTGCCTGCGGGCAATAGATACCAGAATCCGTGACGGCCGGCTGCACTTTATGGTCTATTTTCGCTCTTGGGATTTGTGGGCCGGATTTCCCTCTAACCTGGCTGCCATCCAGCTGCTCAAGGAGTACATGGCCAGTGAGATAGGGGTTAGTGATGGTGATCTGATTGCCTCGAGCAAAGGCTTGCACCTCTATGAATACTCCTGGGAGCTGGCCAATGCCACGCTGCGGAAAGAGTAGCCTCTCTATATGCTTACTCCTGCTATGAACAACCGGCTACTTGTCGCTTATATTAGTCTTGCGAGGAGTAGGCTTTCACTCAATTTCCTGATAGCACTATAACACCGGGACTATGGTGGCTGAACTATTGCTAGGACAATGTCGATGGACTATACTCATTTTTAAGGCTATTGCTTTTGAGGGGTTAGGAACAGGGGAAAATGTGGGATGTTATCGTAGTCGGTGCCGGCCCGGCCGGGTCGGCGGCGGCCAAAAGGTGTGCTGAGCACGGCCTGAACACTCTGGTGTTGGAGAAGAGGCGACCGCCCAGAGATAAGGTCTGCTCCGGCATGATAATGGGGCCGTTGGCCCATACCCTCATCAGGCAGGAGTTTGGCCATTTGCCCCGGGAGGTCCTGACCCAGCCCGATTATCTGGACGGTTATATCTTTCATGTGCCCGGTATAGGCCAGGACAAACTCGATAATACCACCCTTTTGTCCTGGAGAAGAGACCTGGACTACTGGATGAACAGGCAGGCGGAGGCCGCTGGTGCCGAAATATGGTCGGGGGCCAGGGTTACCGGGCTTATTGAGGGGGACGGCCTGCGGGTAACGGTGGCCAAGGGCGCGGCCAGGCTGGAACTGGCGACCAGGTTTATAGTGGGTGCCGATGGCTCCCGGTCTATGCTGAGGGGGCTGTTATTCCCCGACCTCAAAATTGGCCGCAGACAGGTGTACCAGGAGTGCTACCGGGGGGAAGTGGACCTGGAAAAGGAGTATTTTCACTGGTTTCGCTCGGTGGGTGATGACCCGCCGAACTTCACCATTCACCAGAAGGATGGCCTGATTGTGGTGGACACTAGTAGCGGGGTGGGGCAGGTGAAGGAAGCAATGGGCCGGGTAAGGGAGTATCTGTTCCGGGAATACCGTTTCAGTCTCGCCCAGAGGCCGGTATGGCGGGGCAGTTGTTTGTGGACACGGATACGCAGTAAGCTGACCGATTATACCTTCCTGCCGGCTAAGGGTAATGCTCTTCTCGCCGGCGATGCTGGTGGTTTTGTCATACCGATAGTCGGCGAGGGTATTGGCACCGCTATCAGGAGCGGGTTCCTGGCGGCAGATGCCATTATCACTGCAGCGCAGTCGGGCGATGAACCTGAAGGCCTTTATTTGGCCAGCATCGAGGGTATTCTGGAGGCATTCCGAGGGTTGTATCCCTGGTCGGAGAAGATAGAGGCCGAGAAGAGAAATGGCGGCCACTCTTTACCACAGGTGCTTAAGGATGCCTATCAGGCTACCCTTATAATGTTTTAAGAGGTGCTGGGATGGAGACGAGAGATGTTATCGTGGTCGGTGCCGGCCCCGCCGGGACGGCTGCTGCCCAGAGATGCGCTGAAGGTGGTTTGAATACCCTCCTCCTGGAAAAGAGCCGCCTGCCCCGCGAGAAGCTGTGTGGCGGCATGGTGATGGGGCCGGTAGCTCACGACCTCATCAGTCAGGAGTTTGGCGAGGTGCCGCAGTCGGTGCTGAGTGCTCCCCATTACCTATCTGGCTACATGTTCCATGTGCCGGGTGTCGGTAGCGAGAAGCTGGAGAATCGCACTCTGCTGGCCTGGAGGAGTAGTCTCGACTACTGGATGAACCAGCAGGCGGAGGCCAGGGGCGTTATTATATGGCAGGGTGCCCGGGTTACCGGCCTCAGCCGGCAGGGGTCGGGTTTTCTGGTTGAGATAGAGAAGGGTAAGGAGAGGTGGAAGCTGAAGACCAGGTACCTGGTCGGGGCCGACGGCATGGGCTCTTTCACCAGATGGTTCCTCTTCCCCGGTTTTATGCCTAAGTACTCTTATATATATCAGGAGTGTTACCGAGGAGAGTTGGACTTGGATAACAAATATTTTCACTGGTTTCGTCCGGTGGATAAGGATGCCATCAGCCTGGCGGCTCATCACAAGGGTGAGCTCGTCGTAATCCATGTCGGCGGCCTGCCCCGTCAACTGAAGGAGAGAATGTCCCGCGCCCGGGACTATTTGGCCCGGGAATACAACTTAAACTTGGAGTCGAAAACGGTCTGGCGGGACGGTTGCCTTTGGTCATTGATGCACGGGGAGTTGTTCTCCCATACCTTCAGGCCGGCCCAGGGAAATGCCCTGTTGGTGGGTGATGCCGGTGGTCTGGTGCTGCCGGTGAGCGGTGAGGGTATTGGCACCGCTATAAAAAGTGGGCTGCTGGCCGCTAGCGCCATCATAGCGACGGCCCGGTCAGGGGAAGAGCCTGATAGCCGTTACCTGGCCGCAGTTGAGGATATCCTTACCGCATTTAAGGAAATGTATTCGTGGACAGAGCGGATACAGGCCGAGAGGGATAGGGGCGGCCACGCTTTACCGCAGGTGTACAGGGATGCTTATCAGAGTACACTCAGGGTGTTTTAGCGATTGAAGGTACGGCTAATCTCCATTGTGGGCCTGGCGGCGGTTCTGCTGCTTGCCGCCAGTTGCGCTCGTGGCGATAGTTTTAGCGCTCGCCTGGGCTCGATTGTGCAGCCGTACCGTTTCAGTATCGCCCGGTGGGAGTACGAGGCTATCCCCTACGAAATAAAACAGGGGTTCGCTGATAAAGAGGTAATGGCTGACGGCGAGGCGGTGGTCAGGCAGTATTTCTCGCTGGACAGGCAGATAGAAGCCGCCGCGGAGGAGATAGAGATAGCCAGTAGTGGTAACGGGGTGGGGGATGTGGCTCTGCTTAGGGCCGGGCTGGATAGACTGGCATCGGCAAAGGAGGCCTTGACCCCGGAGGTGGAGGGGATACTGGTAGGACAGATAAGGGAGGCCCTGGCGGCACAAGGAATCTTCCACCCCATGGATAAATACATCGACCTCAAGGCCAGCTTCCCGCCGCTGAATTTCAAGTTGGATGAACTGCCGAACCTGCTGGTTATTTCCCCCCGAGACCGGATAGAGAGTGTGAAAGAGGTTACGCTGGAGCCGGGTATCAGCCTTGAGGAGATAGAGGGCATTGAGTCCAGGACGGATCAGCTGGGTGTGTCTTCCCTGGTAGTGGAGCTGGGTGGCTTCGGTGGGACATACCCTACCATGGTGGGCAACCGCTTCAGCCTGCGCTTCACCCTGGATACCATTATTGAAGAGTGGCTACACCAGTATCTGGCCTTCAGGCCCCTGGGCTTCCTGTACCTGCTCGATGCCACCGGTATGTCTAGAGACTATGAAATCGCCACCATGAACGAAACGGTGGCCGGCATGGTGGGCAAAGAGATTGGCGGGTTGGTATATGAAAAATATTACGCTCGATACGATGGTGACGGCGGACCGGGTGTACCTCAGCCGGAGTTTGACTTCAACAAGGAGATGAGAGAGATAAGGAGGATGGTGGATAGACTGCTGGCTGAAGGTGACATCGAAGGGGCGGAAGAGTTTATGGAAAGGAAACGGCAATACCTGGCCACCGAGGGCTATTACATCAGGAAACTCAACCAGGCCTACTTTGCTTTCCATGGCGCTTACGCTGATAGCCCGACCTCTATCAGCCCGATTGGTATCGAACTCAGGCAGTTGAGGGTTCAAAGTGCCTCGTTGAAGGAATTCCTCGATGCCGTGGCTCCAATGACCAGCCGCCGTGACCTGCAGGCTAAGATTAGATAGGGTCCATCCTGTTATGGAATTTAGGGAGGATTGCTTCATGAATCGTTTGATTTCCTGAGACGGGCGTTGCAATGATAGATTTGGTATAATCAAAGAGTGGGGGTTGAGCCCCCAGGAGCTGATGGTAAGCCGTGAAAGGAGACGGATGCTGTGACTGAACAGGATGAAACGTTGAAAGCGGCGCGAATCGCTATTCAGATGGAGATTGACGGCAAGGAGTTTTACCTGAAGGCGGGCCGGAGCAGTGGTAACCGGTTGGGTCAGGAGCTTTTTAGTTCTTTGGCCGAGGCTGAAGATATGCACCGCCAGAAGTTCGAGGAGATATATAATACGGTGCGCAGCAAGCAGGGATGGCCCGGGGTGCATTATGAGCCCGATGGGGGCCGGACGCTGAGGACTATATTTGCCCGGGCGATTGGTGAGTTTGGCTCGAAGATAAAGGCGGCGGCTACTGAACTGGACGCCGTCCAAACGGCTATGGGAATGGAAAATAAGACCTACGATTTCTATAAGGAACGGGCTAAGCAGGCGACCTATGGTGCCGAAAGGGGTTACTACGAGGCCATAGCTGGTGAGGAAAAGGAGCATTACCTGGTTTTGCTCGACTACTACGAGTATATTAAGGACCCGGCTGCTTGGTTTGTGCAGAAGGAGCATCCCACCCTCGATGGGGGATGAATAGTATTATTAGGCGTTTCGGAGGTAGGAGATGAATCTTAAAGCCTTATACAAGCTGGGTTACGGTCTTTATATAGTGACCTCGAAGATGGGCAACAAGCTCAACGGTCAAATCGCCAATACCGTGTTTCAGGTATGCTCGGAACCGCCCACCATTGCTGTTAGCATCAACAAGGGTAATCTCACCCATGAGTATATCGATTCTAGCAGGGTAATGGCGGTCTCGGTGCTCTCTCAGGATACCCCTCTCCCTTTCATCGGTGGCTTTGGTTTCCGCTCCGGCAGGGATGTCGATAAGTTCGAAGGGGTTAGTTACCGGCTGGGTGAGACCGGGGCTCCAATCGTCCTGGATAATACCCTGGCCTATCTGGAGGCTAGGATAGTTCAGACGGTAGATGTTCACACGCATACTATCTTCATAGGTGAGCTGGTGGAGTCCGATACTCTCCAGGAGGGCGCGCCGATGACCTACGACTATTATCATCAGATAAAGGGGGGCACTACCCCCAAGGCCGCACCCAGCTATATTGCGGAGAAGAAGGAGGTAATATAGATGGCCAGGTATAAGTGCACGGTCTGCGGTTATGTCTACGAGCCGGAAAAGGGTGACCCGGATGGCGATATTGCTCCCGGGACGCCGTTTGAAGAGCTGCCTGATGACTGGGTCTGTCCCATGTGCGGCGCCGGCAAAGACGACTTTGAAAAGCTGGGGGACTAGGTCGGCTGCCGGTAATATCTTATGCCCTGAAGGGCTAAAGGAGTGAGCAAGGTGAGACCAAGAGATATAAGACCCAAGGTCTATTCGGTTGGTGCTGTGGACTGGGATCGGCGGTTATTTGACAGCCTCATACCACTGCCCGATGGCACCAGCTATAACTGTTACCTTATCCAGGGTAGCCGGAAGACGGCCCTGATTGATAATGTCGACCCCACCATGGAGACGGTGCTTGTAAACAATCTGGATGAGCTTAAGGTCTCAGGCCTGGACTATCTGATTGCCAGTCATGCCGAGCAGGACCATTCCGGTAGTATGGCCAGTGTCCTTAAGAAGTACCCCGGGGCTAAGGTGGTAACAACTCCCAAATGTAAGGACATGCTAATGGACCTGCTCCTAATTGCTGAGGAGAGGTTCATTACGGTTAGTGACGGGGAGACCATCTCGCTGGGCGATAAGACCCTGGAATTTATCCATGCTCCCTGGGTACACTGGCCGGAGACGATGCTTACCTACTTGAGAGAGGATAAAATACTCTTCCCCTGTGATTTTTTCGGCTCTCATCTAGCTACCACTGACCTGTATGTAACCGATGAGGGTTACGTCTATGAAGCCGCCAAGCGGTACTATGCGGAAATTATGATGCCCTTCAGGGCCAATATCCAGAAACACCTGGAGAGACTGGCTGGCTATGATATCGACATCATCGCCCCAGTCACGGCCCGTTGTATGATAGGCCGGAATTTATCATAGGGGCCTATCGCCACTGGGCTTTAGACGAGCCCAAAAACGTCGTGGTGCTGCCGTATGTGTCTATGCATGGTAGTACCCGTCGAATGGTGGAACACTTTGTCAGTGCCCTGGTCGCTAGGGGCGTAGCCGTACAGCAATTCGACCTCGCCGTGACCGACGTCGGGAAGCTGGCTATGGCCCTGGTCGATGCGGCTACACTGGTGGTAGGGGCGCCTACCGTCCTGGCTGGCCCGCACCCGCAGGTTGCTTATGCCGCTATCCTGGCCAACGCGATACGGCCCAAATTGAGATTTGTTTCTATTATTGGCTCTTATGGCTGGGGTGGTAAGACCATAGAGCAACTGAGTGCTATGATTCCTAACCTGAAGGCGGAAGTGCTGGAGCCAGTGCTCGTAAAGGGATTCCCTAAGGAGGCGGCTTTTAAGGCCCTGGACAGCCTGGCCGAGACCATTGCTCAGAAACATAGAGAGAACCAATTTGCCGATGCGGACAAATTAACTATTCAAATAGAGGAAAAAGGAGCCAAATAATGACAGCGCATAAACAGGTCTACAAATGCAGTGTTTGTGGCAATATCGTCGAGGTATTGCATGACGGAGACGGGGAACTGGTCTGCTGTGAGCAGCCGATGGAGCTACTTCAGGAAAAGACATCGGATGTCGGCCGGGAAAAGCATGTACCGGTTATAGAGATGACGGATAAGGGCATAAAGGTGAAGGTGGGTGAGGTCCCCCATCCCATGGAGGAGGAGCACTACATAGAGTGGGTGGAGATAATCGCCGACGGTGCCAGCTGCCGCAGGTTTCTTAAGCCGGGAGATAAGCCGGAAGCGGAGTTTGACATAAAGCCACAGAAAGTAACTGCCCGCGAATACTGCAGCGTTCACGGTCTGTGGAAGTCCGCTTGACGGGCCCCTGATTTAAGGCCGCGCTCAGGAAAGAGAAATCTAGGCATTAACCGCTAGGTTGCTGCCTGAGCGTGTAGCGTCATGGGAAGCGCTGAGATATTGAGCATACCGAGGTCGATAAATCCACCGGGATGGCTGATATGCTCAAGGCCGATATCAAGATTGAGCAGGAGGTGGCGGAGGCATATAACCGCGCTGCCCGGGAGACCGAGGACCCCAAACTTAGGAGGCTCCTCCTTAGAATAAGAGACCATGAGATATATCACATCAAGGTGTTCGGTGACATCTTGAAAAAGGAGGAGTAGCCAGGTATCAGGCTATTAGTAAAGGTGCATTTTATAAGGGAAAACGGGCTATCTTTTTGCCCGTTTTTTCGTTATATTATATGCACAGGGTAACACGAAGAGGAGTTATCAGGTGCAAGACGAAGAGAGTCTCGTCCGGAGGGCGCAACAACGAGACCAGGAGGCCTTCGCCCGGCTATACGAGGCCTACTTTGATAAAATCTATCGTTATATCGCTTTGAAGATAGGCAATAAGATGGAGGCAGAGGATTTGACTCAGCAGGTCTTCATCAAGGCGCTTAAGTCTATCTCCTCCTTCAAGTGGCAGGGGGCACCCTTCTCCGCCTGGCTGTTCCGTATTGCTCACAACCAGATGGTGGATTATCTCCGCAAGAGGGCCAAGCGGGCCAGTGTTTCCATTGAGGGACTGCCGGTGGCCAGTAATGATGACCCGCAACTGCTGGCGGAGCAGAGAATAGACATTGAGCAGTTAATTTCGGCCACCGAGCAGTTGACCAAAGCGCAGCGGGAGGTAGTTTCCCTGCGTTTTGGTGGTGGGCTCTCGACGGCTGAGGTGGCCCGGGTTATGAGCAAGAGCACGGGGGCGATAAAGGCACTACAGCACAGCGCGGTGGTAGCCCTGCGCAAAGCGCTGGCGGTGGCATAGCCATGATGAATAAGAGGGATAAGAGATTCGACAATATCCTGGACGAGTGTCTGGGGCAGTTGCTATCCGGGGAAAGGTCCGTGGAGGAGTGCCTGGAGGGTTATCCGGTAGAGGCTGCTGAGCTTGAGCCTTTGTTGCGGGTAGCCACGGTTACCCGGCAGGTATTGGCCATAACTCCCCGAGCCGAGTTCAGGGCCAGGGCCAGATACCAGTTTCACGAGGCGCTTCAGGAAGCAGATGACAAGAGGTCGCATCGCTTTTTCAGATGGCAGTCACGGTGGGCAACAGCCGTTGCCGCTATTGTGGCGATATTGGTGATTGGCAGCGGTACCGTGGCCGCCGCGGGCAACAGTATGCCGGATACCCCACTTTACCCGGTGAAACTGGCCGCGGAACAGGTGCAGCTAACACTGACCCCCTCCTCTCTGGGGAAGGCAGAGCTCAACGCCAAGCTGGCCGATAGGAGGGTATCGGAGATACTCTATCTGGCAGACAAGGGCAAACCCCAGCAGGTAGCGGCTACTGTCAAGCTTTTGGGTGAACATATAGTGCAGATAGCCGGTCTGGTCGGCACAGCGGTTGGTGGAGGTGGGGAAGGGGTGATGCTGGCACCGGCGCCGGCCACCAGCGAAGCACCGGTAGCCCTACCACCGCCTATGCCGAGGTCAGAGGTGGCTCCAGTACCTGACGAAGCACCCAGGAAGGCCCAGGGTCCCACTGAAGCGCTGGCACCGGCGCCTGAGCGGGCGGCGGAGGACGCCGGCAAGGCCCGTCCCCAGGATAAGGGCCAGGCTAAGCTCAAGGTGACGGTACAGTCTCATGCTGCCAACCATCCCGAGCGTCTGCGGGCTGCCCTGAAGACCGCCCCGGCATCGGTTAGGCCGGCACTGCTTCAGGCCATTAGCCTGACCGAGACTGGCTATGCGCAGGTTCTCAGTGCCATTGAGGGTGGCGAATGAATAGATATACTGAATCATGATTGGATGACCCTGTCTAGCTTCGCAGTAAGCCTATTTTTAAAATCCTTTAAGTTAGCACCTAACCAAACGGCCAAATTATCGTTATAAATAAGTGAAAGCAGTCTTTAAGTAAGGAGGACGTAAATGAAAGGGAAATGGTTAGTAGTGTCGGGTCTGGTAATACTGGTGGCCAGCCTCGCCCTGGCCGGGTGTACGGCGGGCGGCCCCTCTCTGGGAAATGTGCCCTCGGATGTGCAGTTCAGCCTGAATAGCCAGCAGCAGGGGATTTGGGTTAGCGGTCAGGGTAAGGTGACGGTGGCCCCTGATGTAGCTAACTTGCGGTTGGGTGTTGAAGCCCAGGCGGACAGTGTGGCTCTGGCCCAGTCCCAGGCGAATGAGGTGATGGACAGGGTAATGGTTACGCTGACCGATAACGGCGTGGCCAAGAATGATATAAAGACCCAGTACTTCAATATTAATAAGATAACCAGGTGGGACAAGGACCGGGAGCAGGAGGTCGTCATCGGCTACCGGGTAACCAATATGGTGAACGCCAAGATAAGAGAGGTAGATAAGGCCGGGGCTGTTATCGATGCGGTAGCGGGTGCCGGCGGCGACCTGGTGAGGGTGGATAGCATAAGCTTCTCCATCGATGACCCAACTCAGTATCAGGCGGAAGCCAGGGAAAAGGCTATGGCCGAGGCTAGAGAAAAGGCAGAGCAGATGGCCAAGCTGGCCAAGGTTAGTCTGGGCAAGCCTACCTATATTTCCGAGAGCAGTTATGCCCCGCCCCCCATCTATCGCGAGACTTTTGTGGCAGAGGGGGCCATGCCAGTCGCAGTACCGGAAACCCCCATCAGCCCTGGTGAGATGGAGATTACCCTTAATGTTCAGATAGCCTACGCTATTAGATAGTACCCCTTTAATACAGCTACAGGGGGTGGCCTTTACTTATTTTAGTTGGCCACCCCCTTTTTTGTATTTTACCGGGGCTATTGAGTTTTGCAGTGGGAGTAGTATAATATCCCCTAGGATATTCGTCGCCGAAATTTGCCAGCGCTTTCGTCATTACACCGGATAAGGGGGTTAACATGAGTAAGGACCTTAGGCAGTTTCTGGGGTTGGTGAGAGCCGCCGGGCCTCAATACTATGTTGAGGTTAAAAAACCGCTCAGTCCCATTTACGAGGTAACTGTTTTAGCGGAGAAATTGGGTCGGGCGAACCGTTTGCCCCTGGTCTACTGTCCCCAGATAGAGGGGAGCAAGCTACCCTTGATTTTTGGCAGCCTGGGCAGTTATGAGCATCTGGGACTGGCCTTCGACATCCCGCCTGAGAAGCTAGGGGCAGAAGGTAAGGGCTGTATTCTTCAGGAATACCGGCGGCGGCGGCCCAATACCAGGCCACCAAGGGAGGTTCCTGCCCAGAGTGCCCCGGTTCATGAAGTAGTCCTTAAGGGGAAAGATGTGGACCTGGGTCTGCTGCCCATAGTGCATCACTATGAGCTTAACCCTACCCGATACATGACTATGGCTATGGTGATATGTAAGGACCCGGATACCGGCATACCCAATGTCGGCATATATCGCCAGGAACTCAAGGGTAAGGACAGGCTCGGCTGGCGTATAGACCTGGGGCATCACGGTAGTCTAATCGCCCAGCGTTATGCCGAGCTGGGCAAGCCCATGGAGGTGGTATCCTTTGTCGGCCATCACCCGGTGGTGGCCATCGGCGCTGTAGAGGCCGTCCCCTATGGCAAGAGCGAATTTGAAGTCATGGGGGCGCTGCTGGATGAGCCGCTGGAGGTTACGCCGGGTCTCACTGTAGACCTGCCGGTTCCCGCCCGTGCCGAAATAGCCATTGAGGGGACTGTTGACCCCAAGGAGATAGTTACCGATGGTCCCTTCAGTGAGGCCTACGGCTACTATTCGGACCGGCGCCCCTGCTATGTAATCCAGGCTAAAACGATAACCATGCGCCGGGATGCAATCTACCAGAACCTGGAGCCGTCACACCCGGAACATAACAAGATAAGCCTTCTGAGTCGTGATTCCGCTGCTTACGATAAAGTGCGCGCGGCAGTCCCCACCGTAAAGGCAGTCCATCACGGTCCGGAGAGGCAGTGGTGCCGCACCGCCCTCTATATCTCCATTAAGAAGCGTAACCCCGGCGATGGTCGCCTGGCGGCTCTGGCCGGGGCCTGTGCCGCCCGCTCGGCCAAGATGGTGGTAGTGGTGGATGACGATATCGATGTCTATAATGACCAGGAGGTATTGTGGGCTATCGGTAATCGGGTGAGGGCTGAGATGGATGTTACTATTATCCCGCGGCTGCCCACCGGTGAGGTGAACCCGGGGGGGCGTGATGAAAGCGGTTTAGGGCCGGGTCTGATGGATGCCAAGATGCTCATCGATGCTACCGAGCCGGAGGGGTTTGGCACCCGGGTTGTGCCGCCTGTGAAGCTCTGGGAGTCAATGAGGCTCGAGGATTACATTTAGCTGGCGACTAGACTGATTAACGCTTTTTACCGGTATGCTTGGTATCGGGGAGGATGCCTCGCCGCTTAAGGTCGGCGGCCACGTCGTCCAGGCCAAGCTCCTTTAGCCTCTGACGGGTGGGGATACCGGTTTCGGTATCACAGCCATGTAAGCGGTAATACTCGTCGAGTATACCCTCGTAGTCCTCGAGGCTCAGGCGGTATTTGCCATCGGCGGTTCTGGGGTTTTTCTGAAACAGGGGGTGGGGTTCTTTATGCGTCTTCTGCCAGTAGAATAGGTAGGGGTAGTCATCGATGCGTCTTATTCCCTCTCGGGCATTGAAAGCCCTCTCCAGTAGCATTTCTCTCTCGGCGGCTTGAGACAGGTCTTCGGTAGTATAATCTACCCCGGTGGTGGCTGAAAGTAGCCGTGCAAAATCATCCAGATGGTACCCTGAGGTTATAAAAACCCATTGCGACGGAATCTTGCAAATTCCCGTCGAATCGCATAGGGCGTTCAGATGCTCGGTATCATATACCAGTAGAGCCTTCTTCGGTGTTACCCACCAAGGGTCGGTAGTTAAGCGGCTGTCGCCGTAGTATTTCCGGCCAAAATCGGCGACCTCCTTAAGGAACATCTCGCCGTAAACATATTCGGCCATGGTGGGCATGCCCACCAGGTGGTCATAGCCCCTGGTAGCGGTGGAGTAGGCCAGGGTAATGTCCACCCCCTTCACTATCCCCACACCCCAGCCGGCCATGCCTTTGCTGTGGCTGATATACATCTCAGAGTCCTTGCCCAGTTTCTCCGCTGCCCCCCGGGGATAAGCATCGAGCACAGCACCAAAACCGTCCATATGAGCTATCTTGTATAGCATCTCAAGTACTGCCTCTTCATTACCCCAGGTCAGCTCGATGCCATCGGTATCATCTTTATTAATGATGCCGTTTCCCCATAGCAGCATGGCCCAGGCTAAAGCACCACCGGGGTTATCCACATGCAGGCCGAGTTGATTGCACACCGTATTATATTTGAAGACGAAATCCGGATTATTTATTCTCAGCAGATAGCCGCCGAAGAGCACGGTGGCCCCTTCCAGGCCTTCCCCCCGGCTGCCCTGGTACTTGCCCTCCTTGACACTGTAGTAGTGGGTACAGTGCACCGGGCAGTTAAAGCAGGCCAGGCTCTTGTCGATAAGGCCCTTCTCGAATTCGCTGGACAGCAGCCCTTGTGGGTCAAATCCGGGCACAGCCCCCGATTTTACCAGCGGGTCGGAGACAGTGGCTGGAGTGCCATAGCGGCTGGTAGTGCTGTAGATAGGGTCGTTCTGTACCGACTCCATCATGCCGAGACATAGCTCCATAAACTCATCGGGGTGGGCGATACTGACCCCTTTGCTGCCCCGCACCGCTACCGCCTTGAGCTTCTTGGAACCCCATACCGCACCGACACCACCCTTACCGGCGGCCCGGGAAAGGTCGCCAATTACGCAGGAGGAAAGGCCCAGGTTCTCCCCGGAGGGGCCTATCTTGAGGGTCTGAATCTCCGGGTCGCCCAGTTCCTGGCGAATCAGCCGCTGTGTCGCCCAGGTGTCCTTGCCCCAGAGGTGAGCGGCATCCCTCAGTTCCACGTGGTCATCGTCTATCCAGAGATAGACCGGCTTTTTCGATTGCCCACGGATGATGATAAGGTCATACCCCGCCCATTTCAGTTCTGGGCCGAAGAAGCCGCCACCGTTAGTGCGCAGGAAGATACCGGTCTGCGGGCTCTTGGTGATTATGCCGTAGCGCCCGCTAGACGGCGCCGTAGTGCCGCTAAGCGGCCCCTGGGTGACCATGAGTATATTGTTCGGCCCCAGGGGGTCGGTACCGGGCTTAAGCTCGTCGTAGAGTATCTTTACTGCCAACCCGGCGCCGCCGATGTGCTTTGTCGCCAGCTCTTTAGATAGCGGCGTCTTCTTAATCTCTCCGGTGGTCAGGTTTACATCTAGGATAGTGCCGGCCCAGCCATACCATTCCGTCATGCCACTTGCCTCATACCGGTTTATTTTTATAGTTCAAAGTGTATATTACCTCGGAATATTAGCACCCGTAGCCGCTTACGTCAAACCTGAGTTGATCAAGAATGAGATGGGGTAGACCCCTAGACTAAATCGAAAAGGTAGAATACCAGCAGTAAAATCGCCGCCGATAGTAGGGCACCACCTATTAACTGAGCCAGCGAATGGCGTTTTTGTTCCATTCTCGCCCAGGCTACCGGAGGGACTAGTGCCAGTAATACCATTGCCACTAAGCCGTATATCAGGAACGGTACTATTACCAGTGAGGCGACAAAGGCGGCATGGAGACTTATCTTCCACCTGAAATTGATGCCCATAAAACTGATGCTGGCCAGGAATCCACTGATAAGTAGGGCCTGCAGCAAGGACGGTGCTTTGAGAAGGAAAAGAACGATACAGCCCACGGCACCGAGCACACTGGCTATTACGTAAACCTTAACCCTCTGCTGGCGGACATTGGCAAACAGGCTATCGAGTTGGCTGGAGCGTACCATATAGGCGGAAGCCAGCAGGATGGGTAATACGCTAAGCGCTATCATAATCAGCATCCATTTCAGGCCATCTAAGGCACTGGCTGTCGACTCGAACGAGGCAATTACGATTAAGACAGTGCCTATCAGGTAGGGGCTAAGTATATTGGAGATAGATTTTGCCGCTCGTTGCTTCATATTGTAAGGCTCGTTCTTTTGATAGGGTAATAGATAGAAAAAAGGCTGGAATTATAAAAATTCCAGCCTTAAGTAACAAGCTCAGTATTCCCCACTCATTCAGAAGGCCACCGTAGATAGGGGAATTCTCGCTCAACGCCGAGTTCACTGACGGCCGCATCCAGGAGTGTCTGCAAGATTGCTTTCAGTTGCCCTTTTTGCTCCTCGGAGAGGGCAGAGAATATCCGGTTAACCACCACCCTCTTCAGTGACATCTGGAAGGCTTGCTGGCCCTTTTCGGTGAGGGTGATCCTTACCTGGTTCTTTCTTTTTAAATTCTTGGTCTTTGTTATCAGGCCTTCCTGCTGCATCCTGTTCAGCAGCCCGGAGACCGAATGCGGCTCGCGGAAGAGCCAACGGGATATCTCGGCCGGCGTTGCTGGCTTATCCATGCTCTCGACGGTGTACATGACCCCTGCCTCTATCGGTGAGACACCGACCTTATTGAGCTCCTTCTCTCTGACTCTATGTATTACCTCTTTCGTCCGCAGCATCAAGAGCCACAGCATGTAATCTTTTTCGACAGGCTGAATATTTCCCATTATCCACTCCTAGTTATTATTCTTTGGTAGATTATTAAGTACAGGTTAACTATCAAATTCTAAGCTCGCTTCAGGAATTATTACTATTATAACAAAAAACTTATGGGCGCGCCAGTTTGCCTGAAATTACACGAGCCTCTTAGCGGCTATTATATATGTTGATATAATATATCGTTAGCGTCTATTGGAAGCGATGGTAATAATTATACACCCATTTGGTTATAAAGTCAAGCTATGTAGCTACTTAATATGACCGTCTTCTAATTTGGGAGGAAATAAACAGCCCCAGGGCGACAGCAACAGCTCCGATAACGCCTCCCAACACCGGCCAGTTTATAGCGGTGGACGGCTCCGCAGGGGCTGGCTCAGCCGGTGGCGAAAGAGGTATCAATGGAGGCTTTGCTTTCACCGCAAAAGTATCGCTCAACCGGTCAATGTTTACCGTATAGCTTCCCGCGACTGCCCGGGAGACAGTGAAGGTAATCTGTTTGCTGGCGCCGGCAGCCACCTCCACTGTTCGGGTTGCCTCTACCTTCTCATCTATATTAAGGGTGGCTTCATATTGCCCGCCGCTAGCGCCGCTATTGGTTATCACAGCGCTTATGATTACCTTTTCATCGATGACGACCTCCGGGGGCAATATGAGCAGGTCGGTAACGGTAAAAGCGGGTGGGGTGGGAGGAGTGGGGCAGCCACAGGGAATATAGACCAGGATAGCAAATGGGGTGAAATGGTTTATGCCGG
>JBDRCY010000004.1:0-27829 GCA_043821265.1 Chloroflexota bacterium
GGCCGGGGGCATGAGCCCCACCTGGGCGATGGCCACAATCTTACCGTCTTTGACAGCGATATCGGCCTCAATGGTCTCCTCAGGGGATACTACCTTGCCATTCTGGATTATAAGGTCTACCTCTCCCATTTTTGCCTCCCTGTAGCGAAAATTATTCCTGCCTGTTAAATAGTGTGAATCTTTGATAAAATGCTGACCAGTCTATGTGGATAATAATTTCTTTTCCCGCATTTGTCAAGGTGTTGGCCGTGCCCGTGCTGTATTGACAAAACGAATGGGAGGGAAATATACTTAAACTGGACTTCGCTTGAGAGCATCCGCCAGGCAATTGAAGTTGGGATGTTCGCTAACAAACCTCAGTTATGCTTTCGGGAGGCGCCTGTGGATTTCCACTATACCGAGGCCGAAGAAGATCTCAGGGAGCGACTCAGTGATTTCCTGGATAGAGAGCTGACTGAGGAGATTGCCCGCCAGAACTGGGAGGATAAGGGTGTGGGTCCCGAAGCGCGTCAGTTCTCCCACAAGCTGGCCGCCAACGGATTCCTGGGAATGAGCTGGCCCCGGGAGTATGGCGGGCAGGGTCTGCCCATAGCCTATGAATTTATCCTGCTTGACGAGCTGGGCAAGCGCTGGGGGGCGCATGTTCCCCTTGATGTCGGTTATACCATGGTCGGCTTTACCATCCTGGACCATGGCAGCGAGGAGATGAAGCGGGAATTCATCTCGGGCATAGTCGACGGGAAGATAGAATTTTGCCTGGGCTACAGTGAGCCTCAAGCCGGGTCCGACCTGGCGGCTATAAACATGCGGGCGGTGGCAGATGGCGATGATTATATCATCACCGGGCAGAAGGTGTTTAATACCGAGGCGCACTATGCGGACTACCACTGGTTGGCGGCCCGAACCGATTTTTCTCCTGATATCCCCAAGCACCGTGGTATCAGCATTTTTATTGTGAACATGGACAGCCCCGGTATCACCATCCGACCGACGATAACCATGTCCGGGGAGCAGACCAATGATGTCTATTATGACGGTGTGCGAGTATCCAAGAACAGGCTGGTAGGGGAGAAAAATAAGGGTTTCTACTACATGATGGAGGCGATAGACTCCGAGCGCAACGCAGTCTTCATCCCCAATCGTCTCTATCCTGTGCTTAGTGATATCATTACTTATGCTAAGAAAACAGACTATAATGGTGAGCCGCTGATTAAGGATGCGGCTATACGGCGTAAGCTGGCTAAGCTGGCCATTGAGCTTGATGTGGCCCAGCTACTGGCCGACCGCTCGCGCTGGCTGGAGGGGAAGGGTCTGCCAATGACCTACGAGGCCGAGGTTACCAAAGTGGTGACCTCGGAACTGGAACAACGCCTGGTAAACACCGGGATGGAACTTCTGGGCCTTTACGGACAGCTGGAGGAGGACTCCGGATGGGCACCCTTGAGGGGGAGGATAGCCTGGTACTACCTGCACCAGTTTATGACGACGATAGGTGCCGGCACCAGTGAGATTGGCCGGAATGTTATTGCACAACGAGGCCTGGGTTTACCCCGTGACTAGGTCTTGGTGCCGGCTTGAATCCGGCGAGGTAAAGCATGGATTTCGCTTTTAGCGAAGAGCAGAAGATGCTGAGGACGATGGCCCGCGATTTCCTGGAGGCGGAGTGCCCCAAGAAGCTGGTGCATGCTATGGCTGCAGATGATAAGGGCTATACGCCTCAATTGTGGCGCAAGATGGCCGATATGGGCTGGATGGGGCTGGTTTTCCCCGAGGAATACGGGGGCACCGGTGCCAGCCTGCTTGACCTGGTGGTATTGCTGGAAGAGATGGGGCGGGCCTGCCTGCCCGGTCCGTTTTTTTCCACTATCGTTCTCGGCGGCCTGGCCCTTCTGGAAGCGGGCAATAAGCAGCAGAAGGATGAGTTTCTGCCCCGGATAATAGATGGGAGCGCGATTTTCGCTCTGGCGCTGACCGAGCCGGCAACCACCAGGTATAACCCAGCCCTGATTACCGTTCAGGCTTCTGCTGCGGAGGATGGTTATGTTATTAACGGCACCAAACTTTTTGTCCCCGATGCCAATGTCGCCGACTATATAATATGCGCCGCTCGAACTGGCGGCGAGGTGAGTTCAAGGGAGGGGATAACGCTTTTCTTGCTTAACGCTAGGAGTGCTGGCATTGATTGTACACTGTTAAAGACCATAGCTTCCGATAAGCAGTGTGAGGTTGTCTTTGACAAGGTGCAGGTGCCCGGTGATAATATGCTGGGTGAACTCGGTGGGGGCTGGGGCTACTTGGAAAGGTTGCTTCAGCTAGCAGCGGTAGCCAAGTGCGCCGAGATGGTGGGTAATGCTCAGCAGGTGCTGGACATGACCACAGGTTATGCCAGGGAGAGGGTGCAGTTCGGCCACCCCATCGGCAGCTTTCAGGCGGTGCAACATCTGTGTGCCGATATGATAATAGATATTGACGGTGCCCGCTTTATTACCTACAAGGCGGCGTGGTTGCTGGACGAAGGCATTCCCTGCCCGCGAGAGGTGGCAGTAGCCAAGGCCTGGGTCAGTGAAGCTACCAGGCGGGTAGCAGCCCGGGGGCATCAGGTCCTGGGCGGCGTTGGCTATATGATGGAGCACGACCTGCCGCTTTATACCTTGCGGGCTAAGGCGGCAGAGCTGGCCTTTGGCGATGCCAGCTATCACCAGGAGGTGGTGGCCCGGGAACTCGGTCTCTAGCTAAATACTGATGAAGGAGAAGTGAACCAATGAGGAATCTACCCATGTTTGATTTAAGCGGCCAGGTGGCTGTGGTAACCGGCGGCTATCGCGGCATCGGCTACGGGATTAGCGAGGGCCTGGCCGAAGCCGGGGCCAACCTGGTCATATGTTCCCGGCATGTCGACCGCTGTGAGGAAGCCTGTCACCGGCTGGAGAAACTGGGAATAAAGGCTATTCCTCTACAGTGCAACGTATCGAATAAGGATGATGTCGAGAACCTAATCGCTACCACCGTTAATGAATTCGGCAAGATAGATATACTGGTCAATAATGCCGGTACTACGGGCAGCGCCTCGTCGGTGGTGGAGATGAGCGACGAGGCCTGGGATGAAACGGTGGCCACCGACCTTACCGGGCCGTTCCTGTGTTCCCGGGCCGCCGCCAGGCAAATGATAAAACAGAACGGCGGTAGAATAATTAACATCGCTTCATATTGCTCCTTCATGCCGATACCCCACAGCGCCGATTATTGCGCCAGCAAGGCCGGGTTGTTACTACTCACCAAGACTATGGCCGTGGAGCTGATAAAGTATAATGTCTATGTGAATGCTATCTGCCCCGGCTATTTTGCCACCGATTTGAACCCCACCCTGATTGAGAAGATGACCACCCAGGCCAAGAAGCGGATACCCATCGCCCGCCTGGCCAACGTGGATGAAATTAAGGGTATAACCATTTATCTGGCTTCATCGGCCTCAACTTATATGGTCGGCTCAGCGATTATCCTGGATGGTGGCATTTCACTGAAATAGCCAGCGAGGTGAGGGGGAATAGCGATGAAAAGCGAGCTTAAGGAGCAGGAGAAGGGTATTACCGACCGGCTCAAGGACGCTATTAACCGTGGTGACACCGAACTGGCTCAAGAGCTTGCCGAGCAGCTACCCCGCGATTTTCACAATATGTACATGTTGCTGCACCAGGCCATAGGCTCCTTTTACCTGCCCTATATCCAGCAGCAGCTCGAGGCTGGGCAGGGTAAACTGGCAGGGAACATCAGGCAGGCCATTGAAAGCAAGGATTTTGAGAGGGCAAAGAGGCTGCTCGATGAGAAAGGCAAGCAGTATCTGGCGATTCACGATGCCTATGTAGAGATTCTGGCCAGGTTGTTCGGGGCCATAGACGATGCCTTCGGTGACCGGGCGCTGGAGGGAGCGCACCGCTATTGGGCGGAGAGGATAAAAAAGTGGTATGACAAAAGGGAGGCGATGAGCGCCGAGGAGCAGGTAATATACTGCGCCTTCATGTTTAATGAGCACCTGAGCGAACAGGTAACTATCGAGGAGGATGCCGAGAAATATACCGTTACCCTGGATGGCTGCGGTAGTGGCGGCAGGTTGCTGCGTAAGGGATTTTATGATAGGTCTCCGGGAAGCCTGAATAAAATATCCCGGCCCCAGGCGATGACGGCGGGTAGTAAGGACTTCCCCATATATTGCACCCATTGCCAGGTGCTTTTCGGGGCCTTTCCGCTGGATAATTACGGTAACCCCCTCTGGATAATCAGGACGCCGCAGAGACCCGAAGAGCCCTGTCGCATCCTTATATATAAGGATAGGGAGAAGATTCCCCAGGAATATCGCAGGGCATTACAGCACTGAGCGGAATAGCTTGACATAATATCTTATACTGAGGAGCAGAGGTTATTAATGGCCACGCTGGAAAAGGGGAAACTGGTTGACCTGCTGACCGTTATGGTACGGGCCAGGGTTTTCGATGAGAAGGCCATGGAGCTATTCACTCAGGGCCTGATTCCGGGGTTTATCCATGTGGGGCTGGGGCAGGAGGCGATAGCGGCCGGGGTCTGCCTTAATCTCCGTCATGAGGACTCTATATTCATTACCCACCGGGGTCATGCCCAGTGTATCGCCAAGGGTATTAGCACCAAGCGGATGATGGCCGAGTTGATGGGCCGGGCGGACGGTTTCTGCAAGGGTAAGGCCGGTTCAATGCATATCGCCGATAAGGAGACGGGGATACTGGGCGCCTCCGGCATTGTGGCTGCCGGTATACCGGTGGCTACCGGGGCGGCGCTGTCCTACCAGGTACAGGGTACTGAACAGGTTGCCGCCTGCTTCTTCGGCGACGGCAGTGTTAATGAGGGGGCCTTTCACGAGGCCTTGAATATGGCCTCGCTGTGGCAGCTGCCGGTGATATATTGCTGTGAGAATAACGGCTGGGCCCAGTTTACCCCTCAAAAATCCACTACCCGCATCCTGGATGTGGCCCAGCGAGCGGCGGCCTACGGTATACCCGGTATCACAGTGGATGGGGACGACATACTGGCGGTCTACGAGGCGGCGGGTCGGGCTATCGCGGATGCTCGGCAAGGAAAGGGCCCGGCACTCCTGGAGCTTAAGACGCGTCGCTGGTATGGCCACTACGTGGGAGACCCGCAAAAGTATCGCAGCGATGAGGAGGTGGCCGAATCGCGCCGGCTTGACCCTATAGCCAGGTTTGAGGCCAGGTTGCTTGAGCAAAAGCTAATTGCCAACAATGAGATAGTGGAGATTAAAGAGAAGGCCCAGGCCGAGATAGCAGAGGCGATCAGCTACGCTATGGCGACTCCGTTGCCGCAGCCGGAGGCTGCTCTTGAGGATGTCTATAATAAAGGTGTAGATATCCGGTGAAGGAGATACGATACGTCCGGGCGATAACCGAGGCCCTCAGTGAAGAAATGGGCCGGGATAAGAGCGTTTGTATTATCGGTGAGGATGTGGGCGCCGGAGGCGGGGCCTTCAGCGCCACAAGGGGTTTACTCGATGAGTTCGGCGCCAAACGGGTAATAGATACCCCTATCAGCGAGACCGGCTTCGTTGGTATGTCCCTGGGTATGGCGATTACCGGGCTCAGGCCGGTGGTCGAAATTATGTTCATGGACTTTCTGACCGTCTGTCTGGATCCTATTGTCAATGGCATGGCCAAGGAAAGATACATGTTCGGCGGGCAGTTCAGTGCCCCCGTTACCATTCGCACGGCGGCTGGGGCTGGCGGTGGTGCCGGGCCACACCATTCGCAGTGCCTGGAGGCCTGGGTGGCCCATGTGCCGGGGCTGAAGGTGGTGATGCCGTCCACCCCTTATGATGTTAAGGGACTGCTCAAGTCGTCTATCCGTGATGATGACCCGGTTATCTTTATCGAACATAAATATCTCTATGCTGCCAAGGGGGAGATACCGGAAGAGGAGTACCTTATCCCGCTGGGTCAGGCCGAGGTCAAGAGGGAGGGTGATGACGTTACCGTGGTGGCTACGGCTCGTATGGTCCAGGAAGCACTAAAGGCTGCCGAGGAGTTGGCTGCCAGCGGTATCAGCGTGGAGGTAATAGACCCCAGAACTATCGTTCCCCTGGATAAGGAAACGATACTGACCTCAGTTCAGAAGACCGGTCGCCTGGTGGTGGTCCACGAGGCGGTGCGCACCGGCGGCATCGGTGCCGAAATTGCGGCTATCGTGGCCGAGGAGGCCTTCGACTGGCTCGATGCCCCCGTTAAGCGGGTGGGGGCGGCCTTCAGTCCGGTACCGTTCAGCCAGCCGATGGAGCACTTCTGTCTGCCCTGGGCGGAGGATATAATCAAGGCGGTCAGAGAGATTACCGGTTAAGGAGAAATGCTTTGAGGGCACTCAGGTGGCATGCACCGGGAGATGTCCGGCTCGATGAGACGCCGGAGCCTGCACCGGGCAAGGGCGAAGTAAAGATTAGGGTGAAGTGGTGCGGTATTTGCGGCTCCGACGTCCATGAGTACGAGTCCGGGCCGTTATTAGTGCCGACCTTGAAACCACATCCTCGCACGGGAAAGCAGGCACCGGTTACCCTGGGGCACGAGTTTTCCGGGGAGGTAGTTGAAGTAGGCGCCGGACTCAACGATATCAGGGTCGGTGAGCGGGTAGCGGTCAGGCCCACTATGCCCTGCTATAGCTGCTACTGGTGCCAGCGGGGTAGGCATATACAGTGTACTTCCTTGGCAACCATCGGCTATGCCTGGGACGGCGCTTTCGCCCCCTATGCAGTAGTGCCCGGCGATACTGTGTATCGCCTACCCGATGAACTGGACTACGCCGCGGCGGCGCTCTGTGAGCCGCTGGCGGTGGCGCTTCATGGCTGTAAGCGGGGAGGACTGGAGCCGGGGGATAGGGTTGCCGTAATAGGTGCCGGACCGATAGGGCTGTTGACCCTGCAGGCAGCTAAAGCGGCTGGGGCCGGCCAGGTCTTTGTGGTGGAGCCACTGGCCAGCCGGCGGGAAATCGCCCTCGGCTTGGGTGGGACTGAGGTTCTGGACCCGGGAAAGGTGGATGTCTCTAAAGAGATATCCCGGCTCACCGATAAGCTGCGGGTTGACATCGTTTTTGAGTGTGCCGGGCCACCGGTGGCCATGTTGACCGCGCTCAGGGTTTGTGGACGGGGCGGCAAAATAGTGGAGATGGGACAGATGCTGGAGTCTTGTTCCTTTCCCTTCCAGGCGCTGTGGTTACGCGAGCAGATGATAATAGCCAGCCAGGGATACGTTGACGAGTTTCCGCTGGCCATCGCCCTTTTAGCGGATGGACAGATCCAGGTCGAACCGTTAATCACTGCCCGCATAAAGCTGGATGATATTATTGAGAGTGGGTTTAAGGAACTAACCGGTGGGAAGAGATTAGAACACTTAAAAGTTCTGGTTTCACCCAAGTGAGCCATATCGGGAGAAGACTGGAGGCGATAGTAATGCCTTACGAGACGGTAATCCTGGAGAAACGGAAAAACATAGCCTACCTAACCCTTAACCGGCCGGAAGTACTCAATGCCATAAACAGCCAGCTAATGGCGGATTTCAGGGAGGTATTGGGCGAGGTGGAGTCGGATGCCGATATGCGGGTGCTGATTATCACCGGCGCCGGTAAGGCGTTTCAGGCCGGTGCCGATATCGGCGACCTGGCCCGGATGACGCCACTTGAGCTGCACCAGTGGAACCATCGGGTACTGGAGGGATGGCGCCAGCTGGAAGCGCTTGGTAAGCCGGTTATCGCGGCTATCAATGGTTTCGCCCTGGGTGGTGGCCTGGAGCTGGCCCTGGCCTGCGATATCCGCGTGGCCGCAGAGAATGCTAAGCTGGGGCTGCCCGAGGTAAGCCTGGGTATTATACCCGGCACCGGCGGTACCCAGCGTCTACCGCGTCTGATAGGCAAGGGACAAGCTATGGAGATGCTGCTAACCGGCGAGGCCATCGGCGCTGAGGAAGCCTATCGTATTGGACTGGTAAATAAAGTAGTCGCCAAAGGTCAGGCAGTGGCCGCCGCCGAGGAGATTGCCCTAAAGATTATTAAGAACGGTCCGCTGGCTGTCAAGATGGTAAAGGATGCTGTCGAGGTGGGCGAGGAATTACCCCTTGACGCCGCTATTGAGTACGGGCACAAGAATCTCCTCCTCTGTTTCTCCGGGGAGGATGCCAGAGAGGGGTTAAAGGCTTTCCTTGAAAAGCGTCCGCCCAAGTGGCAGGGAAAGTAGCTTTTTACGAATATTTTAGTTGAGAGGTCATGATGGCAGTAACCGTAACCATGCCCAAACTGGGCCTCACCATGGAAGAGGGGACAATCGTCGAGTGGCGGAAGAGGGATGGCGAGGAAATACAGAAGGGCGAGATTCTCTATGTTATCGAGACGGAAAAGGTGACCTTTGAGGTTGAAGCGCCCGCCTCCGGGATTCTGGGTAATATTGTGGCCCGGGAGGGCGATGTTATACCAGTGGGGGGAGCGGTGGCCTATATCCTCGAAGCGGGTGAAAAGCTGAGCGACCTGCCCGAGATGCCAGCGGCCAGAGAAGAGGCGGCTAGGCCTGCCGGTGAGGTCGTAACTCAAAGGAGGGTTGAAATCCCCAAGGGTATAAAAATTTCACCGGTGGCGCGTAAGATGGCGCAGGAAAATAATATTGATGTGTCGTCGATAAAGGGGACCGGGCCCAGCGGCCGCATAGTCAGGGAGGATGTGCTGGCAGCACTGGAGGCGCAAAGGGACGCCCGGCCGGTGCCAGAGGCAGCCGCTGAGGAAAAGATTAAACCGCTCTCTTCCATGCGCAAGGTCATTGCCTCTCGCATGACGGAGAGTTTTAGGTCGCCGCATTTCTACCTGACGGTTAGCGTGGATACCCTGGAACTAGCTAAGGCCCGCCAAAATTTGCTACCAGTCGTAGAGGGTAAGGCCGGAATCAGGCTGACCTATACCGACCTGCTGGTAAAGCTGGTCGCCCGTTCCCTGGAGGACAATCCGGCGCTGAATTGTGCCTATGCCGATGGCTCGGTAAGAGTCTTTAAGCGCATAGATATCGGTATGGTAACTGCCGTTGAGGGCGGTTTAGTAGTCCCGGTCATCCGTCAGGCGGATAAGAAAACATTATCAGAAATATCTAAAGACCGCGCTGGGCTGGCCGAGAAAGCCAGGGAGATGAAACTTACCCGGGAGGAGATGACGAATAGTACCTTCACTATCTCCAATCTGGGCATGTTCGATATAGACCAGTTCAGTGCCATCTTGCAGCCGCCGGAGGCGGCTATCCTGGCGGTAGGGCGCATCGCCGACAGGCCGGTGGCCAGAGAAGGGCAGGTAGTGATAAGGCCCATGATGACCCTCACCCTTTCCATCGACCATCGCGTCCTGGACGGCGTCCTGGGGGCTAACTTCCTTAAGAGCCTGAAAAATTACATTGAAAATCCGGATATTGCCTCACTTGCCGGTTAATCCGGCTGGCAGGCAGTAGATTTATACGTGGCATACAGGGGGACGATGGTGAAAAGGATTGTGATTATTGGTGGGGGGCCCGGCGGCTATGTGGCCGCCATACGGGCGGCCCAGCTGGGCGCTCAGGTCATCCTGGTGGAGAAGGACGAACTGGGCGGCACCTGTCTTAACCGTGGCTGTATTCCCACCAAGACCCTTATCGAATCGGCCAATATGCTCAGAGACATCAAAAAAGCCACCACCCTCGGCATAGTAACCGGTAAGACATCGGTGGACTTTGCCGCCGTTAACCGACGTAAGGAAGCACTTATTAAGCGCCTGGTTGGCGGTATCTCCTCTCTCATGCGCAAGAACAAGATTGAGGTAATAAAGGATACCGCTACCGTGACAGGCCCGGGGGCGGTTAAGCTGGAAAATGGTGATAAAATCACCGCCGATAGTATTATTTTAGCCACGGGTTCCAAGCCGCAAATCCCTTCCATACCGGGCATCGTCCAACCGGGGGTGATAACCAGCCAGGAGGCCTTGAGCCTGGAGCAGGCTCCCCAGAGTATCGTGGTCATTGGCGGGGGGGTGATTGGACTGGAGCTGGGCCAAATTATGTGTCGTATGGGGAGCGAAGTCACGGTTTTGGAGATGATGTCCCAGATACTGCCAAACGAGGATACGGAAATGGCCAACCTCCTGGAGAAGATGCTTAAGGAGGATGGTATCGAAATAGTCACCGGGGCTACCGTTAAAGGCATAAGGGCGGTGGACGGTGGCAAATTAGCGGTTTCATATAGCGATAAGGCTGGCAAGCAAATGGAGGCCGTGGCCGCTAAAGTCCTGGTAGCGGTGGGGCGCAACCCCTGTACCGATGGCCTGGAGGCGGAGCAGGTGGGGCTGTCTACGGATAAGGGAGCGATTAGGGTCAATGAGCGAATGGAGACCAATATCCCGGGCATATATGCCGTGGGTGATGTAACCGGCCGGTTCATGCTGGCCCATACAGCTATGGAAGGGGGCAAATGTGCCGCCGAGAATATCATGGGCATCCCTAGTCAGATGGACTACCGGGCCATCCCCCGCTGTGTTTATACCTCGCCGGAGCTGGCTTCGGTAGGACTCAGCGAGGCCGCGGCCAGGGAAGCATACAGCAGTATCAAGGTGGGCAAATTTCCCTTTAGCGCCAACAGCCGGGCGCTAATCCACGATGAGACCAGGGGCATGGTGAAGTTTATTACCGATGCTGAATACGGCCAGGTTCTGGGTGTCAGCATCCTTGGCCCCCAAGCCACCGAGTTGATTGCTGAAGCCACACTGGGGATACGACTGGAAGCCACCGTTGAGGATATGGCTGCGGCCATCCATGCTCACCCCACCCTGTCCGAGGCAGTCCAGGAGGCCGCCTTAAACGCCGATGGAAAAGCTCTTCACATCTAGAGGCCAGGGAAAGGTTGCTTGAAAATGACCACATGCCTGGCTTATGACCTGGGAACCATTGAATATACCGAGGCGCTTAGGCTGCAGAACAGGCTGGTATCCGCCCATATTGACGGCAACGGCGGCGATGTAATATTGTTCCTGGAGCACCCCTCCGTGTTAACGGTTGGTATCGCTGGCGGCGAGGAGAATATTATCGTTTCCCGCGAAGTGCTTGCTAGCGAGGGGGTACCGGTTGTCCGCGTTGACCGTGGCGGTGATATTACCTATCACGGACCGGGGCAGTTAATTTGTTACCTTATCCTGGACCTGAAAACGCAAGGCAGCGATATTCATCAATATGTGCGTAACCTCGAGGATGTCGTTATACGGGGGTTAGCCGAATATTCCATTTCGGCGAACCGCAGCCCGAAACACCCCGGCGTATGGGTAGGGGAGAACAAAATTTGCTCGCTGGGAATCAGGGTAAGCCGCTGGATAAGCAAGCACGGCTTTGCCCTGAATATAAATACCGACCTTAAGTATTTCACCTATATTAATCAGTGCGGCCTTGCTGAGAGGGAGGTCACCTCCATGAGCCGGCTGCTGGGGCATGATGTTAGCCGGGAGGCGGTGATTACCAGCTTGCAGGAGCATTGCGCCCGTGTTTTCGGTATGAACATCAGGCCGGAGCCTGTTACCGGGTTGGGTGGATACCGATGACAGGCCGATTACCATCGTGGCTCAGGCAGAGGGCCCCGTCACCGTCCCGGCTGGCCCAGATGAAGGGGCTGCTGGACGGCCTATCTCTGCATACGGTGTGTGAGAGCGCCGATTGCCCTAATCAGGGTAGTTGCTTCACTGGCGGCACGGCTACCTTCCTCATACTGGGCGATGTCTGTACCCGTAGCTGCCGCTTTTGCGCCGTAGCCAAGGGAAGTCCCGGTGCGCTCAGCCTCGATGAGCCGGAGAACGTCGCCCGGGCAGTTAAAATATTGGGGCTTGAGCACAGCGTTATCACATCGGTAACCAGGGACGATTTACCTTATGGAGGCGCCGAACATTTTGCCAGCACGATAGCAGCTATCAGGCGAGCCAGCCCACAAACCACTGTTGAAGTCCTTATTCCCGATTTCCAGGGCTCTCACCAGGCGCTTAATATAGTGATTGACAGCGCCCCTGAGGTTATTAATCACAATGTAGAGACTGTCCCCCGCCTCTACCCGGAAATACGCCCCGGGGCTGATTATCAGCGTTCCCTGGAGTTGCTAAAGCGGGTGAGGGCAATGGGGCCGGGGATAGTGACTAAATCCGGTCTGATGCTGGGGCTGGAGGAAAAGGCCGATGAGGTGCTGGCGGTGCTTAATGACCTGTACCAGGCCGGTTGCCAGATACTAACAATGGGGCAGTATCTTAGGCCCTCGGAGGGGCATTATCCGGTGCGCCGTTATGTCCCGCCCGCCGAGTTCGAGGAGTATGAATCTATCGCCCGTAAGATAGGCTTTAACGGGATAACAGCGGCACCACTGGTGCGCAGCTCTTTTCAGGCCGCCGCCATGTACCGTGACTGTCGTTCCAGCTTCCAACCGAAAGCGGCTCGCTGAGATGTATTTAAGCCCTGAAGGCAAGGAAGGTCTTTTGAGCCTTGGCTAGCTCTCCGCCCCAGGCCCATTTACCCCGGTCAACGAAGTCTACGGTAAGCTCAGTCCCAATCCTGATATTCTCGGGGTGCTCCACATCGACATTCAGGATTTGGGCGCTGACCTTGGGCCCCTCTTTAAGCTCGACTATCCCGGAGCAATAGGGATGGTCTTTATCGTAGCCCGCTTCCTGCATGGTCGGCGGTCCCACGCCGATAACGGTGAAGGCAGCCAGTCTACCCTGGCCACTTAGCTCCACCCACTCCATATCGCTAGAGTGGCAGTTGAGGCATATCGGCCGGGGCGGTGCGAATATAGCACCGCACCCTTTACACTTTGCCCCCATCAGCTTCCGCTGGCTGAGGAATTGGTCAAATGAACTGGCGGTAATAAGCATATCACTCATCGGGCTATCTCCTTTCATAGACCTGGACAACGCAGCTGGTGCCGTGGGCCCCGATGTTATGGCTCAGCGCCAGATTAACATCTATATCGGGCACCTGTCGGGGGCCGGCCTCTCCCCTCATCTGATGAAAAATCTCCACTGCCATCCCCCCACCGGAGGCCCCTACGGGGTGTCCCTTGGCCTTGAGTCCGCCGGAGGTATTGACCGGCTTGACCCCGTTCAGGGCAGTCTTGCCCTCAACCGCAGCGGTGGCCGCCTCTTTACCCTCCTTAAAAAAGCCGAGGTCGGCGATGGCCATTATCTCGGCAATGGTGAAGCAGTCATGAATCTCGGCTATCTTTATGTCCTGGGGGCCGACACCGGCCATCTCATAGGCCTGCTCCGCCGCTACCTTGGTGGCCGGCAGGCTGGTCAGTGTTTCGCGGCCGTGCAGGGGGCGTCCACTGGACTGCCCCGTACCGATGATATATATGGGGTCGTCGGTGAATTCTTTGGCTATCTCCTCCGCCACCAGCAGTACACAGGCGGCCCCGTCGGTAATAGGGGAACAATCAAAGAGGGCCAGTGGCCAGGCGACCATCGGGTTAAAGGCAGGGTCGCGGAGGAATTCCAGCTCATCGGCCCAGTCGGGGACGGGCTGTCCTCTCTGCTGACATTTCTGCTGTCTCAACTCCATAAAACCCTTGATGCTAATCGGGAAGTGGGCCTTGGGGTTTAACGCCCCGTTCTGGTGGTTCTTGATGGCCACGTGCATAAGGTCTTCCCGGGTAGTCCCGTACTCATGCATGTGAGCGGTAGCTATAGCCGCATAGAGGCCGGGAAAGGTGAAACCGGCGGAGCATTCGTAGAGGGTGTCGGAGGAGCAGGCCAGCACCAGGGTCGATTCGGTGGTAGTAAGGTCGGTCATCTTCTCGGTGCCGCCGGCTACGGCCACATCGTAGAGGCCGGAGGCTATTCCCACTACTGCCTCCCGGATGGCGACCTGGCCGCTGGCACAGGCGTCCTCGATCTTGGCCGCCGGCCTAGGCACCAGTCCCAACCAATCGGCGCAGGTCACGCCAATCGTTGACTGGGACTCCCACAGCTCACTGTTGACATTACCCACCCACAGGCCGTCGATATCATTGGGGTCCAGTCCCTTATCCACCGACTCCCGCATCTCGTTATAGGCCTGTACAAATAGCTCGCGGGTATTCTCTCCGGGATGAACGCCGAACTTCGACATGCCGGCGCCTACCATCGCTACCCCTCTACCCATCCTGCGCTTCTTACGTATTACCAAACTCACTTACCTCCCGAGCATTTAATCTTGCTATTGCCGTCTATTCTTTGCATGAGGGGTGTCGGCACCGCTAATCGCCTTTTATATGTTAGAGTAATTGGTCTCCCTTTTCAAGGTTTATAAATAGCGCACCGGTGGCTACTTTTATAATCGCATGTGCTTGACAATTGCAAAAAGCCACATTATACTAATAACATTGCAGTTCTTTTGCCGCACATTATCTCTTCACAAGTTAAGCTCTTCGGATAAATTAAGCTGAATAGTATAAGTACGGCAACTTTCACATTAGCCGGAAAGGAAAGGAGCAGGAATAGATGGTAGGAATTACATCGTACGGGGCCTATATACCTCGTTTGAGGCTCAACCGTGTCGATATTGGCAAGGCATGGGGGGCTGGCGGCAGGGGAGAGAAGGCGGTGGCCTATTTTGATGAGGATAGTATAACCATGGCTGTAGCCGCTGCCCGGGATTGCCTGCGCGGCCTGGACCGGGAGACTATCGGCGGGCTGTACTTCGCCACCACCACCTCGCCTTATCAGGAAAAACAGGGGGGTGCCACTATCGGAGTGGCCCTAGACCTCCGCCGGGACATCATCACGGCGGACTTCGGTGGCTCCGTGAGAAGCGGTGCCATTGCCATGGTAGCCGCTATGGATGCAGCAGTTGCCAACCCGGACAGGACCGTTTTAATCTGCGCCGCCGATAACCGACTGGGGGCTCCCGGTGGGGGCAAGGAGATGGATTTTGGGGACGGCGCAGCAGCCCTAACAATCGGCAGTACCGGGGTAATCGCCACTATCGATGGCAGCTATAGCATAGCCGACGAGATTATTGATGTCTGGCGCCCCGCTGGTGACGCCTTCGTAAAATCATGGGAAGACCGCTTTGTCCGGGAGAAGGGGTACGCTTCGGTGGTCACCGAGGGGGTAGCCGCAGCCATGAAGCACTTCCAGGTAGCCCCACAGGATATTGCCAAGTTTGTTTGTTATGCGCCCACCCCCAGGGATATTGCCGGTGTTGCCCGCAAGCTGGGCTTCGATGCCAAGACCCAGGTTCAGGACACTCTCTATACTACGGTAGGTAATACCGGAACGCCGCTGGCCATGATGGTGCTGGTGGCGGCACTGGAGGAGGCCAAGGCCGGCGATAAAATCCTCCTGGCCAGCTACGGCGATGGCTGTACCACACTGCTGCTCACGGTTACTGAGGAGATAGAGAAGGTAAGAGACCGCCGTGGCATAAGGTGGCACCTAGAGAAAAAGGCGATGCTTACCAACTACGATAAGTATCTCACCTGGCGTGAAATACTCCCCATGGAGCCGGCTTACCGACCTGTTCTGGAGCAGCCCTCGGCCACGGCACTGTGGCGTGACCGCAAGAGCGGGCTGGCCTTAAACGGCAGTAAGTGCCGCCAGTGCGGTACGGCGCAGTATCCGCCACAGCGCATATGTGTCAAATGCCAAGCCAAGGACGATTTTGACTACTATTCCTTCGCCGATAAGAAGGGTAAGATAGCTACTTTCAGTCTGGACAATCTGGCAGTCAGCCTGGACTCGCCCACCGTAATATGTGCCGTTGACCTTGATGGCGGCGGTCGGATTATGTGCGACTTAATCGACCGTGACATAGAAGAGGTCAGGGTCGGCCTGCCGGTGGAGATGACCTTCCGGCGGTTGAGGAAGGTGGGGGGTATAAGCGATTACTGGTGGAAGTGCAAACCGATAAGGGACTAAAAGGAAAGGGACAAGGAGAGAATAGCGATGGGGAGCATTAAGGATAGGATAGCCATAATTGGTATGGGCTGTACCAAGTTCGGCGAGAACTGGGATATGAGTTCAAAGGATATGATGATTGATGCCGCCTATGAGGCTTTTGCCGATGCCGGCATAAAGCCTGAGGCCGTTGAGGCAGCCTGGCTGGGTACCTATGTCTCCGGCCTGACCGGGCAGGCCCTGGCGGAGCCCCTGAAATTGCAGTATAAACCGATTACCCGGGTGGAGAATATGTGCGCCTCGGGGCTGGACACCCTGCGTAATGCCGCTTATGCGGTAGCCGCCGGTATGTACGATTTAGTGCTGGCAGTGGGTGTGGAAAGCTGAAAGACACCAGTTTCAGTGGCTTACCGGACGCCGAACTGGTGGCCAATTACGGCTGGCTGGGGCTGGAGAAGACCTATCGTAGCCAGTCGGAGAGTGCGCCGGGGCACTTTGCTCTGCTCGCTACGCGCTATTTCGATAAGTACGGCTTGAGCGTTGAGGAGGGCAAGAAAATATTGGCGGCGATTGAGGTTAAGAACCATCATAACGGCACCCTTAACCCCAAGGCACATTTTCAGCGGGAAATAACCGAGGAGCAGGTGCTCAATGCCCCGACAATCGCCTGGCCGCTGGGTCTCTTCGATTGCTGTGGTGTGAGCGATGGCGCGGCGGCGGCTATTCTGGTCCGTGCTGACCAGGCTAAGAAGTATCGTCCCGACCCGGTTTATATCAAGGCATTACAGATTTCCTGCGGACCATCGGAGGGTTGGCGCATACCCGAATATGACTGGACATATGTTCCGGAGACTATTCAGGCCGCCAAGGGGGCCTATGCCGAAGCGGGTGTAACCAACCCCCGTGAGGAAATAAGCATGGCGGAACTGCACGACTGTTTCTCTATTACGGAACTGGTCACCTATGAGGACCTGGGCTTTAGCCCCAGGGGTAAGGGCCCGGAAGATGTTATGGCGGGTCGATTTAACCTTGACGGGCCGCAGCCAGTCAACCCCGATGGGGGGCTCAAGTGCTTCGGCCATCCGGTGGGGGCCAGCGGCCTGCGGATGATATACGAATTATACAAGCAGCTTCAGGGTAAGGCGGGGCCGCGCCAGATTAAGGACCCCAAGCTGGGCCTGGCCCATAACCTGGGCGGTTTCCCGGGGTCGGCTACCATCGGCGTAGTCATCGTCGGCAACGAAGGTAAATAGTCTATCGCTAATCACCCTTTCGGATACTAATAAATAGAAGAAAGGAGATATCTAAAATGGCTAAACCAACGGCAGGCAACGTAATGGCTGAAGGACAGCAGGTCGTCAATGCCATACCGGGCTTCGGGACATCCTGTGCCATACCGGGGCTCGATTGGCCCACGAAGTGGCGGGGCACCATGCAGCTCCAGATGAACTATACCGAGTACTTCTACAAGGCGGTAAAGGAGGCCTACGGCGCCCAGGAAGCCATGGATATCTATATGGATGCCCACATAATGCAGGGCAGACTGACCGGCGATATCTTCAAGAAGGTGCTAACCGGCCAGGGCAAGGAACTCAACTGCTACAATTTCACCCTGTTGACCTACCAGAGCAGCCAGATGATGGGGGAGACGTTCTTCGCCTTCCAGCGGCCTGACGGGGTAATTATCTATCATACCGTCAATGAGCCTCATGCCCGACTCTTCATGAGGATGGTCGAAGGGGCCGTCCCGAAAAATTGTTTTGAGAGATGCATGGCGTGGTGGATACCGGCACTGGCAGCCTACAACCCCGAGGCCAATATCGCCTGGCTCACCAATTGCTACGAGCACGGCTACTGCTCTTTCGCCGTTTGGGACCCGGATGTCACACCGGACGAGCCGATAGCAGCGGAAGGGGAGGCCTTCGAAAAGTTCGGCAAGATACCCGATTCGGTTAAGGGGAAGAGCTGGGGGCCCTATTACTTGCGGAAGCCCTATGTGCGTAAGGACACCGTGATACCGCCGCCGGTTGATAGCAGCCTTTATAGTGGCAAAAAGGCTAACTCCCCCTGCTGTATATAGAGAATTTTGCTTACCTGTGAGGTTGAAGGAAGAGCGGGAACTCCCGTTCTTCCTTTTTTATTGTCCGTCTATGCCCTCCACAGGCTGAATATGGCCAGCGGAACGAGCACCACGCCGGCAATTAACGCGCCCATCCAGCCGAGGAGGGACAGGCAGGTAACGAGTACGCCGGCGATAACTACCCCGATAAGGATAGATAGAAAAGCGTGCTTAAAACTCAAGCCCAGCAGGACAGCCGCCAGGGAGCCGGTCCAGGCACCGGTTACCGGGAGGGGGATGGCCACGAATAGGGCCAGGCCAATCCTCTCGTACTTGCGGATAATCTTGCTGCGCCTTTTCGTGTAGGCAAAGAGCCAGTCGAGAGATCGCTTTAGGATGTCTATTCTGTTCATGACTCTGGTTAAGGCATTAAGGAACAATAGAATAAAAGGCACCGGTAGCAGATTGCCGACAATGGCCATGAGAAAGGCATAATGCCAGGGCAGGCCGAACAGGTTTATCGCCACGGGTATGGCGCCGCGAAGCTCCACTATGGGCAAAGCGGCGGTAATTATAACCACCAATGCCTCATAGCGGAACAGGTCGAGCAGGTATTCGGGAGACACTTTCCTCCTCGGCGTTACGAGCCCAAACGGCTCACAACTTTCCCAAGATGATACGCTGGGAGTGTAGCAAATAGATTTAGTTGGCGTCAAGCCGGTATCCCTTTGCTTGACAATAAATCGCTGGCGTTGCTAGTATGGGACTAAATTCCAAGAGTAAGTAGTGAGCGCATCGGCCATGCCGCGATTACTGGATAAGATAGATAGCCCTAAAGCCTTGAAGGGCCTGACCCGGCCGGAACTCGACCAGCTATCCACCGAGGTCAGAGAGGAATTAGTGCGCCGGGTGACGGCCAACGGCGGTCATCTAGCCTCCAACCTGGGTGTTGTTGAACTCACCATCGCTTTGCACCGGGTGTTTGACAGCCCGCAAGACAAGATTATCTGGGACGTGGGCCATCAATGCTATACTCACAAGCTACTTACCGGCCGGCGCAAGCGCTTCGCCTCGCTACGCCAGTACGAGGGATTGTCCGGCTATACCTGTCGCAGCGAGAGCGAGCATGACGTCTTCGGTGCCGGTCATGCCAGCACATCTATATCAGCAGCCCTGGGTATGGCTATCGCCCGGGACCTTAATGGCGATAGTTACCACGTTATAGCAACTATCGGCGATGGCGCCATAACCGGCGGCATGGCCTTTGAGGCACTTAACCAGGTCGGCCACCTGGCTCCACGGCTTATTGTGGTGCTGAATGATAACGGGATGTCAATTTCACCCACTGTCGGTGCGGTGGCCAAGCTACTGAGCCGGGTGCGTTTTGACCCTCGCTTTTCCCGGGCCAAGGAGAGGGGCGAACGAATGGTCAATGCCTTTCCGCTGGGTAAGTACCTGCTCAAGGCGGAGCAGAAAATTATAACCGGGTTTAAGGGTGTGTTTATGCCGTCGGTAATCTGGGAGGAGCTTGGCTTCACCTACATCGGGCCCGTCGATGGCCACAATGTGCGCGAATTGGAGACAGCCCTGGTACAGGCACGGGAGTATGAAAGGGGGCCGACCTTTGTCCATGTCGTAACCACCAAGGGCAAGGGGTATCTGCCGGCAGAAGGGGATGCGGTCTACTTTCATGGCGTCTCGGCCAGGAAACCCAGCAGCAAGGAGGTGCCCACATACAGTGAAATATTTGCTCAAACCGTGCTGCGCCTGGCCCGCCGGGACCCCAAGCTGGTAGTAATTACGCCCGCCATGCCGGAGGGTAATTGTTTGAGCCCGGTTGCCGCCGAGTTTCCCCGGCGGGTTTTTGATGTCGGTATCTGCGAACAGCATGCGGTTACCTTCGCTGCTGGTCTGGCGACACAGGGTTACATGCCCATCGTCGCGATATACTCCACCTTTTTACAGCGTGCCTTCGACCAGATAATACATGATGTCTGCCTTCAGGACCTGCCCGTTGTCTTTGCCATAGACCGCAGTGGCATTGTGGGAGACGATGGCAAGACCCATCAGGGCACCTTCGATATCTCCTATCTAACCCTGGTGCCCAATCTGGTCGTGGCGGCGCCTAAGGACGAGAACGAACTACAGCACTTGCTCTATACAGCCGTAAAATCTGGCCGCACGATGGCCGTCAGATATCCTCGGGGCTCCGGGCTGGGTGTCAAGCTGGATACCGAACTCCAGGAAATCCCTATCGGTAAAGCCGAGGTGCTGAGTTCCGGGGAAGACGTAGCTATACTGGCTATAGGGGCTACGGTAGCTCCGGCCCTCGAGGCCGCTGGGGAGCTGGCGGCTAAAGGGATTGCGGCCACCGTAGTTAATGCGCGTTTTGCCAAGCCCCTGGATGCCAATCTTATAACCGAACTGGCCAGTCGCCTCAAGTATCTGGTTACTGTTGAGGAGAATACCCTGAGTGGTGGCTTCGGTAGCCTGGTAAACCAGTCCCTGCAGGCAGCGGGTATATGTGATGTCCAGATAAAGAACATCGGCATCCCGGATGAGTTTGTGGAGCATGGCACCAAGGCTATTCTCCGGGCCAAATATGGCCTTGACGCCAGCGGCATAACCCGGCAGGTGCTCGCCGCCTTCCCGGCGCTTTCAGCAAATCCATTACTTGCCACTAAGAAGTAAAAATTACCCGATATGAATAAGATGACAGTTGCCGATATAGCCGTTAGCGGAAAAAGGGTATTGTTAAGGGTGGATTATAACGTCCCTCTGGACGAGGCGACCGGGGCTATTACCGATGATAGCCGTATTCGAGCCACCTTACCCACCATTAAATATCTCATTGAGCATTCGGCCAAGGTTATTATTATCTCCCACTTGGGAAGACCTAAAGGAGTGGTAGTGGACGCTCTTCGTCTGGCCCCGGTGGCCCAGCGCCTAGCGAAGGTACTGGGGCAGCCAGTGGGCATGGCACAAGACTGTATCGGGCCGGAGGTGCAAAAGGCGGTGGAATACTTGCGAGACGGGGAGGTTCTGCTTTTAGACAACCTGCGTTTCCACCCCGAGGAGGAGAGCGGCAAGGACGAATTCGCTCAATCCCTGGCCTCCCTGGCCGATATATTCGTAAATGATGCCTTCGGTGCCTCGCACCGGGCGCATGCTTCCATAGTCGGGGTGGCCGACTATCTGCCGGCGGTGGCCGGTTTCCTGCTGGATAAAGAGATTAAGACCCTGGGCGGCCTACTGGAGAGTCCGGCTCATCCCTTTGCCAACCTCCTGGGTGGCGCCAAGATAAGCGACAAGGTAGGCCTGCTGCAGAACATCATGGACAAGGTGGACTATATCCTCGTCGGTGGTGGCATGGCAGCTACCTTTCTTAAAGCTCAGGGCTATGGAATCGGCTCGTCGCTGGTGGAGGATGATAAGCTGGACCTGGTCCTTAAAATCGAACAGGACGCCCAGCAAAACGGTGTGGAGGTGCTCTTACCGGTTGACGTGATGGTCGCCGATGAGATTAATGCTGAAGCTCAAGTGCAGATTGTGCCGATTGATAGTATCTCGCCGCCGTGGAGAATCGTGGACATCGGCCCCAGAACAGTTGATAATTTCGCCACGACACTACAGGGGTGCCAGACAGTTTTCTGGAACGGGCCGATGGGCATATTTGAGATAACCCGGTTTGCGGAAGGGACTCGTCGTCTGGCCGAGGTACTGTCCGGTACTAGCGCCACCACGATTATCGGGGGTGGCTCTACGGCTGAGGCAGTGGCTGAAATGGGGCTGGCTGACAGGATGACCTTTGTCTCTACCGGAGGCGGCGCTTCGCTGGAATTTCTGGGCAGCGCTACCCTCCCAGGAGTGGAAGTACTACTAAATAAGGGGAGCCGAGTTGACTGATTTTGAGGTAATTAAAGGGCTGGCAAAAACATCGCCTGACCGTATTGTACTTATCGTCATCGACGGCTTGGGCGGATTACCACATGCGGAGACGGGCAGAACGGAACTGGAGACGGCCAAAACCCCCAATCTGGATAAGCTGGCCACCGAGGGTATATGCGGCCTGGTTGATACGGTGGGAATGGGTATCACTCCGGGCAGTGCCCCCGGCCACCTGGGCCTCTTTGGCTATGACCCGTTCACTTATAATATCGGGAGGGGGGTACTGGAGGCGGTGGGTATTGACTATGACCTGGGGCCAGGGGATGTGGCTGCCCGGGGCAATTTCTCCACCATCGACCAGGACGGTTTTATTACCGACCGCCGGGCCGGTCGCATATCCACCGAGAAGTGCACCGAGCTATGCCAATTGCTGGATGGTCACGAAACAGGGGGAGTCAAGACCAGTGTCCTCCCGGTAAAGGGACACCGTTTTATCGCGGTATTCAGTGGCGAGGGTTTGATGTCCGATGTCAGCGATTCCGATCCCCAACAGTTAGGTGCAGCGCCGAAGGTAATTATCCCGCTGCGACCGGAGGCCCGGCGAATGGCCGATATCGCCCAGCAGTTCGTTGATAGGGCCGCCACAGCCCTGACCGAGCAGTATCCGGCCAACATGGTTCTCCTCCGCGGTTTCTCCCAGCTACCCAGGTTTCCCAGCATGTCTGAGATTTACAAGCTCAAGCCGGCGGCTATCTCGGCCTACCCCATGTACCGGGGTCTGGCTAAACTGGTCGGTATGGAGGTACTGGATACCGGAACGAGTATAGCTGAAGAAATAACGACACTCAAGCAAAACATTGCCAAGTATGATTTCTTCTTCCTGCATATAAAGGGCACCGATGCCGCCGGGGAAGACGGCGATTTCGACCGCAAGGTGAAGGTATTGGAAGAGGCTGATAGTGCGCTGGCTAAAGTGATAGCCTTAAAGCCGGACGTCCTGGTTGTCTGTGGCGACCACTCAACGCCGGCCCGGCTCAAGGGGCATAGCTGGCACCCGGTACCCCTCCTCCTGCACTCCAGGTGGTGCCGTCCCGATAGGGTGAGCGAGTTTTCCGAATCGTCCTGCGTTTATGGCGGGCTGGGGCACTTCCCGGCCACACAGATTATGCCCCTGGCTATGGCCAATGCCCTCAAGCTACACAAATACGGTGCGTGATAATTATCCCTTGGATTGTTGTTTTAGGAGGCTAGGATGCGTATTCCCATGATTGCCGGTAACTGGAAGATGAACACTACGTTGAGTGAAGCGGTGGCCCTGGTGAAGGAGATGCGCCCGGCACTCGAGCGGATAGATAATGTCGATAAGCTGGTGTGCCCACCCTTCATCTCCCTGGCGGCGGTGGCCGAATCCTTAAAGGGCAGCCCCATAAGACTGGGCGCCCAGAACCTGCACTTTGAGGCGAAGGGCGCTTATACCGGGGAAATTTCACCCGCAATGCTCGCTGAGTTGTGCCAGTTCGTTATCATCGGGCACTCCGAGCGCCGCCATATATTCGGCGAGAGCGGGGAAATAGTAAACAAAAAGATTGTGGCGGCACAAAGGGTCGGGCTCAAGCCCATTCTCTGCGTCGGCGAAAGATTAGAGGAGGAGAATGAGGCGGGGAAAACAGAGGAAGTAGTGACCGGGCAGATGGATTCCTCCTTGGCCGGGATAGAGGATACTTCTGGGCTTATTATCGCCTATGAGCCAGTCTGGGCTATTGGCACCGGGCGGGCGGCTACCGCCCAGCAGGCTAACGATACCATCGGCCTCATTCGCCGCCATATGGCCCATCTTTATAGTGCTAAAGTTGCTCAGGATATTCGTATCCTCTATGGTGGCAGCGTTAACGCCCAGAATACAGTCGAATTACTCAAGCAGCCGGAGATAGACGGCGCCCTAGTCGGCGGGGCCAGCCTGAAAGCCGACCAGTTTGTGAGCATCGCTCAGCAGACCTCCGAAATCACCGAGCATTCGTAGTAGGGGCGTGATTTACTTAATTGGGTGAATATAGGGCGCCTCTGGTAGCGATAGTCGGTCCTACTGCTGTGGGCAAGAGCCGACTGGCTCTAGCTTTGGCCCCGGCCTTCTCCGGGGAGATTGTAAGCGCCGATAGTCGGCAGGTCTATCGCCACATGGATATCGGCACGGCTAAACCCTCTCCCGAGGAGCTAGCTCTGGTCCCCCATCACCTTATCGATATTGCCGACCCCAATACGGCCTTTAGTTTAGCTCAATACCAGGGACTGGTCTATCAGGCCATTAGGGATATACAGCAACGTCACCGATTGGCGCTACTAGTGGGCGGCAGCGGGCTATATGTCTGGTCGGTACTGGAGGGGTGGCAGATACCGCGAGTGCCACCGGACCTGGCACTGCGAAGCGGCTTGGAGGAGAGGGCCTCCCGAGAGGGGGGAGAAACACTCTATCACGAACTGGAGCAGCTCGACCCGGTGGCGGCACAGCGAATTGACCCGGCTAACGTGCGGCGGATTATAAGGGCGCTGGAGGTCTGCCAGGGTACTCACAGAACCTTTCCTCACCGGCAACGTAAAAAGGCGCCACCCTTTGACATCCTGATAATTGGTCTGACCATGGACCGGAAGGACTTATATCGGCGCATTGACTCCAGGGTAGACACGATGGTGGAGAGCGGACTGGTCAAAGAGGTAGCCGGACTGCTGAACCGGGAATATGACCCTGGTTTACCATCCATGTCCGGCGTAGGTTATAAGCAGATTACCATGTTCCTTAAGGGCGAGCTATCCCTGGCCAGCGCTACGCAGCAAATTAAATTTGAGACTCACCGCATTGCCCGCCACCAGTACACCTGGTTCCGATTGAAAGATGATAGGATAAGGTGGTTTAATATACATGACGAAGTCGAACCCGAAATATCCAGGCTGGTAGCCGAGTTTGCAGGGAGTAAGTAAAGCGACCATGGATTTTACCAAGATGCAGGGCGCCGGCAACGATTTTATCGTGGTGGAGGCAGCCAATCTTAAGTGCGATTGGGCGCAGCTGGCCAGGGCCATGTGCGACCGCCACTTTGGCATCGGGGCTGACGGCCTGCTGCTGGCGCTACCCTCGGACATAGCCGATATCAGGATGCGCATGTTCAACCCCGATGGCTCCGAGGCCGAGGCCTGCGGTAATGGATTGAGGTGCCTGGTGAAATATGCCGCAGAAGGAATGGGTTTACTTGAAGATACGGGGGCAGAAATGTCGGTGGAGACCATGGCCGGCGTAAGGCAGGCGAAACTCTTTAGAACCGGAGAAAAACTTACCAAAATCCAGGTAAGTTTGGGGCAACCGGAATTTAAGGCCAAATACATTCCGGCGACAGTAAAAGCGGGCGAAGGGGATATTAGCGCCGATAGGATGATTAGCTATCCGGTTGTCATCGCAGGCCGGCAGCTGGTATTGAACCTGGTCTCTATGGGTAATCCCCATGCCGTCCATTTTGTGGCTGAGCCGGTAGCTGAGTTCCCGCTGTTTCAGATAGGCCCGGAGATAGAGAACCTTAATGTATTTCCCAACCGGGTGAACTTTGAGACCGCCAGGGTGATAAACAGTAATAAAATAGAGGTTCGAGTGTGGGAGAGGGGGGCCGGGGAAACACCGGCCTGCGGCAGTGGTGCCGGTGCGGTGGCCGTAGCCGCACAACTGAAGGGATATGTCGGTAGTGTAGTAGACATAATGTTACCGGGTGGTATACTGACTGTAGAGTGGGATGGGGCAGGGGAGGTGCTGCTCAGCGGCCCGGCGGAAGCAGTATATAACGGAGAATGGCCCAAATGAGGTGTGAATGATATGAGGTATTCCCAACGAGTGGAGAGTCTGCCGCCTTACCTTTTCGTAGAGATAAGCAAAAAGATTGCCGAGAAAAAGGCCAGGGGCGAGGAGGTGATCAGCTTTGCCATAGGCGACCCGGATATCCCCACGCCGTCCCATATTATAGACCGGCTTTGCCAGGCGGCCCAGGACCCCGATAATCACCGCTACCCGGAGAGCGAGGGGCTGCCCCAGCTGCGTCAGACCATTGCCGAGTGGTATAAAAAGCGCTTTGATATAGACCTTGACCCGGATAAAGAGGTGCTGCCCCTTATTGGTTCCAAGGAGGGTATAGGGCACATCGCCCTGTGCTTCATCGACCCCGGTGATATCGCACTGGTGCCTGACCCCGGTTACCCCGTCTATTCTATCGGCACCCGCTTTGCCCTGGGTGAGCCTTACTTTATGCCCCTTAAGGAAAAGAATAACTATTTGCCGAACCTGGTAGCGGTACCGGCTGATGTCCTTAAGAAGGCCAGGCTACTCTGGATAAACTACCCCAATAACCCCACCGGCGCCGTGGCCGGCCTCGATTTTTTTCAACGTGTGGTGGATTTCGCCCGACAGCATAACCTGGTCGTCTGCCACGATGGGCCGTATTCCGAGGTTGCCTATGACGGTTACCGGCCGGTGAGTTTTATGCAGGCAGAGGGAGCCCGGGAGGTGGGCGTGGAGTTCCATTCGCTATCCAAGAGCTATAATATGACCGGCTGGCGTATAGGTATGGTGGTGGGTAATGCCGGGATGGTGGACGCCCTGAGGAGGGTCAAATCCAACCTGGACTCGGGCATACCCCAGGCGGTTCAATACGCCGCCATAGCGGCCTTGACCGGCCCCCAGGATTGCGTTAAGGAGCACAATGACCGTTATCAGAGACGGCGCGACCTGGTTGTGGAGGCCTTAAATGGTATTGGTCTCGAAGCCAGGCCGCCCCAGGCGAGCCTCTATGTCTGGGCCAAGGTACCGGAGGGCTATACCTCGGCGGAACTGGCCCAAAGTCTATTGGATGATGTCGGAGTAGTCGTCACCCCCGGTAACGGCTATGGTCCCAGCGGCGAGGGCTATGTGCGCCTTTCACTGACCATCCCGGATGTTATGCTGGTCAAGGGACTGTCCCGGCTGGCAGGATGGCGTAATAGCCGCAAACGGTATCCGAAACTGGGCATCTAGACCCGGAGATACTTTACATAACACTGCGACCAACCTATCATATTTAATAAAAGGTGAGGTAATACTATCGCCAGGGTTACCGTAAGTACCAAAGCGCCCCCTGAGCATGCCTTTTTAGTGGCTGTATCTAAAAAGGGCACTAAGAGAGATAGCTGGTCGGCTGAAGCCTCGATGGCGGAGCTGGCCCAGCTGGTCAGTACCGCCGGGGCTACTGTGGTCGGTCAGCTTATCCAGCAGCTAAGGGTGCCGTCCCGGACGCAATATGTCGGCAAGGGCAAACTGGAAGAGCTCCTCAGCTTGAAGGGCTCTACCGACTATAATGTGGTCATCTTCGATGACGAGCTATCGCCGATGCAACAGCGAAACATAGAAGCCGCCCTCAAGGTAAAGATAATCGACCGTGTCGCCCTGATACTGGACATCTTCGCCCGTCATGCCCGGACGAGCGAAGGGCAATTGCAGGTGGAACTGGCCCAGCACGAATACCTGCTGCCACGCCTGGCCGGGCAGTGGAGCCACCTGGAAAGGTTAGGAGGCGGCATCGGCACCCGGGGGCCCGGCGAATCGCAGTTGGAAACGGATAGACGGCTCATCCGCCAGCGCATACACCGTCTCAAGGCCAGAATAGAGGATGTGCGCAAGCACCGCCGGCTGTATCGCCAGCAACGGAAGAAGAGCGGCGTACCCCTGGTGGCCCTCATCGGCTATACCAACAGTGGCAAGAGCACCTTACTGAACGCCCTTACCGCCGCCGACATACTGGTGGCCGATAAACTGTTCGCCACCCTGGACCCCACCACCCGCCGCCTGACCCTGACAAATAATACCCCGGCGCTGTTTACCGATACCGTCGGTTTCATCCACAAGTTGCCACCCACCATCGTAAATGCCTTCCGGGCCACCCTGGAGGAACT
>JBDRCY010000005.1:0-23607 GCA_043821265.1 Chloroflexota bacterium
GACGTTCTTCGGCTGGAAAAAGGGCTGCCGTTCATAAGGCTCAGTTCAAAGTGCCGGGTGTATCTGGCAGAACAAGTCCTCTACCTGGGATTTCCCATTTCAACTCGCAATGAGGCATCCTGACTCTCATTTCTCTTGTCACCAATAATATACCCATGGCACTTTGTTGTCAATCTCCACTACGAGGACCCTGCAATAGCCTCCTCCACGAGCGAGCCGTATGCCTCTGCTCCTGGAATCCTCGTCCATCAACGGTGATAAAGCTCTCCACCACGAAAGAAGTCATACTATCCCCATCTTTGAGCTGAGGATATCGCCTGGATAGAGGAGGTATCAAAGGCGCTGGAGCAGGAACCAATCAAACTGGAATTCTTAGAGGAAGCACTGGTTACTTAAAAGGATTGACTGAGATGGTACACAGGGGTAGTATATGGCCAGATCGAATTTCCACCAGTTATGGGACGCAGCTAATGAATATAAATGACGACAGGAAGATAGAAAGAGGGGCTTAACGCCCCTCTTAAACGCCCCAGCAAGGGCATAAAAGGAAGGGAATGACCAACCAAACTGTTCTAGAAAACGTCCGCATCCTTGATTTTAGCTGGGTGCTGGCCGGGCCTTACGCCACCCGCATCCTGGCCGATTTCGGGGCGGAGGTAATTAAGATTCAACCGCCGCTGGCGAGAGCCGAGGACCGCTTTGCCCACGGCTACTATAATACCTGGAATCGCAATAAGCGGGGCATCACCCTGAACCTGAATAAAGCCGAAGGGGTGGCTATCGCCCGGAGACTGGCCGGCATAAGCGATGCCGTGGTGGAGAATTTCACTCCCCGGGTGATGGCCAACTGGGGGCTGGATTACCCCAACCTGAAAAGGCTAAAGCGCGATATAATCATGCTCAGTATGTCCACCATGGGCAGCACCGGCCCGTGGCGGGACTACGTGGGCTTCGGCCCCACCGTACAGGCCTTCTCCGGGATAAGCCACCTTACCTCCTTCCCCGATAGGCCGCCATCGGGACTAGGCCACTCTTACGCCGACCACATTGGGGGTCTCTTCGCCTCTTCCGCCCTGCTGAGCGCCCTGGAATACCGGCGGAGGACGGGGGAGGGACAGTACATCGACATCTCGCAGGTAGAGGCGATGTCCAGTTTACTAGGCAGCGCCATCCTGGACTATACCGCCGGCGACCTTGAGACGACACCGGCGGGCAATAGCTCGACTCAAGCGGCACCCCACAGCGTCTACCGCTGCCGGGGCGATGACCGCTGGTGCGCTATCAGCCTGTCCACCGAGGAGGAGTGGCAAGGGTTCTGCCGGGCCCTGGGTAGCCCTCCCTGGACTGAAGATAAAAGGTTTGCCAACCTATCGGAACGCTTTAAGCATAGCGAAGAACTGGACAGGCTAATAGAGGGGTGGACCAGGGAACGCGCTGCTGAAGAGGTTATGACACTACTCCAGGAGCAGGGAGTAGCCGCCGGTGTGGTAGAGAATGCCAGCGACCTGGCCCGTGACCCGCAACTTACGGCAAGGGGCTTCTTCGTCCAGCTGGACCATGCCGAGGGCCGAACAGTATCCGATGCCACACCGATAAGGCTATCGGATACCCCCGCCGATTATAACCGGCCGGCCCCGGTGATGGGACAGGACAATGATTACGTCTATGGAAAGCTACTGGGAATGCGTCAGGACGAGCTTGGGGGACTTAAGGAGCAGGGTATAATATGAACCGCAGGGGTAAGGAGGCATAAGGGTGTTTAAGCAGATACACCTATTTCGGGTTAAACCCAAGCGGGAACTCGCCAGCGAGATAGCCCGCTACTGCCGCCAGCATAAAATTTCCTCGGGCGTGGTCATCGGTATCATCGGTTCGGTAGAGGATGCCCGGCTCAACTTCCTGAAGGAACTCCCCGGCAAATATGAGACGAAGGCATACCAGGGACCCCTGGAGATTGTCTGCGCCCAGGGTTCGATAGCCGTTAAGGACTCTGAGTCAATAATCCATGTCCACATCCAGCTCTCCGGGCTCGACGGGTGCTACGGGGGACACCTGGTAAGCGCCACGGTATTCTCCACCGCCGAGGTGACCATAGGTGAACTGGACTACCAGCTCCAGCGCTACGCCGACCACCACACCGGCCTCAACGAGCTAAAAGACTAAATGGATTATCCCGGAGATAGCTACCTCACAGCTTGACATCCGAGGCGGCGCTGGCTAAAGTATCCAAGATGCGCCCCCTCCCCAGCACCATCAGCTACCGTGAACTCCCGGCTAGGAGACAGATTGACTCAAGAGAGGATATATAAGGACCGGAACCTGCAGATTATATGCGGCGTGGTGCTGATAGCGGTTATGGGGGTTTCCAGCCTGTCACCCGCCCTGCCAGAGATTCGAGAAGCGCTGAACATCTCCCGACCGCAGACCGGGGTACTGATAGCCGCCTTTACCCTGCCCAGCGTAATCCTGGTACCCTTTATCGGTGTGCTGGCCGATAGAATCGGCCGCAAGCGACTTATGGTCCCCTCCCTCTTCATCTTCGCCCTGGCAGGCGGGGCCTGCGCCCTGGTTAGAGACTTCAACCTCCTGGTCGTACTGCGGGTAATACAGGGGATTGGCGTGGTGCCGCTGGGGCCTGCCGCCGGAGCGATAATCGGCGATATCTTTACCGGAAAGCGCCGCAACCAGGCCATGGGGCTATATGCCGGCATGTGGGACGTGGCCGCCGCTCTATGCGGACTGGCCGGCGGCGCGCTGGCAGGCCTCTCCTGGAACTACCCCTTCCTCCTGCCCCTAATCGCCATACCCGTCGGGATAGTGGTGCAGTTCAACCTGAAAAATCCGGAACCGGAAAAGGGCCAGGGCCTCCGGGAATACCTGGGCGGTGTTTGGGGACACCTCAAGAGCCTGAGGGTCTTAAGTATCTTTATCGCCGGCTTCATGCTCTTTTTCATCTTCTACGGTACTTATATCACCTACTTCGGCCATTTCCTGGCCGATTCCTTCGGGGCCTCACCCGCCCTCATCGGCATCATCATCGCCAGCCGGGGACTCACCACCGGCCTGGTCGCCTCGCAGCTGGGCCGCCTGAGCAGGCTCATTTCCCTGGCGAATATAGCCAAGCTGGGCTTCATCTTAAGCGCCGCCGCCCTGGTACTAATCAGGTTCACCCCCGGGCTGGGCATCATGCCGGTATCATCCATAGTCTTCGGCATCGGCTTCGGCATGAGTATGGCCAGCCTGATGACGCTGGCCGTAGGGCTGGCCCACAGCCGCTACCGTGGCGCCTTTATCGCCTTCTACACCGAGATGCTGCGCATAGGACAGACGGTGGGCCCCCTGCTCATCGGACTGGCCTACGTCTACGCCGGATTTGACGGTGTCTTCCTCTATGCCGCCGGCGCCTACCTGCTTACCGGACTCATCGGGCTTATCGGCGGGAAAATAATGCCTAGCCGGCAGCCTCTGGCCGGGGTTGACAGCTAGGACAAAAGTAGCTGCCACGGTTACGGATGGGAAGACGGGTTACAGGCGTACCGCAGACCGGGCAGGGCTCACCGCGGCGATGGGCCACCCGGAACGCGAGATGGGCCGTGCCCGGTTCGCCGCCGGGACGGAAGTAATTCTGGACGCTGGCCCCCTTATCGCCAATACCGGCCAATAACACCTGCCGGATGGCACGGTGCAGGCGCTCAAGCTCCTCTGCCGAGAGGCTATCCCCCGACCTGAGCGGGTGAATTCCGGCAGTAAACAGGGCCTCATCGGCATACATGTTACCGATACCGGCGAGTACGCCCTGGTCACAGAGTAGCGCCTTTATCGGGGCATGGCGCTTGCTCAGGCGCCCGGCCAGCACCCCGGGGGTAAAGCCGCTATCCAGGGGCTCCGGACCCAGCTTACCCACCACCGGACCCTGCTCATCCACCAGCCACATCGCCCCGAATTTGCGCGGGTCACGGAAGAAAACAGCCGAATTATTATCCAAATGAATCACCGCCCGGGTATATTGGGGCGGCTCCGCCGAACCATCGCCCAGCAAAAGGGAACCGGTCATCTTCAGGTGTATAATCAGGGTATCGCCACTGGCCAGGTTAATGAGGAAATACTTGCCCCGCCGACCCGCCCCGGTTACCTGCTGCCCCTTAAGACGAGCGCAGAACTCATCGGCAGAAGGCTGGCGCACCATCCTCTCCCAGAACAGGGTAACATCGCTGATATGCCGGCCGATAATATAGGGCAAGAGCTCATTCTTGATGGTCTCCACTTCGGGCAGTTCCGGCATCGTCGCTTACTCCATCTCCCCCCAGTTCCGGCCCGTCTTGATATCCACCTTCAGCGGTACGCTGAGCTTCAGGGCACCGGCCATTACCTCGGGGACGAGCCGGCTCATCTCCTTAATCTCTGCCTCGGGCACCTCGAAGATGAGTTCATCGTGCACCTGGAGCAGCATCCGGCTCTTAAGCCCGCGCTCCCCCAGCTCCCGATGCAGGTTAATCATGGCCACCTTTATAATATCGGCCGAGGTGCCCTGCACCGGCATATTTATAGCCATGCGCTCCGCCGCTTCCCTCACCTGCCGGTTGGAGGAATTGATTTCCGGGATATAGCGCCTCCGGCCCTTTAGTGTCTGTACATAGCCCTCTTTCCTTGCCTGCTCCTTGGTGGCCTCGAGGTACTGCTTGACCCCCGAATACTTCTCAAAATAGGCACCGATGAACTGGGCCGCCTCCTGCCGCGACAACTCCGTGGCCCGCTCCAGGCCGTAATCGCTCATGCCGTAGATGACCCCGAAATTAACCGTCTTGGCCACCCGGCGCATCGCCGGCGTTACCGCGGAAGGCTCCACGCCGAAGACCGTGGCCGCCGTAGCCGTATGGATGTCCTCATCATGGTCAAAGGCACTGAGCAGTGAGCTATCTTCAGACAGATGAGCCAGGGCACGGAGGTCAATCTGCGAGTAGTCCCCGGCCAGGAGATACGACCCGGCGGGGGCCACAAAGACCTGCCTCACCTGCTTGCCCAGCTCACCACGGACGGGGATATTCTGCAAATTAGGCTCGCTGGAGGACAACCTGCCGGTAGCCGTCCGCGTCTGATTGAAGCTGGTATGCACCCGCCCCGTCTTAGGGCTGACCAGGCCGCTCAGGGCATCGATATAGGTGGACTTTATCTTGGCCAGCTGGCGGTACCCCAGGATACGCTCGATAACCGGATGGACGCCCCGCAGTTCCTCCAGCACCGGGGAAGCCGTAGAGTAGCCGCTCTTGGTCTTGCGGGCCGAAGGTAACCCTATCTCCTCAAACAGCACCGCAGCCAGCTGCTGGGGAGAGTTTATATTAAAGCGGTGGCCGACCTCGTTATATATTTCAGCTTCCAGATTTATAAGTTGCCCACCAAGCTGATGTGACATCTGCCTCAGTAAGCCCTTATCCAGGGCCACACCGCTCTGCTCCATATGGATAAGGACCGGCACCAGTGGCATCTCCACCTTTGTAAACAGTTCCCATAATCCCTGCTCCTGTAGCTGGGGGGTAAGTAGCTCCACCAGCCGGCCGGTCATATCGGCATCGGCGCAGGCGTACCGAGCCGCCCGGTCTATCTCCACCGCCGACATGGTAATCTTCTTTTTGCCGGAGCCGATGAGGTCGGTGATAAGGGTCATTTCCACACCCAGGCGGTTGAAGGACAGTTCCTTCAGACTCAAGGACTTCTCCCCCACCAGATGGGCCGCCACCATGGTATCGAAGGCGAGACTTACTACATTGACCCCGTACTCGGACAGTACCGTCATGTCGTATTTACCGTTGTGGGCCGATTTGGCCAGGGCCGCATCTTCCAGGGGTGCTTTGAGCCGGGCGATAACCTCATCCAGCGCCAGCTGCCTTAACTCACCCCAGCCGACATGGCCCACCGGAATATAGTAGGCCTCGCCCGCAGCCGGGGACAGGGATATGCCAACCAGCTGAGCCGATATTGCCTCCAGGCTGGTCGTCTCCAGGTCAAAGGCAAAGGAGCCCGCCGCCGATAGGCGGTTCAGGAGGTCATCCAGAGCGGCGGGGGTATCTACGGTATGATAGTCACCCTCGGGCGGCTTAACCTCAACCGGGGAGGCCTCGGCTGCCTCGCCGGGCAACCGGGGCAGCAGGCTGAAAAATTCCAGCTCGCGGAAAAGCTCGGCTACCTGCGCTCGGTCGTAATGACTCACCTGGCAGTTATCGAGGTCGAGGGTGACCGGCGTCCGGGTTACAATGGTCGCCAGTTCCCTGCTCTGGCGGGCAACGGCCTCATTATCCTTAAGGGTATCGCGGAGCTTGGGCGGGGTCACCTCATCGATACGGGTATAGATTTGCTCCATAGAACCGAATTGCTGAAGGAGACCGGCGGCGGTCTTCTCGCCCACGCCGGGGACGCCCGGGATGTTGTCCGAGGGATCGCCCTTCAGCCCCTTAAAGTCGGCAATCTGGTCGGGTCTGACGGCGTACTTCTCGCTTACCGCCGCCTCGTCATAGAGCGTGGTATTGCTAAAGGTACTACGGGGCTTGGGATAGAGCACCTTTACCTTAGGTGAGACCAGCTGCATGGCATCAGCATCGCCGGTAACGATGACGGTGTCAACACCCTCGGAGCTGGCCTGCTGGCTCAGGGTGCCCAGGACATCGTCCGCCTCGTAACCGTCAATTTCGAAGATGGGCATATGGAGGACCTCTACCAGCTGCCTTACCCGCCCCAGCTGATTAACCAGGTCCTCGGGAGTCTGGGGACGGTGTGCCTTATACTGGTCAAAGAGTTCGTGCCTGAAGGTGGGCGCCTTCTTATCAAAGGCAATGGCATAATGGGTGGGTTTTAGGTCGTTTATTACCTTGAGCAGCATCTGGGCAAAGCCATAAACGGCGTTAACCAGCTCGCCGGTCTTACCTACCGTGAGCGTCGGCAGGGCATGGAAGGCGCGATGCACCAGGGCATTGCCATCGAACAGCACCAGGAGCGGTTTCTCTGCCATAGCCCCATTATAGCAGAGACGCCGGGCTTTTGAGTTAACCGAGCAAGTTATAGTTTTATGTAAAGTTGAGCGGCAGGCTCAGTGGACTCTACTTTACGACCGGGAACCCTTCCCCCTGCCAGCCGCCAATCCCGCCCAGCATATTGTATATTTCCCGAAAACCCAGCTCCGCCATAATCCCCACCGCCCGGGCGCTGCGGGCACCGCTACGGCAATAGACCAGATAGGTCCTATTCTTATCCAGCCGGTCAAGGTCTTCCCTGAAGGTCCCCGAAGCGGAATTCCGATTGATAGCCCCCGCTATATACCCGGCGGCAACCTCCTCCGGAGTCCGTACATCGATAATTACAAAATCCGCATTACCCTTATTGTCCTGTATCAGGGCATACGCCTCTTTCGGCGTGATATCCCCAATTATCTGGGCCGGTGCTGAGCCGGGGGTTTTCACGCCGCTTCCCGCGCAACCGGCTATCAAGGTAGCCCCCAAGACCCCCAGTAGCAGCAGACCCACCGCAATACTACTTTTGCGGCCCACTCTCATCATGGCCTGTTACCCCCTTCCCCGAATCTCCTACCACCATTATCGCAGAACGGGCGGCAAAGAGGTGGCTGGGGCAGCCTGATAAGGAGGATATGGCTTCCCCTGGCCTTCGCCCATCCGTCTAAGGGCATGGCAACACCTAAAAATCACCGAGCGGGGCCTGCTTTATGGGCGCCAGATAAGAGGTGTTATTGTGCTGGCTAAGGATGAAGCGTCCGTCCCGGTAGCTGAAAGTGGTTATCGCCGCGGTATCCTGTTTGACCTGCCAGAAGTGAGCATTACTCAAGCCCAAGAGGGCACAGATTAAGACCTTATTTACCACCCGATGGGATACCATAACCACGGTGCCCTCGCCCCTGGCTACGGCACTATCAACCACCCCGATAGCCCGTTTGCTGACATCGTCCAGGCTCTCACCGGAGGGCATCTCAACCTCATGGGGGTTATTTACCCACTGGCCGTAAAGCCCTTTATAGGTGTCCTTCACCTCCTGATGAGATAGGCCCTGCCACTCGCCGTAATCAAAATCGATGAGGCCGGGAGCAACCTCCACCCGGCTTTCCTGGTAGCGGGCAATAACTTCGGCCGTCCTTAAGGCCCGCTTAAGCGGGCTGGAATAGATGGCGTCCACACGCACACTGCTCAGGTATTCGGCCAGCAACTCCGCCTGCTTCACCCCGGTCCCATTCAGGCCAATATCAGCCCTGCCCCGGAACACCTCGGCCACATTCCAGTCAGTCTCTCCATGCCGGGCTAAAATAAGTTCGGTCACTACGCTGCCTAGGGTTTTTCCACCTTCTCGACCTCAAGGGTGCAATCGGTTACCAAGGCGGCGAAAGCGCCCAGCGCCGCCAGCACCGGGGCCAGCATAACCCCTAATGCCGCCGCCGAGGCGCCAACCATCAGTGGAAGCTCCAAAACGGCTTTATCCCCGTGTATCAGGCGCACCTTCCTGACATTCCCCTCACGAATGAGCTCCTTCACCTTCTCCACCAACTGGCTACCGGATACCGTAAATTTCTCGCTCTCAGCCACTTTTAACCTCCTTTAACCTCCGGTTCCTGGGCCTCCTCTATAGCCTCAACCTCCGGCGACTCTCTAATTAAAGACAGCCGGGAGGAAAACGTACCCAGCTGCTGGTCGGCCACATCAAAGGTATTCTTGGCATGACCCAGGTGGCCGCCCAGCGTCCCGAAATGCTGCTTGAATTTATCGAACTCCTTGTTCAGACGGGAGAAATCATCCATTATCTTTCTCACGTTCTTCTCAACTTCCATACCACGGAGCCCGAAACATATCACATTGAGGTAGGCATAGATACTATTGGGGGAGACCACTATTACCTGCTTCTCCATGGCATAATCGGAGATAGTCCGCTCCTCAATTCTCAAATCATCCTTGAGAATCGTCTGGTAATAGACATTCTCCGAGGGGATATACATCAGTGCGAAGCCATACGTTCCCTCGTCCTCCAGGATATACTTGCTGGAGATGTCGTCAATCTTGGCCTTAATATTGCGCTCAAATTCCTTTAGATGCGACCTTTTAGCCTCCTCCGGGCACTCAATATATCTCTGAAAACTCTCCAGCGGAAACTTGGAGTCAATCGGCACCAGTTTGTCGCCAATTCTCACCACCGCGTCAACGATCGAGCCGTTCTTGAAACGGTGCTGCTCATCAAAATTCTGCCGGGGCAGCACTGTTTTAAGTATCTGGCCCAGTGTCAGTTCACCGAAGCCGCCCCTAATCTGGGGCGGCTTGAGCAGGTCCTGCAGACTGGAGATATTCTTGCCGATATCCAGCATCTGCTTATTGGTCTCTTCCAGGCTGCCGATGGTCTTTTTAATATCACCGATTACCTTGAGTGAGCTTTCGAATTTCTCGCCCACCGCCTTGCTGCCTTCGTCCACCCGCCTCTTTACCTGCTCCTCTACCTGCCCGACCTGCTGCTGCAGCAGCGTGAAAGAGTGCCGGTAGTCCGGCGACCTCCTGGTGAGCAGCAACCCGATTAAAACGATAACCACAATACCCAGTATGATTATAGCTATGGTGCCGACTTCCATTCTCCTCCCCCTGGCCACTGCTAAGACCTATTAAAGCAACCTTCTTGGGAAAAGTAAAGCTCCCTACTCAATGCTTACTTTTTCGTGATATACTGTAGGGCATAACGGGGGTGCTCAAATTGATCGGTAAGGACCTGCTCTCTATCGCCGACCTCGCCAGCGAGGACATCAGCCAGCTCATATCACAGGCTATAGACATGAAAGCCCAGGGGTGGCTATCCCTGCTCGAGAGAAAGATTATGGCTCTCCTCTTTGAGAAGCCATCGCTACGGACCCGGGTGAGCTTCGAGACAGCCATGCTACAGCTGGGGGGACACAGCATCTACCTGTCCCCCGCCGAGGTGGGGCTGGGTAAACGGGAACGGGTCCCGGACGTAGCCCGGGTGCTGGGCCGCTACGTGGACGTTATCACCGTCCGCACCTTTTCTCACCAGACCTTGGAGGCCCTGGCCAGCTACTCCCCGGTGCCGGTGATAAACGCCCTCTCCGACCGGGAACACCCCTGCCAGGCCCTGGCCGACCTGCTCACCATCTACGAGAAAAAGGGGGGGCTGAGAGGGCTGGCTCTGGCCTATATCGGCGATGGCAATAATGTCGCCCACAGCCTGATACTCGGGGCCTCGCTTATGGGCATGAGTTTCCGGATTGCTTCCCCGGCGGGTTACGCCATCGATGAGCGCATCCACCGCCAGGCCGAGGAGTTTGCCGCCGGCAGCGGTGGAGAAGTATTCTCTACCGATGAGCCACAGCTGGCCGCCAGGGATGCCGATATAGTCTATACCGACGTCTGGACAAGCATGGGGCAGGAGGCCGAAGCCGAACAGCGGCGCCAGGTATTTGCCAGCTACCAGGTAAATAGCCAGCTCTTGTCTCTGGCCAGAGAAGATGCCATAATAATGCACCCCCTGCCGGCACATCACGGCGAGGAGGTAGCCCACGATATCTTGGACGGCCCGCAGTCCGTGGTCCTCGACCAGGCGGAAAACAGGCTGCATATACAAAAAGCGCTGCTAGAGGCCATGCTGGGAGGGCTCGATATGCCGCTGGCAGGCTGTCGATAGGGGACAATAATTATGAATACACTGACATACGTAGCCAAGTGGGGCTGGGGGCCCGCTCTGATAACCGCCCTGGCCATAGTCGGTTCGCTATATCAGTGGCCCATCCTGGTACTGGGCCCGATACTGGTGATTCTCCTGATAATCGGCCTGATAGTGGCCGCCATAGGCTCCAAGGAGAAGGAGCTGGAGCTTAAGGCGCAGCGGCTCAGGCAACTGGCCGGATACTTTAACCGCCGCTTTACCGGTAATTCGTCCCTGTCTATCTTCGCTATCATCGACAGCCTGTTCAATATCGATAACCCCAAGATATGGGAGTGGGCGCAGGCCTGCGATATGTCACAGCGGATTTTTAACACCTGGTACTCAAGCTTTATCACCAGGGTAGAGAGCGATATTAGAACCAGACGGTTAGATGCCTACCTGGCTACCTGTCTGAACGAGCTGTGGCTGGCTAACAACCATTACTATGAACTCGTAGAGCAGTTCTACCAGATATCGGAGAGCTTCGAACTACCGCCGGAGACTGTCGGATTATATAACCGATTTACCGTGGAATATAATACCTTTGTTCAGGAGTTCCGGGATAATATCAGCGAGCTGAGAAAGAGCACCAGAACGGGCATCGAGCCCCCCAGTGTGAAACTGGCCAGAGAGCTGGTAGTGGCAACCCCATAAATATCCACCTCACCCCCTCTATGCGCCCGGAAAATCCTCGGCCTTTCCCATAATACGCTTCATAACCTTCTCCGGCCCGGAAGAGGGTAACCCTAAAAGGCGCTAAGGCAATTTGTGGAGTCATAACGTGAACAAACCAGTGGTGGCTATCGTCGGCCGACAGAATGTGGGTAAATCCACCCTGCTAAACCGCATGGCGGGCAGGCCATTAGCTATTGTGGAGGACCTGCCGGGGACAACCCGCGACCGCCTGTTTGCCAGCGTCTCCTGGCAGGAGACCGAGTTTATCGTGGTTGATACCGGCGGCCTTGAGCTAAAACCCGATTCCACCATCATGCAGGGCGTGAAGGAACAGGTAGAGACAAGCATTGCCGAGGCCGACGTCATCATCTTTCTGGTAGATGTGAAGACGGGGGTGACACCCGCCGACCAGGAAATAGCCGATAAGCTGCGCCCGGCAGCTAGCCCCGTACTGCTGGTAGTCAATAAGGTGGATAATGACAGGCGTGAGGCGGAAGCGGTAGAATTCTATGAGCTGGGCATGGGAGAACCCCTGACAGTCTCCGCCTATCACGGGCGGGGCAGCGCTGAGCTAATGAACAGGATTGTCTCGCTACTGCCCTCTCCAGAGCCACCTCCACCCGAGCCGGAGGGCATGAAGGTGGCCATCCTCGGCCGGCCCAATGTGGGCAAGTCAACCATATTAAATGTGCTATTAGGCGAGAAACGAGCTATAGTTGATGCCGCCCCCGGGACTACCCGGGATGCTATCGATACCCGGCTTGACTTTGAAGGCCAAAGTGTGCTACTTATTGACACGGCTGGCATCAGGCGGCGGGGACGAGTGAGCCGGGGTATAGAGCGTTACAGTGTCATCCGAGCCTTGCGCGCCATTGACCGTGCCGATGTAGCCCTGCTGGTACTAGACGCTACCGAGCTGGCGACAGCGCAGGACACTCATATCGCCGGCTATATTAAGCAAGCGTCCAAGGGGGTCGTACTGGTAGTCAATAAATGCGACCTAGTTGCAAATAAGGATACAACGGCATATGATAGATATATTAAAAGAGAATTTAGGTTCATATCTTATGCACCTATACTATATATTTCCGCCAAATCCGGGCAGGGGATAAATAAGATCATGCCCCAGGTGCAGCAAGTATATAAGGAGCGGTTTAAGCGGCTACCTACCGCTGAGGTCAACAAGCTGATCCAGCAGGCAATAGCAGCTCATAATATACCCAGAATGGGCAAAAAGCAGCTGAATGTTCTCTACGCTACCCAGAGCGAGGTAAATCCGCCTACCTTCGTCTTTTTCGTTAACGACCCCAAGCTAATACATTTTTCCTACCAGCGCTACCTCGAGAATAAGCTGCGCCAGTCGTTCGGCTTTGACGGTACTCCCTTACGTTTGGTCTTTAAAGCGAGGAGCCAGTCATGATAATTGCCAAGTTTGCCGGTGTGGTGATACTGGGCTATCTGCTGGGCTCTATTCCCTTTGGCCTGCTCATAAGCAGATACCAGACAAAGTCGGATGTCCGCCAATACGGTAGCGGCAAAACCGGGGCCACCAACGTACTGCGAACTGCCGGCAAGAAAGGGGCTGCCCTGACCGCCGCCCTGGACCTGTCCAAGGGTATACTGGCAGTAGTACTGGCCGGGCTGATAACTAGCGGAGACTACCTGGTAATAGGCAGCTTCGGCCTGGGTAGCCTGGCCGCCCAGGCGATGGCCGGCCTGGCCGCTGTGGCCGGACATAACTGGCCCGTGTTCTTCAAGTTCAGGGGAGGCCGGGGCGTTACCCCCTTCTTCGGCGGGCTTATCATCCTCTGCCCCATAGCCGCCGTGTTCGGCGCCGAGATTCTAATCATTGGCGCCGGCCTAACCCGGTACGCCTCGCTCGGCTCTATTGCCGGCGTGGTAAGCGCCTACGCCATATTAATACCGCTGACCATAATGAACGGATATCCTCTCGAGTATGCCGCCTACGCCTTAGTCGGCGCGGTAATAATCATCATCACGCACCGGGACAATATCGGGCGACTGGTAAGCGGCACCGAGCGTAAACTGAGCAAAAAAGCTGACGTTAAGGGATTACCCTCATAATAATGTTCGCCAGAGAACATGGTGTAAGACATGCCTAGTGTTGCCATTATCGGTACTACCACCTGGGGAATAACCTTAGGGGTAGTGCTCGCCCGCAAAGGGCTACAGGTCAGGTTGTGGGCACGCACGGAACAAGAAGCTACCCAGCTCCGGGAGACCAGAACCAGTCCCCGCTTACCCCCGGGCACTACCTTCCCTCCTCAAATATCAATTACCAGCTCGCTAAATGAGGCCCTGGACCGGGTGAAAGCGGTTATCCTGGCCGTACCGTCACAGTCCATGCGACAGAACATAAAGCCCATTGCCAGCCACCTGAAAAAGGGCATGCTCATAGTCAGTGTCGCAAAAGGGCTGGAGCTGGGCTCAAACAAGCTCATGTCCCAGGTGATTGCCGAGGAAATAGACCCTTCACTCTGCTCCAATATCTGCGTGCTCTCCGGGCCCAATCTCTCCCGGGAGGTTATGCGTGACCTGCCCTCGGCCACGGTAGTGGCTGCCGAGAGCGGAGCCACCTCCAAGAAAGCCCAGAGGCTGCTGGCCGCCCCCAATTTCTGCGTCTATACCAATACCGACATCGTGGGCGTGGAGCTGGGAGGCGCGCTGAAGAACATTATCGCCCTGGGTGCCGGTATGGTGGAGGGACTGGGCTACGGCGACAATGTCAAGGCGGCCCTCATGACCCGGGGGCTTACGGAGATAACCGCCCTGGGAGTAGCCCTGGGGGCCAATCCCATCACCTTCTCCGGACTGGCTGGCCTGGGTGATTTAATCGCCACCTGCGCCAGCCCGCTGAGCCGTAATCACTACGTCGGCGAGGAGCTGACCAAGGGACGCCCGCTTAACGAGATACTGGGCTCCATGACCGGTGTGGCCGAGGGAGTAAACTCCACCATCGCCGTCTGGAGCCTGGCCCAGCAGTTGGGGATGGAGATGCCGGTCACCGAGAAGATCTACCAGGTGCTCTACGAGGGCCTGGAACCGCGACAGTCAATAGTCCATCTGATGGCGACTAATAACAAGCATGAGTTAGCCGGTCACAAGTGGAACCTGTTCTCCTTCCTTAAACGCCGGAAGAAGCGCACCCCCCGCCCCGCCAAGACCCCGGCTCCAAAATAAAGAGGGGCCTGAGCCCTCTCCCGAAAGCCATCCCTATTTCGCTGGATTATTTCCCGCCGGGCCCAAGTCCTGGGCCAGTTCCTCGAATAGCCGGCGCTGCTGCTTCGTCAGCTTCCGCGGGGTAGTCACGAATAGCGGAACCAACTGGTCGCCACGCCCATGCCCGCGCAGGTGGGGAACACCCTTACCCTTGAGCCGAAACACCTCGCCCGTCTGGCTGCCCGCCGGAATATTTAGCTTGGCCTTCTCCTCCAGGGTGGGTACCTCTACCTCGGCACCCAGGGCTGCCTGGGCAAAGTTGACCGCCAGCTCATAGATGATATGGTCGCCCTCCCTGCGGAAAAGCGGGTGTGAGGATACGGACAGGGTGACGTAGAGACCGCCCGGAGGGCCGCCCCTGGTCCCGGCCTCACCCTCATTACTGAGGCGTATTCTGGAGCCATTATCGACCCCAGCCGGAACCCGGACCAGTATGGTACGCTTCCTCTTTTCCCTACCCCTGCCCCGGCATTGAGAGCAGGGCTGGATGATGATTCTCCCTTCACCATGACAGTTGGGACAGGTGGCAACATTGGCAAAACGACCGAAGATAGTCTGCTGCACCCGGCGTATCTCCCCGGTGCCGTCGCAATTGGGGCATCGGCCGGGGTCACTGCCCGGCTCGAAGCCGGTACCATGACACCGGGAGCAGTTCTCCGTGCGCGAGATGTTTATCTCCTTCTCGCAACCGAAAGCGGCCTCCTCAAGGGTGAGGCCGACCCGGCACTGCAGGTCGTTACCCCGCTGCGGCGCCTGCCGGGCCGCAGTAGTAGTGCCACCGAAGAAGGAATCGAAAATACTGCCAAAGCCGCTAAAACCGAAGCCCTCAAAGCCCTGCCCAAAGATGCCATCGCCCCCCCCGTGACCGAAACGGTCATAACTGGCCCGCCTATCGGCATCGGAGAGCGCCTCGTAGGCCTCGTTTATCTCCTTGAACTTATCCTCAGCACCATCCCCGCGGTTATGGTCCGGGTGATACTTTTGGGCCAGCTTACGGAAGGCCTTCTTTATTTCCTCATCGGTAGCATTGCTATCGACACCGAGGACCTGGTAATAATCCCGCTTTGCTGCCATACTACCCTTTCTACCTTGAGCCCATCTACCCCTCATATTAAAAGAAGGAGTTATATAAAGAGGGGCAGAGCCCCTCTTTATCTCTAATTATAACATCCCTCCGCCATAGCGAGTAGGCGAACGGAGCATACTGGAGAGCCTAACTAGCGTTAAACCTCGCGGAACTCACCCTCCACCGTGCCCTCATCTTCCTTGCCCGGCGGGGTTTCGCCACCGGGGGGCGCCTCGCCACCAGGCGGCTCACCGGACGGCGGCGGTTGATAGACAGCCACCCCTACCTTCTGCATAGCATCGGATAATTCCTGCGTCGTCTGACGGATAGCATCAACATCCGTACCCTGAAGTGCTGAGCGCACCGCCGCCACCTTGCCTTCCACCTCCTGATTCAGGTCCGATGGTATCTTGTCCTTGTTCTCCCTAAGCGTCTTCTCGGCATAATAGACCAGGGACTCAGCCATATTCTTGGCTTCAACCTCCTCACGGCGCTTGGTATCCTCAGCGGCGTGTACCTCCGCCTCCTGCTGCATCTTCTCCACATCCTCCTTGGCCAGACCGCTGGATGCAGTGATGGTAATCTTCTGCTGCTTGCCGGTGCCCTTGTCATGGGCCTTGACACTGAGTATGCCATTGGCATCAATATCAAAGCTGACCTCAATCTGGGGCACACCCCGCGGGGACGGCAGAATGCCGTCCAGCATAAACCGCCCCAGCGACCGATTATCGGCCGCCATGGGCCGCTCGCCCTGGAGGACATGAATCTCGACACTGGGCTGATTATCAGCCGCCGTGCTGAAAATCTGGCTCTTAGCGGTAGGAATGGTGGTATTACGGGGAATAAGGGGGGTAGCCACCGCACCCAGGGTCTCGATGCCCAGGGTAAGCGGGGTAACATCAAGCAGCAGGACATCCTTAACCTCTCCCTGCAGCACTCCCGCCTGGATAGCCGCCCCGATAGCGACTACTTCGTCAGGATTGACCCCCTTATGCGGTTCCTTACCGAAAAACTGCTTTACCTTCCCCTGGACCAGGGGCATCCGCGTCTGTCCACCAACCAGAATCACCTCGTCAATCTGCGATGCAGTCTTACCGGCATCCTTCAGCGCCTGCTGGCAGGGCCCCAGGCTCTTATCCACCAGGTCCATTACCAGCTGCTCCAGCTTGGACCTGGTGAGGTTGATGCTGAGGTGCTTGGGCCCGCTGGCATCAGCGGTAACAAAGGGCAGGTTTACCTCGGTCTGCTGCACCGTGGAAAGCTCGCTCTTGGCCTTCTCCGCCGCTTCCTTGAGCCGCTGCAGGGCCATCTTATCCTGACGCAGGTCTATACCCTGGTCTTTCTTAAACTCATCGCACAACCAGTCGATAACCCTCTGGTCGAAATCGTCTCCACCCAGGTGGGTATCACCATTGGTTGACTTGACCTGGAAGGTACCCTCACCTATGTCGAGGATAGAGATATCGAAGGTGCCACCGCCCAGGTCATAGACGGCGATAATCTCCTCTTTCTTCTTATCCAGGCCATAGGCCAGAGAAGCTGCCGTCGGCTCGTTAATTATCCTGAGCACCTCCAGCCCGGCTATCTTACCGGCATCCTTGGTAGCCTGCCGCTGGCTATCGTTGAAATAGGCCGGAACGGTGATTACCGCCTGGGTAACCTCATCACCCAGATAGGCCTCGGCATCCGTCTTCAGTTTCTGCAGAATCATCGCCGAGATTTCCGGCGGGCTATACTCCTTGTCGCCCATAACCACCCAGGCATCACCATTGGCCGCCTTGGCTATCTTATAGGGCAGGAGCTTCTTATCATACTCCACCGAAGCCTCGTCGAAGCGGCGGCCCATCAGGCGTTTGATACTGAAAATGGTGTTATCAGAATTGGTAACCGCCTGCCGCCGGGCCACCTGCCCGACCAGGCGCTCCCCGGTCTTACTCACCGCCACCGTCGAGGGGGTAGTCCGCCCACCCTCGGCATTGGGGATTATAACCGGTTCCCCGGCCTCCATCACCGCCGCCGCCGAAAAAGTGGTGCCTAAATCGATACCTATAACCTTTGCCATTATTTACTCCTCCTTCGCTTCCGCCTCTCCACCATCGCCCACCGCCACCACCGCCGGGCGGATAACCTTGTCATGAAATTTATACCCCTTTTGTATCTCCCTGACCACCACGCCGTCTTCGCCGGCACAGCACATCATGGCCTCATGGAGATTGGGGTCAAAGGCCTTACCCAATGCCTCAATCTCCGATAGCCCCCGCCCCTCCAGCGTGGTGCGCAGCTTGCGCTCAACGAGCTTAACGCCATCCAGCCAGTTTTGCCCGTCCAGCTCCTCGGGAATAGAGCCCAGCGCCCGCTCCAAATCATCAAGGACGGGCAATAGATTGAGTACCAGGTTGGAACAAACAACCTGGCCGACCTCCCGGCCCTGCTGCTCGGTGCGCCGTTTGTAATTTATAAAATCAGCCTGGGTTCGCTGCCAGCTGGCCAGATAAGCCTCGGCCTTCTCCTTTTCGGTGCACAGCTCCTGCTTCAGGGTCTCTAAATCCTCAGCCCGTGCCGCCTCAAGCCCTGCCGGGCCCTCTTTTGCCTTCTTCGGTACCATCACTATACTATCCTGACTCCTCCAATCACCAAGCTAGTAAACGCATCCTCAGCGAGTACCCTCAATTAGTATCATTCTGGGAGAGCCTATCCGATATTTCCCGGCCAAACAGCTCGGCCACCAGCCCGCTGAGCACCGCCGACAGATAGCCCACAGTGGAGATAGTGCGGGAATAGGCCATCCGGGTAGGCCCAATTATACCCACGGTGCCCACAGCCTCCCCCGGCAGGCCATAGCGACCGATAACCACGCTGCAGTCGCGGATAGTCTCTTCACTGTTCTCTCCGCCGATAACCACCCGCACCTCGCGACTACCCAGCTCCCGGGGAACGATGACCCTCAGCAGACTCCTCTGCTCCACTATCTCCATCAGGCCCTGTATACGATGGCCGTGAGTAAACTCCGGCTGGTTGAGCATAAAATGCAGGCCATCAAGGTAAGGCTCCTCGTACGATTGCTCATCCTCGGCCTTCATTATCTTTACCAGCGAGTCGGTTACCCGCTGCTCGGTGGGGGAAAGCTCCAGCTTCTTGGCTGCAATCTGCGAGCGGGTCAAGCCCACGTAGGCAGCATTCAGCCTATCGGTAATTAAGGCCAGCCGCGACTGACTTACCGGCTCATCGAGGGTTATTAGCTGCCGGCCCACCTTGGCACTACGCAGGATAATGACCAGCAATGCCCGCGAGCCCTGCAGGGCAACCAGCTCCAGACGTTGGAGGTGGCAAGCCGTCGCCTTGGGTAGACTGACCACCGCCATATTCTGGGCCAGCTGCGCCATGAGCCGGGCGGCCAGGGTCAGCCACTGCTCCATCTCCCCCTCCACCTGGTGAAAGAGGTGGCTGACCAAACGCTGCTCCTCCAGGGGGAGACGAACACTACCCAGAGACTCCACATAGTAACGGTAGCCCTTATCCGAGGGAACACCCCCCGCCGAAGTGTGCGGGCGAGCAATGTAACCCTCCTGCTCCAGATAGGCCATCTCATTACGGACGGTTGCCGGACTTACCCCCAGAGCACACCTGTCGGTGATACTCTGTGAGGCCACCGGCGTCGCCTCGAGAATATATTGCTGGACCAAAGACCTGAGTATCGTTCCTGCTCTGGAAGATAACACTTTTTCCTCCCGCTAGCAGTTTAAGCCTTAGACTGCTAATCCTCATTAAATTTACCATTTTCAGCTACCGATTGTCAAGGAAAATAGGGCTAATTTTCGCACCATCCCCATTGACCACACACGGCTACCTGTGCTATATTTAGTCAAATGGATATTACCTGGTTAGGTCACTCCTGTTTCAGAATTAAGGGCAGCCAGGCTACGGTCATCACCGACCCCTACCCACCGAGCCTGGGGTACTCATTAGGCAAGCAGAACGCCCAGATTGTCACCGTCAGCCACCCCCACCCCAACCACTCATATATTGATGAAATCGGCGGTGAACCCAAGCTGATTATGGGGCCCGGCGAGTATGAAATCAGCGGTGTCATGATTATCGGGATACCCTCCTTTCACGATGCGGCAAAGGGGGGACAACGGGGCAAGAACACCATCTATACCATGGAAATCGACGAGATAGCGATATGCCACCTCGGTGACCTGGGGCATATGCTCACCGACGAGCAGGTGGAGGAGATAGACAGAGTGGATGTGCTGTTACTGCCGGTAGGCGGGGCATCCACTATTGACGCCACCCTGGCTGCCGAGGTGGTAAGACAGCTCGACCCCAAGGCCATAATCCCCATGCACTATAAGACCCCGGCGCTGAGTCGGGAACTGGCACCGGTGGAGGGATTCCTCAAAGAGATAGGAGTAAGCGACATCACGCCTCAAGCCAAGCTCTCCTTCACCAAGTCAAACCTGCCCACCACTACCCAGGTCTTCCTGCTGGAATACTGAAACCGCCTGTCCACCCCACACCGCCAGGGCCACCCCCAGGCCATAGGTCAAGCCCTGTCGTAAGCCCTAAAACCCACCGGAGACGGCGGCAAGCACCGAGTCTGATTACCAGGTTTCCCAATTGACATAGCCAGCAACTTAAGAGTAAAATTTAGATGCTGCCCAAGGGAGCCGAGGAGGTTGGTCATGATTGAAATGATTGTTGACAGTATTCGAGCCAGCCTGATGAATTATCAGCGGCTAGTGATTCTGAAGGAAAAGGCAGCAGAGCGCTATCTACCCATCTGGATCGGCCCGGCCGAGGCCGACGCTATAGCCGTAAAACTGCAGGGCGTTAACGTGCCCCGACCCCTCACTCATGACCTGCTATGCTCGGTCATCGATACCCTGGGGGCCACCGTCAACTCCATTATTATCACCGAACTCAAGAATGATACCTTCTATGCCAAGATTATTCTCGATGTGGATGGTGGGCAGATGGAAATCGATGGCCGGCCCAGTGACTCTATTGCACTGGCAGTAAGGACCAGTGCCCCCATCTATGCCGATGAGGAAGTCCTGGACAAGGCCAGTGTCCTGCTGGACAAGGAGACCGGCAGGCCCATAGCGGAAGAAACGGAGGCGGGCGGCCAGGGCAAGGAGGTCAGTGAGGAAGAGATAAAGCGGATGTCGGCCTTCTATGACTTCATTAACAACCTTGACCTGGACGATTTCGATAAACGCAAGTCCTAGCCATGTCCCTTAAGCACGTAGCTTACTAGAGGTTGGGTGTGGAAGATAATCTCATCAAGAAGCTGATGACCTCCATAAAGTGCGACGTCTGCGGGCACTGCTACGGGGCCGATGACATTACCGTTATCAACCGCGAACGAGACCTGTGGTTTTTGAAAGCGGCCTGCTCCTCCTGCCATACCAACTGCGTGGTGGCAGTAGTAATTAAGGAAGACAGGATACCCGAGGCTATAAGTGACTCCGTCCCGACACAACCACACCCATCAAGGCCGAGCACGCCGCTAACCGACAACGACCAGCTGGATATGCACCTTTTCCTGAGAGACTTCGACGGCGACTTTGCCCGGCTCTTCAGCCACTAGTAATCGCACCCCCTGGCGGGGATACTACCTACACAATCTCAAGATTAACCCTGGTACCTGCCTTGGCCGCTTTTACCCTGAGCAGGGTGCGCATGGCCTGAGCCACCCGGCCCTGCTTACCGATAATTCTACCCTTATCCTCATCAGCAACCTGCAGCTTGAGGGTTAAGCCTTCTTCAGTGGTCTCTTCGGTAATTTCCACATCATCGGGTGCATTGACAATTGACTTGGCGATGAATTCTACTAGTTCTTTCATGATGTCTCCTCGATTGTTTTGAACTTCTTCATGATACCCAGGTTCGATAGCAGTCGAGCGACAGTAGCCGTGGGTTGCGCCCCCTTCCGGAGCCAGTCCACTGCCTTCTCTTCATTGATAACCACCGTCTCTGGGTCAGTTAGGGGGTCAAAATGCCCAATAATGTCGATAAACGCCCCATCGCGGGGAGCTCGTCCGTCAGCCACTACCACTCGATAGCTCGGCCTCTTCTTGGCGCCCGTCCGGCGCAATCTAATCTTTACCACTAGCCACTATCCTTAAATTTGTCTACCCCGTATTATGACCGATAAGCCCAGGCACTGTCAATAGGGGCATTCACCTGATGACGGTCGCCCGGCTACCTTAAGAAGCGGTGGTTGTTGTGGGAAAGCCCATCTACGGTTATAATCGTAATATGCAGGCGATAGAAACAGGCGATTGGCCGCTAAACGCCACCGAGGCCGTGACCATACAGCGGAGGCTGGCGGCACAGGTGTCCCGAGAGGGTGAGGTCACCGTAGCCAAACTCATAGCCGGGGTAGATATAGCCGTGGGCAAAGCCGGCGAGATGGCCACCGGCGGCATCGTTCTCCTGGACTACCCCGAACTCAAGCTGGTGGAGACCAGGGTAGTTCAGGGCAAGCTCAACTTCCCCTATATCCCGGGACTGCTGTCCTTCCGGGAGTTACCCCTGATACTGGCAGCCTACGAGCAGCTTGAGCACACCCCCGACCTCATCCTGGTCGACGGCCAGGGAATCGCTCACCCCCGGCGGATGGGCCTGGCCTCCCACCTGGGCCTGTTACTGGATATGCCCACGATCGGCTGCGCCAAGTCCCGGCTATGCGGTAGCCACCAGGCGCCCGCCGAGGAGTCGGGCAGCTACGCCGAGCTGCTTGATGGGGGTGAGGTTATCGGGGCAGTACTGCGCACCAGGCAGAGCGTCAAGCCAGTATATGTCTCCACCGGGCATAAAGTAACCCTTAAGGCAGCTGTCCACTGGGTACTGGCCTGCTGCCGCGGCTACCGTCTGCCGGAACCCACCCGCCTGGCCCATATGCTGGCCAGCGGTAATCTCGAGAAACGATATGTTGGCCCGGAGGCGGGCTGCCCGGCCACGCCTTCTACCAATATTAGAGCGATGGTGAGGTAGAAATGCAAGAGCTAAGCGACAGGTTAAAAGAGCTACAGGCGAGGGTATCCACCGCCATGGAGCATCTTTGACATCGCCCACCGGGAAGAGGAAATCTCACGGCTGGAGAAAGAGTCGGCCCAACCCGACTTCTGGCTGGAGCCGGCTAAGGCACAGAACGTCATGCGCCAGTTAGCGGAGCAAATGAGGGTTGTCCAGAGCTGGCGCGAGCTGGAGAGAAGGATAAGCGATGCCATGGAACTTACCTCCCTGGCCGTGGCGGAAGCGGACACCTCGGTTGAAGCGGAGATTCAATCCGAGATAGAGAATATCGCCTCCCGCCTCAATGAGATGGAGCTGGATACGGCCTTCATCGGTGCCTACGACGGGCACAATGCCATTATGACCATCCATGCCGGCGCCGGGGGCACCGAGTCGCAAGACTGGGCCGAGATGCTGCTCAGAATGTACCTGCGCCACGGCGAACGCCGTGGCTACCGGGCCGAGGTAATGGACACCTCACCGGGCGAAGAGACCGGGGTAAAGAGCGTAATATTCAGCCTGAGCGGCGACCATGCCTACGGCTATCTCAAGTCGGAGCATGGCGTCCACCGCCTGGTGCGCCTTTCCCCCTTCGATGCCGACCACGCCCGCCACACCTCCTTCGCCCTGGTAGAGGTCATGCCGGAAGCGGAGCCCAATGTTGACATCGAGGTAAACCCGGAAGACCTAAAAGTTGATACCTTCCGCGCCAGCGGGCCGGGGGGACAGCATATGCAAAAGACCAGTACTGCGGTCAGGTTGACTTATCTGCCCACCGGGCTAGTGGTTACCTGCCAGAGTGAGCGTTCTCAGTTACAGAACAAAGAAACTGCCCTCAAGATACTTAAGGCACGTCTGCTGGAGTTAGAGCTGGCCAGGCGGGAGGAGGAAAAAGCTAGGCTTAAAGGGAAAAGAAT
>JBDRCY010000006.1:0-17411 GCA_043821265.1 Chloroflexota bacterium
ACCTGTGCCGGGTCGTAGACATCGATATCCTCGTCAACCACTATGGGAACCAGGAAGGCTATCCCCATAAGGGACTCGATAATCCTCTTCGGTGTTGCTTCTTCCCTCTTGCGGATGCTGACAATGGCATGGCGTCCGGCGGAACTACTGGTCAGGTTGATACCGCGGATATCGTCGGGGGAAGACACCACCTTGACTGCCTTGCGGTAAGCCGCCGCCGTTAGCGCCCATTTCTTCAGCGACTGGTTCTCCGTATTAGGCATGCCGGTCAGCAGTGCCTGAAAGATGGCATCATGACGCATCGTGATGGCGGTGACCTTCACCACCGGGGAATCGTTGACCGGCTTTCCCTGCGGGGTTGCCCAATTGCTTAGCGAGATATAGTTCCCCGGGAATTCACCGAAGGGGCCGTCGCTCGCCCGCTCGCCGGGCACCGTTACGCCCTCAATTACTATCTCGGCATCAGCAGGTACCAGAACGTCTATGGTCTCACACTTTACCACCTCGAAGGGCCGCCCCCGGATGGCACCGGCGATAGCCATCTCGTTTACCCCTTCGGGGGCCTTTACCTGACTGGCTATGGTCAGGGCCGGATGTGCCCCTATCACCGTTGCTATTCCCAGACCCTGCCCCTGCTCCTCGGCCGCCTGTATCATAAAGGTAAGATGCGGCGACTGTGCCAGCAGGCAGGTCCTGTCTTTACCCAGGATTCTCCGCCGGTGTATGGAGGCATTCTGCTGGCCCGTTACCGGGTGTCTGGCTATCTCCACACCGGCGGTAAGATAAGGCCCGGAATCCATCTCACAGTAGGTAGGTACCGGTAGCTTAGTCAGGTCAATGTCATCCCCGGTGAGAATAAGCTCCTTCACCGGCCCCGAAGCGACTGGTACGGGTTCCCGGTACTCCTGGTCAAATCCCAGATAGCGCTTGACCAGCTGCTCGTCATCATCCTCGGTTTGCAGGGCAAAGGCCATCAGCCGGCGGGTGGCGAACAGGCCACCGACCACCATCCAGCCCGGGTAGCCAGCTACCCTTTCAAACAGGAACGCCGGGCCGTTGGTATCGGAAATCTTACGCAGACCGGCCGCAATCTCATATTTGGCACTAAGTTCCTGTTTGACCCGGAGCAACAGGCCCTGCTTTTCCAGTTTATCTAAATAATCCCGGAAGTCATGGAATAACATTTCCGATCCCCCTTCTATGTGATTGTTACCTCGACAATACAAATCGCTATTTTGCGCAATTAGCAGAGGTTATTGACATTCGAGCAGAGAATAGTTTATCGCACAGATCAATTTAACTACCGAGCCATCATCATATTAGGTAGGAAAGTGCTAATCTGAGGGAAAGCGACCAAAATAGCCAGGGTAGCCAGCATTGAAAGATAGTAGGGCATAGCTCCTCTAAAAACACCCTCTACGGTGACATCGGGCCCGGCGGCAGCCTTAACTGTATAGACAGATAAACCAAAGGGAGGAGTGATGGCACCAATGACCAACGACACCACAGTAAGAACACCAAACCAGATGGGGTTAATACCCAGTGCTATGACCACCGGGAAGAAGAGAGGCATAGTTACGAACATTGCTGATATAGCATCTACGAAGCAGCCTAAGATAAGGTATAGGACCACTATCACAATTACAAATTGCAGAGGAGATAATCCTATCCCAATTATAGCCTCCGCCAGCCAAGCGGTGACTCTACTGACAGCCAGAAAACGGGCAAAGACGGTAGCGCCAATAAAGAGAAGCGCCAACATAGTGGTAAGCTCTACTGTTTCAAGCAGTGAACTTTTTAGTTTATCCCAGCTCAGCTTTCTGAAGCCGAGAGTTATTATAAGGGCGACAAAGGCGCCTATTGCTGCCGCTTCGGTAGGCGTGAATACCCCAGTATAAATCCCCCCTAAGATTATCGCCGCTAGCACCACCATCGGCCAGGCTTTTCTAGTGGAGATGAATTTTTCCCTCCAGCTCACCCGCGTAGTTGCTACAGGCGCTAACCTCGGGTTACTTTTTGCCCTTATCCAGATACCTACCGAAAGGGTCATAGCCATAATGAGACCAGGGAAAATGCCGGCTATTAGCAGTCTGGCTATTGACTCCTCAGCCAGCATACCGTAAATAACGAAGAATAAGCTTGGTGGTATAACCATGGCTATAATAGCTGCCGTGGCTATACCCCCACAAGCAAAGCCTTTATCATAGCCCGCTTTCCTCATCTCGGGCAGGCTTATCTTGGTGAAGACCGAGCCGGCAGCTATATATGAACCGGAGGTAGCACCAAAAGCAGTACAGGCCCAGGTGGTAGCCAGAGATAATCCCCCAGGTAACCTACCTATCCAATTGCTAAGGGCTCGGTAAGCTTGTCCGCTTATCCCCCCATGCAAGCTGAACATCCCCATAAGGACAAATAAAGGTACGATAATAATCGCATAGGTACCAACAGCATGGAAGGATGTAGTTTTCAACACTCCTACCATGGCATCAAAACTACCGGTTATCGCCAGTATACCAAAAGCACCAGCTATCCCGAGGGCTAACCCTATATGCATCCCAAGAACAATTAGAGCTAATGCTAGCGCAGTAAATATTACGGCAATAAGTTCATGGCTCATTGTTGCTGCCCAATCTGCCCTATCCTTAAGAGCTTGCCCACATGCCGGATAAGGTCAATGATATATTGGATGCAGAAGAGAAACGCCCCTATGGTAAGGCCGAGTCTAGCCGGGAAATAGGGTATCCCTACAGCACCCTCCATCCGCTCGTTTATCTGCCACGCCTCCACTGCCCAATTCCAGGATTGCCAGGTGATTACGCTGAAGAGGAAAAGACCTGTAAGCAGACTTAAAATGCTGATAATAGCCTGCCCTCGGGGATTAAACCGTCGCCAAAGAAAATCCAGCCTCAGATGCACCCCGCGGGACTGGACATAAGGTAGACTGAAATATACTATGAAAACTATAAGAACCATAGGTATTTCAAAGCTAGCCGGCAACGGGCGATGGGCTATATAGCGCCCCGCTACATCAGCAGTCATATAAAAGACTATTAACATGATACAGCCAGCGCTCACCAGCGCTAGCCACTTTGACCCTTTAAAGTAACTATCGGCTATAGCCCAAGCTTTCTTACGGAGACTGTTCACTTTAAGCTCCAAAAGGGTTATTTATTAAGGGTATGTCGAATACGCTCACCCCCCCCCTCCTTTAACGGAGAGGGGGGTATAGATAGTGAGGTTGCCAGATAGCATCTTGGAGGCTATCTGTTAATTATCTAATGTCCACTCTCTGGGAAACTTATGACCTGCTTCCTTGCATAGTCTCAGGTAAGTCTCCATAGGGCCCCTTATAGGAAGGCCCATTGCCTCGCCCTCCTTTACGGCATCGGCCACGGGATTGCCTATTAAATTCCCCCACTTTATCATCTCTTCGTCTGAAAAGTCAGTAAAGGTAACTCCAGATGCCTCCATAGTCGCCTTAGTCTTTGCCCAGTCGGCCTGGCCCATTTCCATGTATACTCCCCCTGCCTCTCTACCGACTTCAAGAAGAATCTCTTGAATATCATCGGGCAGGCTGTTAAAGAGTTCGAGGTTCATCGTGAGCATATCGGCAGCCCAATAGCCCCAGCCCGGGCCAGTCCTATACGGGGCGAACTCATATAGCTTGAAGGGAGCGGAAATAACCCATGGGAGAATTGAGCCATCCAGCATCCCGGTCTGCAATGCCGTTGGTCTATCAAGTAAAGTTGTCGGGAGAGGGGTAGCGCCGGTAGCCTCCACTATCTTTGGAGCCCAATGGCCTGAAATAGCTATATTTTGACCTTCTAAGTCTTCCAGCTTGGTAACGGGTGTCTTAGTCTCCAGGACATAGTTGATAACGCCCAGTGGACCGATTAACTTGTTACCGTATTTTTCGTATTCCTCCGCTAAAGCAGGCTCTTCCTGATAAAGCTTGTCAACAACCTCCCAGCCTACATTGGGATCGGTAGGAGCCCCAAAAACAGCATGTGTGAGCTGATTCAAAAAAAGCTTAGTCGGATAGTAAACATTCGGAAACACACTAAAGTCGCTCAAACCCGTCTTTGTTCCATCTATCTCCTGCCCGGGCTTGGTCAAACTAAAGGATCCGACATACTCAAATGTTATCAGCCCATCGGTTCGCCTAGTCACTTCATCACCGAACCACTGAGCGGTTCTGCCAGTCAGTGAGTCGGGGGAATAGATACCAGTATTAATTAAGAGAGTTACCGGCTCCATGGATGGTGTTTTAGGTGTAGGGGCACAAGCTATGACTAATGCAACCACCATTAGCATAACTACCACGATATACCCCAAATGCCTTGTTCGCTTCATTGTGTACCTCCTCATAATTAATCTCATAGTTCGTCACTACTATATCCTAAAAGGGGATTCCCTATGAAGATTCAATGAAGGTCAGGATTCTTCATTGAATCTTCATTAATGGTAGTCCCATGGTAGCTTGTTGTCAATACCCATTACGGGGCCTTGAGTAACCTCCTCCACGAGCGAAGTGTATCCCGCTGCTCCTGGAATCTTCGTCCATAACGTTGGCAAAGCACTCCATTACGAAAGAGGTCAGACTATCCCCATCTTTCTCACCTGGCTGCCGGTATCTCCTGAGCTGCGCTTAGCCGGGTGACATGCTTAACCTGGTTATCCGCTCCATAATGGCAGCAAACAGATCTCTTGACACTGCCACCTCAGCCAACTGGAAAACTTATCTGATTGTACTCTCTGCGCCACCAATACGCTGGCTTCGATTAACTTCGCAAATATCTCACGGTTAAGAAACTCATCCCTCAACGGGTTAACCATTTCCTTATAGCCCTGGATGTAATTTCCAACCCGTTATCAGACCTTATGTGCTCCGGTATCCCACTGAATACGAACAATAGCTTGTTGTTGACAAAGTAGGTCGGCGAACCGAACATATTCCTTCTCTCACTGTCAAATGACATGTTTTCCTCCAGCAACTCAATCAGTGCCGGATTAGCCTTCTTCCAAGCCATAATAATTCCACCCTCTTCTCTATCGCTTCCAGCGCGGTGAAGGCTGCTGATGCCTAAATATATCTACCCACCGCTTCGGCCAGGGGCCGCAGCTCGGCCATTAACCGGGCAAAGGCTTCGGGTGTAAGGGACTGGAGACCGTCCACCAGGGCTTCCTTGGGGTTGGGATGGACCTCAATGAGCAACCCATCAGCACCCGCCGCCACCGCCGCCCTGGCCATCGCCGGCACCAGTGAGTAGTGGCCGGCGGCGTGGCTGGGGTCAACAATTATCGGCAGGTGGCTCGACTTCTTAATCACCGGCACGGAGGCAATATCCAGGGAAAAGCGCGTGCTGCTTTCGAATGTCCTGATTCCCCTCTCGCACAATATGACCCGGCTATTGCCCTCCGCCAGCAGATAGTCGCTGGCGGTAAGCCATTCGGTAACCGTCGAGGAGAAGCCGCGCTTTAAGAGAACGGGGCACTTGCTCTGGCCCACATTGGTGAGCAGGGCAAAGTTCTGCATATTGCGGGCACCAATCTGCAGGATATCGGCATGTTCGGCTACCAGGGTGACGTCATTAGGGTCAACCACCTCGGTTACCACCGGCAGGCCCGACTGTTGGCCGACCCGCTCCAGCAGCTTGAGCCCGGCCTCCTCCAGTCCCTGAAAGCTGAAGGGAGAGGTACGGGGTTTAAAGGCGCCGCCACGCAGGATGCTGGCGCCAGCCTCCTTTACCCTGCCCGCCACCTCCACCATCTGCTGCTCGCTCTCCACGGCACAGGGGCCGGCTATAACCACGATACGCCTGCCCCCAATCCCAACCCCCTTCACCAAAACCACGCTGTCCCCTCCCTTAAACTCCCGGGAGGCCAGCTTATAGGGCTTCATGATACGGGTTACGCTCTCCACCCCGGGGAGAACGGCGAATATATCTGTATCCAGCTGCCCGGTATTGCTGCCCAGCATGGCCGCCACTGTCTTATCGGTGCCCAGGTTAAGCTGGACCCTAAGCCCCAGCGACCTGGCCCGCTCGATTACGCCATCCAGCTCCTCTTGAGTGGCACCGGCCCTCATCTCGACTATCATAACGTCTTAAATTAACTCCCCGGTAATTCGGTATTACCTAAGCCCCTCTGATTGATAATACACACCCGGTCTCTATCGGGTCAAGCTGAAGTGGGGCCAATAACAACCGAGGGTGGCCCTAATCTCTTTAAGGCCACCCTCATAAATACCGTCTAAAGCCGGTATCCCGGTACTACTTGGGGAACTTGGGAATCTCACCATCATGCCGCGGCAGCTTGGGTACGATATGGGCCAGGGTGAACAGCACCCCATAGGCATCCCTGGGGGCGATATAGGACTCGGTCCAGGTCTGGTAATCAGGACCATCTTCAAAGACGGCGTTGCCCCAGCTGGGCTTGATACCCATGCCGCTCAGCTGTGCCTCAAAGGTCTTGTTGTCCTCCTCCATCTCCAGGGTTACCATATACAGGCCCTCGCCACGCTTGCGGATGAACTTGCCGATGAGAACCTCGCCATCGGGGTCGTTCATGGGGGACAGGAACTCCATAGAGCACTGGCTGGCCCCCTCAGAGCCAAAGCGGAAGGCAATCCACTTGTACTTGAGCTCGGGAACCTCGCCCCAGTCAAAGGGGTCGATATCGAAGAGCTGCTTATAGCGCTCTGCCGCCCCCTCGATGTCCACCACAGCAACGGCTACCCTTCTTATCCTCTTAACCTTTAGTGCCACTTCTGCCTCCTTTTTTCTTTAATGCCTTTATTATTAAGCGACTGGCCCGCTATGAGCCGAAAGGCCCAAGGGCCGGCCATCACCTGTTACCCTCTTTTGGCGGGTTTTTCCTTCACCTGAATCAATTTACCCGGGTTCATGATGTCATTGGGGTCAAAGATATTCTTCACCCGCTTCAGCCACAGGTGGAAGTTGGGGCCTATCTCCGGGCCGAACATAGAGGTGATGGGCTCGACATGGATATACCACCCCAGCTTGTCCTCCCTGGTATGGTCGATGAAGGCGTCAATGGTCTGCAGACGGGCGTTTTTAACCTCCTCTACATCCCACTGGGCATAGTAGTTATCGGTCTCATTGATAGAGAAATAACCGCGGTCATAGACATATACCTCCGGCGACTCCTCGTCGAGGATATAGTGCGGGTACTTGGAGATTATCTCCATATGGGCCTTATGAATCTGCTCGATGGTCTCTATCTGCGACTCGTTAATCCGGGCGATGGCATAGCCGCCGTGGCGGGTCATGCGGACGGTCTCGCCGGCCCGGAAGGAATCGGCGTGCCAGACCGAGAGGATGTCTCTTAAGTCTTCCCGGAACTTGCCCTTGGTCCGCTTTACCAGGAGGCGGAGCACCTTCTCCTCGTAGTCGAGCTGCCGCTCCGACGAGATGCCGGCCAGGATAACGTAAATCATGCACCGGGGCCACATGCCCTCGCGGAAGGTCTTCTCCGCCAGCGCCTGTGTGGGCTGGGTATAGTAGGCATTCCAGGCATCCATACAGGTATCCAGGTGGGTGCCGATACCGGAATGGGCAATATCATACATGCCCTCCTGCATGGAGGGGAAATCGGGGTACTCGATATAGAAGATGCGGTGGTTCTGGGGCAGCGGCGGGTGGTCATAGACCTCTTCCTGCGGCCACTCTCCCCCCGCCCAGCGGTGGAGCTTAACGGTGGCCTCGGTCACTATCCCCAGCGCACCGTAGTGGGTGAACTCAAAGATGCCCTTCAGGTCGGGCCCGGGCCCCGTCCACCAGAAATTCCCGGCATTGGGGATGGCCCGGGAGCCGGTATTGATAATATCCCCGTTGGGTAGCACCACCGTCATATTGATAAGCGAGCGCATCGCCTGACCATAGGCCAGCGCGCTCTGCCAGATACCGTTGAACATCATATTGCTGAGCAGACCCACCACACCCGGGGCCTGCGGGGTACCGCCATTCCAGAGCCCCCGCTTCATCGTCTCCGCCTGGATTCTGGGGAAATTGACATGAGGCTGGATGGTAGCGGTCAGGTTCTTCTCATCAATCTCCAGTATCCGGTCCATCCTCTTCAGGTCCAGGACCAGGCTATCGGCCTCGTTAGGCACACACAGGCCGCACATATTGGCACCGGTGTTTAAGGCCACTACCGGAATCCGGTAGCGGTTACAGATGCGCAGCACCCCCTGCACCTCCTCGGTGCTTGAGGGCATGGCTACCAGGGCCGGGATGGTCCGGGAGTCCTTCTTGTGTTTGCGCCATACCGAGGTCAGAGAGGCATCCTTGGAGTAGGCATGGCGGATGGCCAGGTCATCGGTGATGAACTCCGGCCCCAGTACATCAACTAGTGCCTGATAGGCAGCTTCTCGGTTCTGACTCATCTTTCCCCTCCTATAGCGACCCCAGGACAAGTTCCAGGAGGTCATATAGTTTCATGTCGCTTCCGCTCGACTTCAGGGCATCTTCCAGGTTCTCCTCGCAGTGCGGGCAATAGGTAACCAGGGCCTCGGCACCCGTGGTCCTGGCCTCGGTTATCCTCTCCAGGGCCGTCCACTCGGCAAAGTCGGGATAGGCATTGCGCATCCAGCTCCCGGCACCGCAGCACAGGGAGTCATCCCTAATCCTCTCCATCTCCACCAGCTCCACACCGGGAATGGCACCGAGTACGCTCCTTTGTACATCGTAGAGGCCGGTGAAAACATTGGTGCCGCTGACACCGTCACTGCTTATCCGGCCCAGGTGACAGGGGTCATGATAGGTTACGGTTAGCCTCCGGGCCTTTCTGGGCTTAAGCTTCTTATCCTTAATTAGACGGTCAACAACCTCCAGGATGTGCACCACCTCGAAGTTCATCTTCTCCCCTACCTCGGGGTAGTCACGACGGAAGGTGCTGTAGCAAAAGGGGCAGATACACACCAGCTTCTTCACGCCTAGCTCGTTAAACTGCTTGATATTCTCCCGGGCAAAGGCGACGAATTCGGCCTGGTCGCCCATTCTCAGCGAGGGGTTGCCGCAGCACTTCTCCCGGTCGCCCAGCACCCCGACATTAACGCCCGCCTTCATAAGCAGCTTCAGTGCCGTCTTGGGCATCGCCTCGGCGGCAGCGTCCCTAAGCGGAGAGCAACCGACAAAGAGGACGGTATCGGCAGCTTCACCCTCCGGGATAGTAACATCGGCGGTGGCCTCGCTGTAGAACTCCCGGAGCCACTTGGCCTTGTTGGCATTGGGCTGCTGATAGGGGGTCTGATAGTCCTTGAGGCTAGCCATAAGCGGCTTAAATTCCGCCGGCGGGGCCTTGCCGTCGGCCACCAGCCTAGCCCTCATCGCCTGGATTATCTTACCCGGCTGTATCTCCTTCACCCGACCGCAGACGTAGTCACAGCCACCGCATAGCTGGCAGCGATAGACTACATCCAGCAGCCGGTCCGACCACTCCAGCTCGCCTTCGATGATGGCGCGGGCTATATCCAGCCGGCCCTGACTAGAGAAGGCGTCAAACTGGTACCGCATCAGACTGGGGCACATGCGAGCGAAGCGCTCGCTCTTAACGTGCCAGGTAAAAACAAACTTGCACATACTATCCCGGTAGCAGTTCCAGGCCTCTTTACGATAATCTTCCAGTTGCTTCATCTTAGTACCCCTTTTTCGCGTTTTAGAAGCAGAGCTTACCCGGATTCATGATATTATTGGGGTCAAGCTCACCCTTAACCTTGCGCGCATACTCGGTATAGGACCCGGCCCGGCTATATACCATCCGGGCCCATTTCCCGTAGGGCCGGTCAAAGAAGGCGCCCATGGTTATCAGGAGTTCACTCACGCTATCGAACAGGTCGCTCACCTCCAGGGACTGCTCCGGGTCATCGAGGTCGCAGTGAAGGTCGTAGGTCAGATAGCAGGCGCGGCCCCTCTCCATGGGCAACAGGTAGCCGCCGATATCCTCGGCGGGATAGCCGAACTGGTCAGCCACCTGGTAGATGACGGCATCGAAATCGCCCACCCGGTCGGGGCTGGAGCAGAACATGAGCTCCTGGCACGAGCCCTGGTAGCCGAAGCGCTTCTGCAACCTCCAGGGCAGGATGGTCTCATCCAGGATTACCTTATCCAGGGCCAAGAGGCCGCTGACCGTGGGTTTAGGCTCGACCCCGATCTCGGTCATCGCCTCCTTCAGGTCCAGCTCCTGGTAGGCTATCTTCTCCCGGGGTATGGGACCGACAGCGGACAGGCAGAGCACCACCGTCCAGGGCGGCAGCGTATCCCTCAGGTCAACGAACTGCTCAAGCTGCCTTTCCGTCCAGTAAGACTGCGCCCCGCAGGGGCCGATATACTCACCGCTCTTAAGCAGCCTGGCCTGGCCGGGCGCCTCTTTCACCAGCAGTGCCGCCAGATTGAAGCTATTAAGGGCAAAACACTCCAGGCCCAGCTCGCTCTTCTGTATCCGGCTTATTACCTCCACCGCCCGTTCAATGTCGTCACAGGGAAAGAAGAAGACCTTCCGGGCCTTGGGCAGGGGTAGTACCCGGATAACCATCCAGGTAACTATACCCAATGTCCCCTGGGCACCCTGGAAGATGCGGTAGAAATTGAGCCCGGGGCCGTCGGAGGACGAGGCCGGGGTATTGGCCAGGGGGGGATGGCCCACGGTAAAGGTATCCCCGCTGGGGACCACCACCGTATAGGAGATAACATGCTCGCTACCGTAGGTAAAATCGGCCGCCGTGACCACCGGGGTCCTCTCCAGATAAGTGGAGACTACCGACGCCGACGGCGGGGTAAGCAGGGACGCCGCCACCCGGAAACCGTGCTTTTTAAGCTCCTCATTAAGCTTAAGGAAGCTCACACCCGGCTCGATAATAGCGTACCAGTTACGCTCATTAACCTCCAGAATCCGGTTCATCCTCCCCAGGTCTACCAGGATGCCACCCTCACCGGGTATGCTGGCCCCGTGAAGGCTCACCGGGGAGCTGCGGGGCACCACCGGCACTCCACATTCATTGGCCAGCTTGACAATCTCCTGAACCTGGGCGGTGCTCTCCGGAAACACCGCATAGTGCGGCCTGCTGGCAGGGGTGAAACTCTGGTCCTGGGCATATGAGGCTATTACCTCCGGGCTGGTAGTGACATTGTCCTTGCCCACCACCGCCACCAACCCCTCAAGAACGGTATCTTTGGTTTCTGCCATGATTGACCCCCTAGCTAAACAACTTATTATGGGTAGGCAAAGCACTTGCCGCTGTACACTTCCATCAAAGAGGAAGGAAACTAAGCATCATAAGGAACATGCAGTTAGTTATGCGATTCTTGGTTTTAACCCAGCGTGTCGTTTCTGCCAACCTCCAACAGAAGGCGGAGAGCCAGCCATATTATAACACCAATACCCGAAAATGAAAAGCCAAAGAAATGGGGTTATGTTATAATAATCAATCGAATTATCGCCCCCGGCGGTAGATAAAAAAAGACCGCCTGTTTTTGCCCGGTTCAAGCGGAGGTAAAGGAGGACCATACCCTGCCATCCTGGCTAAAAAGTAATCCGGACAGCCCCTATATAACCATGGGCCAGCGACGTGTCTACTACGGCTGGATAATGGTAGCCGCCTGCCTGCTTATCATGGTGATATGCGCCGGTAACCGCTTCTCCTACGGCGTATATATTTATCCCCTGGAAGAAGAGTTCAGCATAACCAGGGAACAGAGCTCCTGGATTTTCTCACTCTCCATGATGCTCGCCGCCCTGTTTGCCGTCGTCGGCGGCTGGGCCATAGACCGCTACGGCGCCAGGGCCGTTTTCAGCGTGATGGGCTTCTTTACCGGCCTGGGGCTACTGCTGAGCAGCTGGGCCAGTTCCATGGGCTACCTGCTTATTAGTTACAGCCTGCTGATGGCCATAGGCACTGGCCCCATTTACGTCGTGGTCACCTCAACGGTATCACGGTGGTTCGACAAGCGGCGGGGTCTAGCCCTGGGCATCGCCACCTCGGGCATGGGCATCGGCTCCATCAGCATAACACCCCTGGCCACCTATCTTATCTCCGCCCGCGACTGGCGCTACTCCTTCTTTGTTCTGGGGATCAGCGCCTTCCTCATCGCCATCCCCTGCGCCCAGCTACTGAGAAGGTCCCCCGGCGCAGGAAGCCGCCTGGCCGAAGGCCAAAGGCCACCGGTCAACAATGCCAGCCCCCCGGCCGGGCCGAGTCCCGGAGGCTTCTCCATCGTCGAGGCGCTCAAGAGCAAGAGCCTGTGGATAGTCCTGGCCATGTGGGTCCTCCATGCCGCTACCTTCTTTATGGTGCAGGTGCACATCGTCCCCCACGCCCAGGACATCGGCATCAGCGAAATGCTGGCCACCTCCATACTCAGCCTGATAGGCATTATCAGCATCCCGGGCCGATTAATCATGGGCTGGGTATCGGACAACGTCGGCACTAAACGAACGGGCATGATCAGTGCCCTGCTCATGCCCGCCAGCATTTTGCTGCTCCTAGTATCACCCAGCCTCCAGGTATTCTACATATTCGCCGTCCTCTTTGGCTTCGCCTTCGGTGGCCTGAGTCCACCCATTACCGTCCTAGTCGGCGATATCTTCGGCGTGCGCAACCTCGGGGTCATTATGGGGATAATCGAGGTGGGCTGGGCGATAGGAGCGGCGGCGGGCCCGGCCCTGGCGGGATACTTCTTTGTCAGCAGGGGTAGCTACAATTTTGCCTTTATAGCGGGCATTATCTTCATGCTGATAGTAGCCGCCCTGATTCCCCTGCTGAAAGGAGGCAAGTCCAGGGCCTCCACACCAGCCTGAAAACTAAAAATCAGGCAGCGGCGGCAGCTTAAGCTTATGGGCCGCCGCCGCCATCATGCACTCAATCTTGCTCTTCACTTCTTCCGGCGCCGCACCACCAATCAGGCAGCGGTCCAGCTGCTCATAACTGCAGCCCAGTTCGGCCTCGTCGGTCTGCCCTTCCCACAGGCCGGCCGAGGGGGGTTTCTCTATAATTTCGGCGGGGACACCCAGAAAGCGGGCCAGTTCCCTCACCTGCCTCTTGAGCAGATTACCCAGGGGCAGAATATCGACCCCGCTATCCCCGTACTTGGTGAAGTAGCCTACGGCCAGCTCGCTCCGGTTACCCGACCCGGCCACCAGGTACCCCAGCCGATTGGCAAAGTAGTAGAGGGTAAGCATCCTCAGCCTGGCCTTGAGATTGGCTAAAGCCAATCTCACCACACCCGGCCCGGCATCGCCTCCCGGCAATACCTTAAGCAAAGCATCGTAAACACTATCAAGAACCACCCTCTCCGTCGGTACGGAGAACTTACTGGCCACCGCCCGGGCATGGGCTTCATCCTGGGGATTACTGTGGCAGGGCATAATCACCCCCAGCATATCCCGGGACTGAGCGCGCTCAGATAGTACGGCCAGCACCGAGGAATCGATGCCGCCACTCATACCCAGCACTACCCCCCGGCAGCCACATGTCGCTACCTGGTCCTTTATCCACGAAACCAGTCGCTCAGCCAGCTCCTCTGTATCCATGGCCCACCTCCGTTGTCGGGCTGAATTAATCGGTAGTATACTAAGTTAACGCCACCCCGTCAAAGAAACACGGGGAAGACAGGTAGTAGCCAAATGCCGGATGCCGACCTTATCCTGAAAAACGCCAGCGTCCTTACCATGAACCCGGCCCAACCCGCCGCGGAGCTGGTGGCCATAAAGGACCACCGGATTCTGCTGGTCGGCCGTAATGAGAGCCTGGAACTGGTCAAAGGGGCCAGGACCAGGGTAATTGACTGCCAGGGCAAAACGGTGGTGCCGGGGTTTAACGATGCCCACTGCCATATCTTTGCCTTCATCAGAATGCTGCTCAGCACCGACTTAAGCCCAGCGGCGGCAGGCTCTATCACCGCCATAAAGGCCGCCATCCGCCAGCGCGCCCAGGATGCACCGGCGGGCCAGTGGCTGACCGGCACCGGTTACAACGAGTTCTACCTGGCCGAGAAACGCCACCCCACCCGCTGGGACCTGGACGAGGCCGCCCCACAGCACCCGGTAGTCCTGGCCCACCGCTCGCTGCACGCCTGCGTGCTGAACAGCCTGGCCCTCAAGCTGGCCGGTATAACCCGGGAAACCCCGGAACCGCCCGGCGGACTCATTGACCGGGACCCCGCCACCGGGGAACCCAACGGCCGGCTATTTAATATGCTGGGCTATATCCGGGAAAGGGTTTTACCCCCGCTATCCGGGGAGGAACTGGCCAGGGGCGCCGCCCTGGCCAACCAGCACTACCTGTCCCTGGGCATCACCTCCCTGCAGGAGGCCTCGGCAGGCAACGACCCCAGTCGCTGGCAGACGCTCGGTCAGCTGAAAATTTCAAATACCATTATGAGCCGGGTGTCTATGATGCTCGGTGGTCACGCCCTGAGCGAGTTTCAGGAAGCCGGCCTAGCCCCCGGCTCCGGTGACGCCCAACTGCGCCTGGGCGGGGTGAAGATAATACTGAGCCAGGCTACCGGTAGGCTCGACCCACCCCAGCCCGAGCTAAACCGCAGGGCCTCTACTATCCATCGGGCCGGCTTTCAACTGGCTCTTCATGCGGTAGAGGAGGGTGAGGTAGCTGCCGCCATTACCGCCCTGGAGCACGTAAGCCGCCAGCCACCCCGAGCCGACCGACGCCACCGCATCGAGCACTGCTCCGAATGCCCTCCCCACCTACTCAAGCGGTTAAGCAAACTCAAGGCGCTGGTAGTCACCCAACCCCCCTTCCTCTATTACAGCGGTGAGCGCTACCTGGCCGAGGTGCCCCAAAGCCAGCAGCCGTGGCTTTACCGCCTTAACTCCTTCTTAAGTAATGGCATTACCGTGGCCGCCAGCTCCGATTCCCCGGTGGCGCCTAATAACCCGCTCATCGGCATATATGCCGCCGTCACCAGGCGGGCCGAAGCGGGAGTAGAGCTTCCGGCAGCGGAGCGTATTCCCGCCGACGCGGCGCTGGCCATGTACACCATAAATGCCGCCTATGCCTCCTTCGAGGAGAGGATAAAGGGCTCCCTGACGGGGGGCAAACTGGCTGACATGGTAGTACTGAGCCACGACCCCCTCACCTCACCCCCGGAGCAGCTAAAGGATATCAGGGTGGAAATGACCATAATTGACGGCCGGGTAGCCTGGGAGGTTTGACCCACCGGCGAGAAAACGGGTAAACTTTAGTATAGAGGGAGAAAATGCCGATATACGAGTATTTTTGCCCCGACTGCGACCTGAAGTTTGAGTTGCTGCGCCCCTTAAGTAAGTCTAACGAAGGGGCCGAGTGCCCCCGCTGCCATAAGAAGGCGGAACGGGCACTATCCACCTTCGCCTGCTTCTCCAAGGACAAGAGCGGCCTGAGCTCCTCCATCGGTCCCGGTAGCGCCTGCTCCAGCTGCCACACCGGTACCTGCAGTACCTGCGGCCCATAATTAGAGGTGATGAATGTCAGCCGTCCCCACACGCACCGGTATTGCCCATCTACCGCTCCATTACGGTAAGGCCCCCCGCTGGCTATTTACCCGTATGACCAGGCTGGCCCGGGAAATTACCATCGCCATCGTAGTTGACTTCGGCCCCGAGGAAATGCTGCGGCGCCTGTCCCACCCCTACTGGTTCCAGGCCTTGGGCTGCATCCTGGGCTTCGACTGGCACTCCAGCGGCGTTACCACCACCCTCTGCGGCGCCCTCAAGGAGGGGCTGAAGGGACTGGAGCAGGACCTGGGCCTGTTCGTCGCCGGTGGCAAGGGGCGAACCTCGCGGCGCACCCCGGCCGAAATAGAGGAATGGGGGAACCGCCTCTCACTCGACCCGGCCCCGCTGGTATATGCCAGCCGCCTGTCCGCCAAGGTGGACAGCGCCGCCGTCCAGGACGGCTACCAGCTCTACCACCATAACTTCCTCTTCACTAAAAACGGCTCGTGGACGGTCGTACAGCAGGGAATGAACGAGACCACCCGCTACGCCCGCCGCTACCACTGGCTGGGAGAGAACGTGGAGAGTTTTGTCAATGAACCCCACTCCGCCATTCTGTCCGAGGCCAGGGGGCAGGCACTAAACCTGGTGGCCCAGGACAGCCTGGCCGCCCGCAACACCATCAGCGAGATAGCTACCAAAGAAGAGCCCGAGAACATTCTAAGCGAACTGAAAAGGCTGAAGACCCTCGATTTACCCCACCGCCACCACCTCGTCACCCAGGACCTCCACCCCGATAGCCTGAGTAAGATTCTCTTAAGCACCTATGACCGCCAGCCCAATAACTTTGAGGAGTTGCTGGGGCTACGGGGAGTCGGCCCCAAGACCATCCGTGCCCTCAGCCTGATTTCGGAGCTGGTCTACGGGGTGGCCCCCAGCTACGAGGACCCGGCACGCTACAGCTTCGCCCACGGCGGTAAGGACGGCATCCCCTACCCGGTGGACAGGGAGACCTACGACCAGTCAATCAAGCTCCTGGCCCGGGCCTTAAACAAGACCAGGCTGGGCCGGGAGGAGAAAAGGCAGGCGCTGAACCGCCTGAAGCGAGTCCGGTAGCTATTTTCTGCGGCGGGCCGCCGCCAGTGGCGCCACTGCCAGCCACAGGGTGATGGTCACCAGCATGGCCGTAACGTAGCCTATCTTGGCAATACCGAGATTGGGGGCAATGACACCCCAGAGCAGCATGAGCAGAAATGAGCTCAAAAAGAAGCCGGGTATAGCCCCTAATATGGAAAAATAACCCATGACGCTAACCTCCTATTTTAAAGCCTTTGCTTTTGTCATCTTAAGGTAGGCGCCGGCCCCGCCAGACAGCACCACGGCGCCCACTATCGTTCCCAGAACACAGAATGAGGTGGCATCGTACCAGAAGCCGCCGGGGAAGAGGAGACGCATATAGCCCTCGGCCGACCAGAACTCATTGCTGAAACTCAAGAAGTGGAACTGCAGAAAGAGCCAGTCGAAGCTGAATATCACCCCCAACCCCAAAAGGGCCATCAGTGCCAGGGTGAAGCCGCCGCCGCCGACCACCCCCCGGGCCAGCCGCCGCCGGTACCGCCCCCGGTGCCAGAAGAGGCTGGCCAGACCGTAGCCCAGAACATAGATAACCGTCCCCAGGAGGAGATAATAGTCCAGCCGGATCAGCCCCTTTACATCCCGGAAGTGGATAGCCTCCTCCGCCGTAAATAGCTCAAACGGCGCACCGTCCTTTGCCACCACCGCACTAACATACTCTTCACTGGAGTTAAAGTAGCTTATCAATTCGCTGGCGGCTTTATCCAGTTCCGCCGGGGCCAGGCCGGTGGTCTGGCTCACCTGATACTTCTCAAAGCCGTAATTATAGAGCCAGAAGCTATTTACCCCCCAGCCAATGCTGGCCGAAAGCAGCAGCAGGGGGAAAC
>JBDRCY010000007.1:0-45762 GCA_043821265.1 Chloroflexota bacterium
GGAAGCAGAGGTAGAGGCGGAGCCGGAAGCGGAGGTAGAGGCGGAGCCGGAAGCGGAGGTAGAGGCGGAGCCGGAAGCGGAGGTAGAGGCGGAGCCGGAAGCAGAGGTAGAGGCGGAGCCGGAAGCAGAGGTAGAGGAGAAGGATGTTACAACCTAAGCGGGTAAAGTACCGTAAGAGTCATAAAGGACATCTGCGTGGCAGTGCTCAATCGGGTAATGCGCTGGTCTTTGGCGAGTTTGGTTTGCAGGCGCAGGAGTCGGCCTGGCTTACCAGCCGGCAAATTGAGGCTGCGCGGCGGGCTATTGCCCATCATATTAGCCGTGGTGGCGATATCTGGGTGCGTATTTTCCCAGCCAAGCCGGTTACCAAGAAGCCGGCGGAGACCCGTATGGGTGGTGGTAAGGGTGCCCCTGACCACTGGGTAGCAGTGGTCAAGAGGGGCAGGATGCTTTTCGAGATGGGTGGTGTCAGCGAGGAGATGGCTAAGGAGGCAATGCGGCTGGCGGCGCATAAGCTGCCGATACAGGCCCGGTTCGTGGTCAGGGAGACCGGTGTTGCCGCTAGCAGCTAGATTATCGAGGAGAGGTTAGTCCCAGTTGAAGATTGAGGAAATTCGAGCCCTTAGTGGCGATGATTTGGCCAAGCAGCTGGAAGAGGCTCGCCAGGAGCTTTTTACCCTTCGTTTTCGCTTGTCTACCAGGCAGCTGGTCAACCATCGCGAAATTCCGCGGGCGAAAAGGAATATTGCTCGAATGGAGACAGTAATAAGGGAGAGAGAGCTGGGGCTGAGGTAGACACTGATGGAAAAGAAGCTGAAAACCATGATTGGCCGCGTGATAAGCGATAAGATGGATAAGACCGTGGTGGTGGCGGTAGCCAAGACCAAGCGCCACCCGCTATATAAGAAGACTATCCGCAGGGTAGTCAAGTATAAGGCCCATGACGTAAGCAACCAGTGTAAGTTGGAGGATAAGGTTCTGATTGTCGAAACCAGGCCGCTCTCCCGGGAGAAACGGTGGCGGGTGGCCGAGATAATAGAGAGGAAAGAGGTAGCCGAGGTTCAACCTGAGGAAGTGGCTTAGAGACAGGTTGCCGGTGATATTTTTATGATTCAGTCCATGTCCAGGCTTAAAGTAGCTGATAATACCGGTGCCCGGGAGTTGATGTGTATTGGTGTTCTGGGCAGCACCGGCAAGAGGTACGCTCGGGTGGGAGACATTATCGTGGCTTCGGTCAAGCGGGCGATTCCGGGGGCGGTAGCCAAAAAGGGGGAGGTGGTCCGGGCGGTGGTGGTGCGTTGTGCCCAGACCTGCCGGCGGCCCGATGGCTCCTATATCAAGTTTGACGAAAATGCCGCGGTTATTCTGACGGACAAGAATAACCCGAAGGGGACCCGTATTTTCGGTCCCGTAGCCAGGGAGCTAAGGGACAAGGATTTCGCCAAGATTATCTCTCTGGCGCCGGAGGTTTTGTGAGGTTGCTTAGCGGTGAAGATTAGAAAGAATGATACTGTGCTGGTTATCGCCGGTAAGGACAAGGGCAAGAAGGGCAAGGTGCGTTTTGCCTACCCCAAGGATAACCGGATTATGGTTGAGGGCGTGAATTTTATTAAGAAACACTTACGGGCCGCCGGCGAGGTGAAGCAGGCAGGTATCATTGACCGTGAGGCGCCCATACCGGCGTCCAATGTTATGCTGGTATGCAGCCAGTGTAACAAGCCCAGCCGTGTTGGCTTCAAGGTTCTGTCCGATGGCCGGAGGGCTCGTGTTTGCCGCTCCTGCCATGAGGTGGTTGATTAGAAGGTAGCTATGTCGCAACTGAAAGAGAAGTATAAAAAAGAGGTTGTACCTACCCTGATGGAGCGCTATGGGTACAAGAATGTAATGCGGGTGCCCCGCCTGGAGAAGGTGGTGCTTAATATCGGCGTGGGCGAGGCCACTAAAAATGCTAAGGCCCTGGAGGCAGCTGAAGCCGACCTGACGATTATATCGGGGCAACACCCGGTAATTACCCGGGCCAAGAAGTCGGTGGCTGCCTTTAAGGTCAGGACGGGGATGCCCATAGGGCTTATGGTAACCCTGCGTGGGGAGCGGATGTATGAGTTTGTGGACAAGCTGGTGAATGTTGTTCTGTCTCGTATCCGTGAGTTCCAGGGGGTCTCCCGCCATGCCTTTGATGGGCGGGGTAATTATACCCTAGGGTTAAAGGAACAGGTGATATTCCCGGAAGTGGATTATGATAAGATAGACAAGGTGCGTGGCTTCGAGGTGTCGATTGTTACCACGGCTAACACGGACGAGGAGGGGTTGCACCTGCTGGAGCTATTAGGCATGCCTTTTACTAAGGAATAAGTGGAGAGTAATGGCTAAGAAGTCGGAAATTGCTAAAGCTAAGCGACCATCGAAATATAAGGTGCAGCAGCATAATCGCTGCCGCTTATGCGGCCGGCCGCGGGCCTATATGCGCAAGTTCGCTTTGTGCCGTATCTGTTTCCGTAAGCTAGCCCTTCTGGGCCAGGTCCCCGGAGTGAGGAAGTCAAGTTGGTAGCAATTAATCTTGGACTGAGGGGTAAATATGTCTGTCACTGACCCGATTGCCGATATGTTGACCAGGATACGCAATGCCCATATGGCGGGGCATGACTCGGTGTCAATCCCGGCCTCCAGGGAGAAGCTGTCTATTGCCCGTATCATCAAGAAAGAGGGCTTTATTGCCGACTATGAGGTACTCAAGGGCAAGCCACACCGCGTAATTAAAATCCAGCTCAAATATCGGGATAGGAACAAGCCGGTTATCTCGGCCCTGGAGCGGGTAAGCAAGCCCGGGTTGAGGGTATATACGCAGCGGAATGAAATCCCTCGCGTTCATGGTGGCCTGGGGATAGCTATCCTGTCTACTTCCAAGGGTATGATGACGGGACGGGAGGCCTGGCGCCAGGGGGTTGGTGGGGAGCTTTTATGCTATATATGGTAGCAGTCGTGGAGTTGATATATGTCTAGAGTGGGGCGCATGCCCATAACAGTGCCACCGGGGGTAACGGTGGATATTAAAAAGGATGGGGCGGTTACGGTAACCGGGCCTAAAGGGGAACTCAGCAGCGTCTTCTCTCGCGCTATGGCTATTACCCTGGAGGATAATACCCTGTTGGTAACCCGGCCCAGTGATAGTAGGGAGCATCGTTCCCTGCACGGGCTTACCCGCAGCCTGCTGGCCAATATGGTACAGGGAGTGAGCGGCGGGTTTGAAAAAAGGCTGGAGATAGTGGGTGTGGGCTATCGGGTGCAAAAGTCGGGAGACAAGCTGGTGATTAATATTGGCTATTCGCATCCGGTAGAGGTCTCGCCGCTGCCTGGTGTAACGCTGGATATGGAAGGGACGAACCGGATTAGGGTCTCGGGCATTGATAAAGCGGTGGTCGGTGATATGGCGGCGAAGATTCGTACTATTCGCAAAGCTGATGTTTATAAGGGCAAGGGTATTAGATATGCCGGCGAGGTGATTCGCCTTAAGCCCGGCAAGGCCGGCAGGGCTAAGGGTGGGGTGTAGTGATGGGAAGTGAGCTAAGACTGGCCCGGCAACGAAGGCATAGGCGTGTTAGAAAGGTGGTATCCGGTACTGCTGCCCGGCCCCGTTTGTGTGTCTTTAGGAGTTTGAGCCATATTTATGCCCAGGTCATTGACGATACACGCGGCCATAGTGTTGCGGCGGCATCAACCCTTGATGCGGAGATAAGGGATAGTCTGGACGGTCTGAAAAAGACTGGTCGGGCGGAGCTAGTGGGAGCTTTGGTAGCCAAGCGCGCCCTATCCGCCGGGGTGAAGCAGGTGGTCTTCGACCGTGGTGGCTACCAGTATCACGGCCGGGTTAAGGCCCTGGCTGAGGCCGCCCGCAAAGCGGGACTTATATTTTAGGGGGTTAGGAGATAGTGATGGAGCCAGCAAATAAGATTGTCGCCGCCGATTTAGCGCTTAACGACAAACTGCTCCATATCAATCGGGTGGCTAAGGTGGTTAAGGGTGGGAGGCGCTTAAGGTTCAGCGCCCTGATGGTGAGCGGGGATGGCAATGGCCATGTCGGCATCGGTGTCGGTAAGGCCAATGAGGTCCCCCTGGCCATTAACAAGGCAGCTGCCGAGGCCAGGAAGAATTTGATTAGGGTGCCCTTAGTGGGCACTACTATTCCCTATGAAGTGAATGTCGGGTTTGGGGCAGCTAAGGTGCTGATAAAGCCGGCTGCCCTGGGTACCGGCATTATTGCCGGTAGCAGTGTCCGGGCCGTGCTCGAGGCAGCGGGTATTAAGGATGTTTTGGCCAAGTCATTGGGCAGTTCTAATCGCATTAATATGGCTAAGGCGACCATACTGGCCCTGAGCCAGCTTGAGGACCCGGCAGTGCAACTGGCCCGGCGGCTTGGGAAAACGGTTACAGAGCCTTCCCCGCCGGAGACCGGGAGTGCCGTGGAGGATGTGGCGTTTGATGGCTAATCTGCGTATAACCCTGGTTAAGAGTGGCATCGGCTATGCGGCGGACCAGAAGAGGACCATAAAGGCTCTGGGCTTAAAGCGGCTCAGCCAGAGTGTTGTCCATCGTGACTCGAGTTCGCTCCGGGGCATGGTTAATAAGATAAGGCATCTAGTGAAGGTAGAGGAGGCCGGCGAGTGAGGCAGGATACCCTCTCCCCAGCCACTGGCTCTCGGAAAGAGCGGAAGCGGGTTGGCCGTGGGGATGGCAGTGGCTATGGTTCCTATTCCGGACGGGGCTGCAAAGGGCAGAAGTCCCGAGCTGGCTACAAGATGCGCCCGGGCTTCGAAGGCGGGCAGCTGCCGCTGATTAAGCGCCTGCCGGAAAAGCGCGGCTTTGTTAATATCTTCCGGACGGAGTACAGCATTGTTAATCTCGGCAGGCTCAATGTCTTTGCCGCCGGGAGCGAGGTGACCCCGGAGGAACTGGTAGCTCGGGGTATAGTAAAGTCGCCGCGCTATCCGGTAAAGGTGCTGGCTCGTGGCGATATTAATCGTCCCCTTACGGTAAAGGCAAACAGGTTCTCCGCTGCGGCTAAGGCCAAGATTGAGGCAGCTGGAGGTAAGGTAGAGGAGATCGGGCATGCGACCACGGCAAGCTAGACCACGGCTGCTTCAGGCAATGATTGATGCCTTTAGCCTGCCTGATTTAAGGCGCCGCATACTGATAACCGTCGGTCTGCTGGTGGCCTTCCGTTTTGTGGCCCATGTGCCCCTTCCCGGGGTGGACCTGGGGGCGTTACAGGACCTGTTTGACCGTAACGCTATGCTGGGCATGTTCGACATGTTCAGCGGTGGGGCGATGCGGCGTCTCAGCGTGGCGGCTATGGGGGTTTATCCCTATATCATGGCTTCGATTATCATGCAGCTGATGGTGCCCATTATTCCCCGGTTGCGGGCGCTTTCCGAAGAGGGGGAGTCGGGTAGAAACAGGATTAATCTGATTACTCACTGGGCGGCAGTGCCCCTGGCAGCCCTTCAGGGTTATGGGCAGCTGGTTTTATTTCAGCGCGAGGGTGTCTTTGCCGGTGGTGCGGCCCTGCCTATGGCGGCGGCGGTTATATCCATGGTGGCCGGCACCATGTTCTGTATCTGGCTCGGTGAGCTTATCACGGAATATGGCATCGGTAATGGCATATCCCTGATAATATTCGGTGGTATCGTTGCCGGCCTGCCGGAGATGGTCGGCCAGGGCTTCCTGGCCAAGGAGGACATCGGTGGTCTCATAGCTTACCTTCTCCTGGCTATAGCTACTATTGTCTTTATCGTCATCTTTACGGAGGCACACCGCCGTATTCCCGTCCAGTATGCCCGTAGTACCTTTCGGGGGGGGCGCATGTACCGGCAGTCCGGTTCAACCCATATCCCGCTTAGGGTAAACACTGCCGGCATGATACCCATTATCTTTGCCATGTCCATCGTCATCTTTCCCGGCATACTGGCCAGTTATTTCGCCAGTCCGGACGGGGTGGGGGTGGCTGCTTTTATCGTGAAGCTGTTTAACCCCAATGCGGCCATGCCGCTGGGCCTGTTCTACTGGGGGCTCTATTTCCTGCTGGTGATTGCCTTTGCCTTCTTTTATACCACGGTGATTTTCCAGCAGCAGGATTTGCCTGGTGTGCTGCAGCGGCAGGGGGGGTTCGTTCCCGGTATTCGGCCGGGCAAGCATACCGCTACCTATCTCAACGGGATTATCAGCCGTATCACCTGGGCGGGGGCCTTATTCCTGGCGTTGGTAGCAGTAGTGCCCTTTTTAACCCGGGAGATAACCAATGTTCAGGTGATTCAGATGTCCAGTCTGGGACTGCTTATCATGGTCGGTGTGGTACTGGATACCATGAAGCAGCTCGAGTCGCATCTGGTATTACGACGTTGCAAAGGCTTTATTAAATAGGGTGAAGGGTGTATATTATTCTTTTGGGCGCTCCGGGCGCCGGTAAAGGAACGCAGGCGGCCATTCTGGCCGGGGAGCTTAAACTGGCGCATGTGGCTACTGGCGACCTGTTCCGCCAGGCGCTGGAGCAGGGGACCGAACTGGGGCTGGAGGCGAAGTCCTACATGGAAAAAGGCGCGCTGGTCCCCGACGAGATAACCATTAAGATGGTTATGGAGCGCCTGGCGGCTTTGGAGGGCGAAAAGGGGGTAATACTCGACGGCTTCCCCCGCAATCTGAAGCAGGCGCAGGCTCTGGATAAAGAGCTGGCGGCGCAGAATAAGGCTATCGATAGGGTAGTATATATCAAGGTAAGCGAGGAAGAACTTTTACAACGCCTCGGTGGGCGCTGGATTTGTCGTAACTGCCAGACACCTTATCATGCGGTAAGTTTTCCACCCAGGGTGGAGGGTGAGTGTGACCGGTGTGGTGGCCAGCTCTATCAGCGCCCCGATGATACTGCCGGGGCCATAGGCAGGAGACTAAAGGTCTTTTTTGCCGAGACAGCTCCGCTTATTGACTATTATACTCGGGCCGGTAAGCTACTGGAGGTAGACGGAGAGGGTGAAGCTGGTGAGGTGGGGGCCAGGATTATTGCCTCCGTTGGCCAGGGACAGGCTCTCGTTTAGATGGGTGTAATCATTAAGTCGGCTCAAGAGGTGGCGGTTATGCGACGGGCGGGCAGGATTTTGGCCGATGTACTGGAGGAGCTTAAGGCACGGGTGAGACCGGGGATGCGAACCAGGGAGTTGGACACTATCGCTGCCAGGGAGATAGCCAGGCGTGGGGCCAAGCCCTCGTTTAAGGGGTACCGGGGTTTCCCGGCGAGCTTATGTGTCTCGGTAAATGACGAGATAGTGCATGGCATTCCCGGGGAGAGGGTGTTACTTGAGGGCGATATTGTATCGCTTGACCTGGGAGTGATATTTGATGGATTTCAGTCCGACGCCGCGGTGACCGTGGGTGTTGGTAAGATTAGCCGTGAGTCTCGTGAGTTAATAGAGGCTACCCGGGGTGCCCTGGAAGCCGGTATTGCCAGCGCCCGGCCCAAGGCGAGGTTGGGCGATATTTCGGCGGCTATCGAGCAATATGCGGAGTCGAGGGGATACAGGGTGGTGCGTGAGTACAGCGGGCATGGTATCGGGCGTGATATGCATGAAGAGCCGCAGGTACCTAACTGCACCCGGCCACCGTTTGGCCTGATGGCGGGGGCGGGGCCGGAATTGAAGCCGGGCATGACCTTGGCCCTGGAGCCGATGGTCAATGCTGGTGATTGGCGCACTAGGGTGGGCGCTGATATGTGGTTAGTGCTTACGGCGGATGGCAGTCGTTCCGCTCATTTTGAGCACACCATTGCCATTACCGATGCCGAGCCGGAGGTGCTCAGCGTGAGGGAAGGAGTGTATGCCTAAGAAAGGGGCCATTGAGGTTGAAGGGACGGTGGTGGAGCCCTTGCCCAATGCTATGTTCCGTGTCGAGCTGGCTAATGGGCATAAGGTGCTGGCCCATATTTCCGGTAAGATAAGGTTGCACTATATTAAAATACTGCCCGGTGATAAGGTGCTGATAGAGCTTTCCCCTTATGACCTGAGTCGAGGCAGGATTACATACCGGTTGTGATAAGGTAGATAGCTATGAAAGTTAAGGCTTCAGTTAAAGTCAGGTGTGAAAAGTGTAAGGTGGTGAAGCGCAAGGGTGTGCTCAGGGTTATTTGCTCCAACCCGCGGCATAAGCAGCGACAGGGGTAATCTTATTTACGAGGAGGGAGTCCAGTGCCACGTATTGCCGGTGTAGATATACCGAAGAATAAACAGATTTGGGTCTCGCTACAGTATATCTGTGGTATTGGCCCCAACCTGAGCCAGCGGATTCTGGCCAAGCTTGATATTAGCCCTGAGACCAAGGCGGATGGCCTTACCGAGGACGAGGTCAATCGCATCCGGGAGTCTATTGACCGCGAGTATAGGGTTGAGGGTGAACTGAGGAAAGCGGTAAAACAGAATATCGGGCGCCTGGTTGAGATTGGTAGCTACCGGGGCAGCCGGCACCGCCATAGCCTGCCGGTTAGAGGTCAGAGGACCCGGACCAATGCTCGTGCTAATCGCGGTCCGCGCAAGACAGTAGCCGGCAGGGGGCAGCGGCGCGGCGCAACCAAGAAATAATCTAGCGTACCAGTAGTATAGGGGGGGATAATGCCACAGAAAAAGCGAACTAAGGCCAGAAAGCGGGAGCGCAAGTCTATCCCAGCGGGTAAGGCCTATATCCAGGCCACGTTCAATAATACTATAGTGACCCTGACCGACCCTGAGGGTAATGTTATCGCCTGGGGAAGCTCGGGGACGGCTAGGTTTAAGGGTTCGCGGAAGGGCACTCCCTATGCGGCTCAGTTGGCCGCTCGGGATGCTGCCCAAAAGGCGATGGAGCATGGCTTACGCCAGATAGAGGTTTTCGTTAGGGGTCCCGGCAGTGGCCGCGAAGCGGCTATTCGTTCCCTGCAGAGTGCCGGGCTTTATATCACCAGCATCAGGGATGTGACACCTATTCCGCATAACGGCTGTCGTCCGCCCAAGAAGAGGCGGGTATAGGGGAGGGAAATGGCAAGGTATACCGGTCCAGTTTGTCGCTTATGTCGTCGCTGTAATGAGAAGCTAGGTCTTAAAGGCAGTCGCTGCCTTACGCCCAAGTGCGCTATAGATAGGCGAGCCAAGGCGCAGGGGATGAGGACGGGCCGCCGGCGCAGGGTTTCCGACCGTGGTCTGCAACTAATGGAGAAACAGAAGGCCCGCTATACCTATGGGGTCTTGGAGAGGCAGTTCCGGCGCATTTTCGCTCAGGCTGAGAGGCAGTCCGGCATCGCCAGGGATAACCTGGTGGTACTGCTGGAGAGACGGCTCGATAATGTGCTGTATCGTCTGGGTTTTGCTGACTCCCGCGCCCAGGGCCGTCAGCTGGCACGGCACGGGCATATTATGCTCAACGGGCGTAAGACCGATATACCCTCCTACCTGGTCAAGGAGGGCGATACTATTGCTTGGCGGCAGAGTTCCACCAATACCGAATATTATAAACAGCTGGCCCAGACCATTAAGGCCAAAACGGTGGTAGGCTGGCTGGGCCTGGATAAGCAGAAGATGGTCGGGCAGGTTTTATTGCTGCCCACCCCCGATGATGCTGACGCCAAATTTGATGGTAAGACTATCGTAGAGTACTACTCACGGTAGTAAGGAGGTATTTTTTGTCTCGACTAGTGGTACCAAAGGTTGAGTGCATTGAGAGTACTGAAGAGTTCGGCCGCTTTCAGGTTGAGCCGCTGGAGAAGGGTTTTGCGGTTACCCTGGGTAATGCCTTGCGCCGAGTGCTCCTCGCCTATCTTCAGGGAGCAGCGGTGACGTGGGTTAAGGTTGACGGCATACAGCATGAATTCACCACCATCCCCTATATGAAGGAAGATGCCATTGAGTTTTTGCTTAATGTGCAGGCGCTCAGGATTAAACCACTCTCTGAGCAACCGGGTAAATTGACCTTGGAGGTGGCCGGGGGAAAGCAGGTCACGGCTGCCGACATTAAACCCTCCGCCGACTTCGAGATTGTCAACCCCGAGCTTTATCTGGCTACCCTGGATTCACCGGAAGCCAAGCTTTATGTGGAGTTTGATGTGGAATTGGGTGAGGGCTACCGCTCGGCTGAAGCTGGTGACAATATGCCTATTGGCACCATTCCGGTGGATGCCATCTTTGCCCCGGTGCGTAAGGTCAATTTTACCATTGAGTCTATCCATATTGGCCGGGAGACCAGCCGGGAGCGGTTGTATCTGGAGGTATGGACGGATGGTACTATGGCGCCGATAGATGCCGTAAGCGAGGGGGCTAGAATCCTGGCAGAGCAGCTAACTCCCTTTACCAGTTGTGCTCAGGTGTCCCTGGCCGGTGAGGAAGGTGGTCTCCAGACATCCATTCCTCGCGAGGAATATAATATGCCGGTGGAGCAGCTGAACCTGTCGGTGCGTACCATGAATTGCCTCCGGCGTGGTGGTATTACTACGGTGGGAGAACTCATTACCAAGGGCGAGAAAGAGCTGATGGTACTGAGGAATTTTGGCAAGAGGTCCAAGCAGGAGATAGAGGAGCGTCTGGCTGAAATAGGCCTGTCGCTGGCCTCTGAGGCTATGGATGGTGAGGCAGAGGAGCAATTTGAAGAAGAACTGTGATAGGGGCTATCTACTATCAGGTGTTGAGGTTCGGCTAGAATGAGGCATAAAATAGCGGGTAGAAGGTTAAACCGGTCGATGAGCCAACGTCGGGCTTTATATCGCAATCTGGTGACTCAACTTCTCGACCATGAGAAGCTCACCACTACTGAGGCTAAGGCTAAGGAAGTGCGTGGCCTGGCGGAGAAGATGATTACCCTGGGCAAGAAGGGTGGACTTAACCAGCGTCGTCAGATGCTGACCTTTGTTTCCGATAAGAAGGTGACGGAGAAGGTGTTCAGCGAGTTCGCTGGGCGGTATGCTGAGCGTCCTGGTGGATATACTCGGATTATTAAGTTGGGCCCCAGATTGGGTGATGGGGCGGCTATGGTTCGGCTTGAGTTGGTAGTCTAGCGAAGGGTGGTCACTTTGGCGGTAACCACCAGGATGGTACTCACTCTAGAGTATGACGGCACCCGCTACCATGGTATGCAACTGCAGGCTGACCTGCCTACCGTACAGGGGGAGATGGAGACGGCCCTCTACCGGCTTACCGGAGAGAGAACCAGGGTGATGGCGGCTAGCCGGACCGACAGTGGTGTCCATGCTAAAGGACAGGTGGTCAGCTTTCGCACCGGGTCGTACCTGGCGCCGCCGGCATTTGTTAATGGGCTAAATTATTATTTACCCCCGGCTATTGCGGTTACAGCGGCTCATATAGTAGATGAGTCCTTTAATGTGAGGCGCGGTGCCGTCAGCCGGGAATATAATTATTACATATTGAATAGTCCGCTCCGTTCTCCCTGGTATCGGGGCTTTACTTACCGGGTGGCCGGTGAGATTGATTTCGAGGCCATGAGACAGGCATGCCGGGCCCTTGTTGGCCGCCATGACTTTGCCTCATTCGCCACTTGCCTGGGCGACGAGATAAAGAGTACGGTGCGCACGGTGTATAAAGCCGGTATAGAGCGGGAGGGGGAACTGGCTGTCTTTAATATAGTGGCCAACTCCTTTTTACCGCATCAGGTGCGCAATACGGTAGGCGCCCTGATCAGGTTGGGTAGGGGAAAGATGAGTATTTCAGAATTTTGTAGTATAATTGAGGCGAGGGAACCCGGGCTGGCTGGCCCCACGGCCCCGGCCTGTGGCTTGTGCCTTATGCGGGTAAACTATCCCACCCCTCTGGGAGGAGACAGATAGTGAAAACCTATAGCACCAAGCCCGCTGATATCGGGCGGGACTGGCATGTGATTGATGCCTCCGGCGAGGTACTGGGCAAACTATGCACTCGGGTAGCTGCCCTGCTTATGGGTAAGCATAAGCCCATATTCAGTCGCAATCTAGATACCGGCGACTATGTGGTGGTTATCAATGCCCAAAAGGTCCGCGTTACCGGCGATAAGGCCCGGCAGAAGTTCTATCACCGGCATTCGGGGTACCCGGGGGGACTGAAGAGCGTTCCTCTTGAAAAGATGATGGAGACTAGGCCGACCCGGGTGATTGAGCATGCCGTCCGGGGTATGTTACCCAAAAATCGCCTGGGAAATAGCATGTTTGAGAAGTTAAAGGTCTATGTTGGTGAGTCTCATCCTCATCTGGGACAAACTAAGGCATCCGAGGCTAAGGTGGATGAGGCTGGGGCTGAGGCTTGACGGAGCCGGGAATATTTAGGCTATTTTTGGCCACCAAAAATAGCTAAAGGTTAGTTAAGGGGGTTATTTTGGAGTCGCAAAAAGATTATTATTATGGTACCGGCAGGCGCAAAACGGCAGTGGCCCAGGTCAGGCTGCTGACAGGCAAGGGTAATATAATAATAAACGGCGTATCCTTCGAGGAGAAATTCCCCCGCCTTGAGCACCGTAATACCATACTCAGGCCGCTTATGGTGACTGAGGTCATGGGCAAGTATAATGTCATGGCCAAGGTGAGCGGCGGTGGCGTATCGGGACAGAGTGGTGCTATTTCCCACGGTATTGCTCGGGCTCTGCTGCGCTCTAACGATGGCCTTAAGCAGGTACTGCGCCAGAACGGGCTGCTTACCCGTGATTCTCGGGTTAAAGAGAGAAAGAAGCCCGGCCTGAAACGGGCTCGTAAGGCGCCTCAGTACACCAAGAGGTAGAGCCGGGGTGTCTTACCCTTACTTGTGCCCCCTTTCCGGGGCGGGACTATTGGTGGCCTGTCCCGGTCCCTCTTCGGCTGTTCGCTGTTTTTCTCAGAGTTGGCCTTACTATTTTTTTGCCGCCGGCTGTCTGTGCTTCCCTTTTTATTGACAAGATGCTATTTTAGTAGTTAGATATAGGTCTAGCTGGTGGGGTAATGACGGAGTATAAAGGGTAGTTTTAGAAACGGAGGTGTCGGGTAATGGGTATTGATTGGTTCCGGGATCTGGCAATTTGTGTCTTGGGCCTGGTAGCAACGGGGGTGCTTATCCTGGGCGCCGTGATACTGGCTTCGCTATACCGCAGGACAAGGTCTATATTGGATGCGGTTCAGGCTACCTCGGCTCATATGAAAAGTATGACCTCTTATTTAGAGAGTGAGGTAGTTAAACCGGTACTCCAGTTGATAGCCCTCGTCGAGGGCATCAAACAGGGAATCGACACAGTCTTTAAGAGAAAGGAGGAAGGTAGCCGTGGCTGATAAAGGTAGTGGTGCTGCTATAGGTTTTGTGGTGGGAGTAACTGTTGGTCTGGTCATTGGCTTCCTCTATGCCCCGCGTTCGGGAAAGGAAGCGAGGGAACTGTTAAAGGAGAGGGCGGAGGAGGTGAAGGAGAAAGCGGTTGAAGTAGTCGAGGAAGTGGGGGAGCTTGTCCAGAAGGCAGGGAAGAAGGCGAAGGAGGAGCTGGAGAGGATAAAGAAGCCAGCCAAGTAAACGCCTCATTGCCAGCCGGGCGTTGACTGCTGCCGATTGACAACGCCCAAGAACCAGAATTATTCTTTCTCAAGAAAATACATGGGTAACGAGTAAGATTAGGTTTGTATGCAGGTAGTATATTCCGAAGATATCGGCGCCTACTATTCTTTGTAGTAGGTGTAATTGTATTCTTTGTGCTCCTCTACGTGCTGAGGAGCGTCGTATTTCCCTTCGTTATCGCCTGGCTACTGGCCTTCCTGCTACTACCGGTTATCCGGTGGGCCGAGGCCAAGCTGCCCCGTCGCGGTGAGTGGCGGGGGACCAAGCGGGTCTCCTTGATAATACTCATTTACCTGGTGGCTCTGGGGCTGGCAGGCCTTTTCTCTTATTATATTGTTATCTCGGTGGCCAAGGCCATTGTGGTTATCGTCGAAAATGCCCCCCAGTATTTTGCGGCAGCTGTAGTCAGGGTGCAGCAGTGGGCGGCCGATTTCCGCGCCATCATTCCCATGGAGATACAGCGTGAGGTGGATAGTCTCATGTTGAATGCCGGGGCAACCATGGGCAATGCTATAAGGACGGCTTTCATGAGGGGGCTTTCCTTCATACCGTCCACGGTGGGGACGTTCTTCGGGCTGGCGGCTTTACCCATTTTCCTTTTCTTTATCTTGAAGGATTGGGAGAGACTGGCCAGTGGTTTCTATACGGCTCTGCCGGCATGGGTGGCGGAGCACACCAGGAATATTATCTCCATCATTGATGTGGTGCTGCTACGCTACGTGCGTGCCCAGTTAATACTCGGCTTCGTTGTTTTTTATCTCTCCTTTGTGGGCCTGGTTACCCTGAGGATAGACTATGCCCTGGCGCTGGCGGCCTTTGCCGGGGTGACCGAACTCATCCCGGTATTAGGGCCCTGGATTAGTGGTGTCGTCGCCGTTGTAATTACCCTGGCCCTGGCCCCGGAAAAGGCTATCTGGGTAGCCCTGCTATTCGTGGCGGTGCAACTACTGGAGAACGGCCTGTTCGTACCCCGGATTCAGGGCTCCTACTTTCGGATACATCCGGCTGTCGTGATTATCCTGCTGGTACTGGGGGTTTATATTGCCGGCATCTGGGGGATGATACTGGCGGTTCCGCTGACAGCCACTGTCATTGAAATTTACAAATACGTGCGTAACCGGGCAAGGGCTGAGGGGGCCGAGCCGGCCCCGCAGCCGTGAGCTAGCGCTCCCACGATTTTCTATCCCCGGGCAGATTCTTAGCGGACTTGGTGCTTTAGAGAGGAGGAGGATGACGCAGAACGAGATATCTCAGTGTACCAGATGTACCGTTTTCCGGTGTGGGTCGCGCGCCAAGGGTGGAAAGGTGCCGGCGTTCTGCCCTACGGAAAAGTATCCCGACTTGGTTAAGGAGTCGATTAGAGAGCATAAGCTGCCCCAGAACCGGGCTATAAGCCTGGCCTGGCGTAAACTGATGGATAGGGTTATGGACCCGCAGAAGCCCAGGGAACGCTTTCTCTGGACGCGGCTTGATGAGATAATAGAGTTTGCCCGGATACGGAGGATGAAAAGGATGGGCATCGCTACCTGCTACTCCCTGATGGCAGAGGCCAGGATACTGGCCGATATCCTGGAGCGGAACGCTTTTACGGTGGTCTCGGTATCCTGCCTGTGTGGGGAACTGGCCCCCCGAGATGTGGATATAGAGGGGGGAGCCATTTTCTGCAATCCTATAATGCAGGCAGAGGTGCTCAATGGCGAGAATACCGAGCTGAATATAGTGGTGGGACTCTGCCTGGGTCACGATATCATGTTCCAGCGCTACGCCAAGGCGGAGACCACTACCCTGGTAGTGAAGGACCGGGCTATGGGCCATAACCCGGTAGCTGCCCTGTACCTTAGCCAGAGCTATTACCAGAACAGGTTCGCCGAAGGGTAGGTTGGATGTTACTGGAACTAAGGGCCAAAAACATCGGCATTATCGAGGAGATAAGCTGGAGTTTGAGCCCGGGCTTGAATGTTATCACCGGCGAGACCGGGGCGGGTAAGTCTCTGGTAATTGATGCGGTGGAGGCACTGCTAGGTGCCAGGTTGGATGAGGGGTCTATTCGCCACGGGGCTAACGAGGCCCAGATTGAGGGGGTGTTTGCCCTCGGTCAAGGTGAGGGCCTTAAGCAACTCCTGGCGGAGAATGGGATAGCGGCTGATGAGGAAAGCCTGGTTATCAGTTGCGGTCTCCGCCGGCAGGGGCGCAGCATTGTCCGGGTGAACGGGCACGCCGTGCCTAGGAGCCTGATGCACCAAATCGGGCGTTTCCTGGTTGACGTTCATGGTCAGAGCGAGCATCTGTCTCTGCGGGATAAGAAATACCACCTCGATTTTCTGGACGCCTATGGCCACACTTTGAGCCGGCGACAGGACTTCGGCGCCAAGGTGGGAGAGCTATCTGAGGCGGAGCAGGAGCTTAAGACACTGGTGGCCGAGGGGGAGAACCTGGCTCGTCGCCGGGAATTTTTGAGCTTCCAGGTGGATGAGATTAAACGGGCCAAGCTGAAGGAAGGGGAGGAAGGTGAGCTTGAGCAGGAGCGGAATATCCTGGCCTCCAGTGAGAAGCTCAAAGCACTGTCCGGCGAGGCCTATCAGGCCCTCTACAGAGAGGAGACTTCTGGCTCCGCAACTTCGGTTCTGAGTAGGCTCAGTGAGGCGATTAGCACCATGAAGAGGCTGGTCGAGCTTGACCCCGCACAAAAACCGCTACTGAACTCCCTGGAGACAGCCCTGTACGGGCTTGAGGAGGTGGCGAGGGACATCCGCGCCTATAGTGAGCGGATGGAATACGACCCCCAGCGGCTGGAGGAAGTCGGCTCACGTTTGGAGCTCATCAGGAATTTGAAGCGTAAATACGGGCAGACGGTGGCTGAAACCCTTGATTTTAAGGATACGGTGGAAAGGGAACTGGCTGGACTCTCTCATTCTGCGGAAAGGCAGGCTCAACTTGAGCGGATATGCGCCTCCCTCAAGGAGGAGATGGGCAGGATGGCCTTTGAGCTTTCCCAGGCCCGCTCCCGGACGGCAAAACGGCTGGTAACTGAAGTGGAGAAAGAACTCGGGGATTTAAACATGTCCCAGATAAAATTTGCCGTCTCTATCACCCAGGCCCTGGCGCCGGAGGGTATTCCTTCCCCTGACGGAGGAACCTATGCCTTCACCAGCGAGGGGGTTGATAATCTGGAGTTCATGGTATCAACTAACCCGGGCGAACCACTTAAGCCGCTGGCTAAAATCGCCTCCACCGGGGAAATCTCCCGCTTTATGTTGGCTCTAAAAGGGGCCCTTTCTCAGGCCGATAACATTCCGGTGCTGGTCTTCGATGAAATCGATATTGGTGTTGGGGGGAGGAGTGGGGAAATAATAGGCCAGAAGCTGTGGCGGCTGGCCCGCAACCGCCAGGTGATTTGCGTTACTCATCTTCCCCAGCTGGCGGTCTTTGCCGATGCCCATTACAGTGTTCACAAAGAGGTCTCTCGGGCCCGGACGATAAGTATGCTCGCGACTCTTAAAGACGGGCCTCGGCTTCAGGAACTGGCTGTTATGCTGGGCGGCCAGCAGTATACCGAGACCTCTCTGGATAATGCCCGTGAGCTTATCGGGCGGGCCCAGACCTGGAAAGCGAGAGACTCCCAAGAGCTTTGAGAGTGCGCTGTGGCAATTCAACAAGGACACAAACTATAGCCATAGTATAACTTTATAACCGGACTCCTTTTTGGGGGGCAGGCCGCCCTTAACCATATAGGCTTCTAAGTAGGAAAGCCACGTCTGCCCCTTACCGAGCCCGATGAATAATCAGCCGTTGTCATCAAAGACACCCTGAAAAACTACCAGGTTGACCCGCCCGCATAATTATTCTGGGGACTTCCATCTATCCCCTTCCTCTGCTAGCTCCAGTTTGGGAAATCCAAATTGGGCTCTCAAATCGTGGATTGTCTTCATCGTCAGGGGCACCTTCTTTACCATGGCTTCAAATTCTTCACTGGACAGTATTACCCTACCCGGAGCATAAATGCCTTGGGGGTCTGTTATTCTTCTATATCCCCTCGTAAGTAAGTAGGTGTCAGGACCTATCTCAGGAAAGTTACTAAGAAACGGTTCCCCGGTATCCATCATCCAAGAACCGGGATAGCCCTTGTCCATATAAGCACAATAAGCATGTAAAGCACCTTTTAAGAAGGTAGCACATTCAGCGAGACTAGTGCGCTCTGGAAACTGGTCCATTTCGATGGTCAACTGATGACCGCGGTCTGTTATGTAACCGTAGGGACAATCAATCATCATTCGGCTAAAATACTCTCCCCTGTCTTCACCAACGAAACCCACATCCTTCTCGGCAGTCTTCCAAATTTCCGCAGAATCTTTTATCTCAGAAAATCCCCCGAATGGAGGAAGCGTCAGGGACATATAATTACTGCGGACGGTTCGCATCCCAGTCTCAGTGTTCAGGACATATTCTACATTCCACGGTGACAGAGCATCCAGTAGCTCAGGCTTGTACTGGGGTGAGAGCAATTTGCCTCCCGTTTCCGCAACTATGTGTTTGAGAACCTTCTCCTCATAGGCCAACTGCCTCTCCGAAGAAATCCCGGCGAGAACCATGTAACCTACAATGCCGAAGAAGGCTCTTGAGCGCTCATTAGCCTCAGCAATCGTGTAGGAACACATCATTGAATTATAATTACCAGTTATGTTAAGGGCGACTCCTACCCCGGAGCCTGCCAACCTGGAAGCTCCCTCAATAATGCCTTCCAGAGTAGGATATTCAAACCAGAATATCTTATGCCTCGGATGAGTGGGCGGCCTGTCAAACTTTTTCTCCTTCGCTTCCTCAAAGTAATGCTCAACAGAAGGACGCCCTCTATCTTCCGGAAAGGGATATCCTCCTACCCAGGGATGGAGTTTAAGAGTTAACTCGGTAACTATCCCACGAGACCCAAGTGAAGCCTTAAATATCCCCCACAGGTTTGGTCCTGGAATATTTTCCGTAAAGGGTATTTCCCCGGTCCCGGCTATTGCCGAGGAACCAAGTCTTAATAAACTACCGTCAGGCAGAACTATCTTCGCCCCAATAATGCTCCTGGAAAGTCCATTATATTTCAGGTCCGATTGCCATACTCCGGCAATACAGCTTTGAGAGCAAGGCTTGGCAATAGCACCATGCCAACCACTGCCCCCAAGCCATAATCCCCTTTTGCTCGCCTCATGGTGAATCATCCCGTAGTTGACAAACGGCTCTATAGTAATCGACATATTTTGCTCGTCCACCTGGATTTTATCCATCCTGCTCATACAAACCAGTACCGTATTGGGTGCAGTTGGAGAGCTATTTATCTGGGCGTTAGCCCAAGGCACGACGTGTATTCCGTATCTATTGGCTACCCTGACTACTCCCTGGACCTCTTCTACGGTCGCCGGTAAGACAACGGCGGCGGCCCTAACCCTGGGATTCTTGCCCAAAACTGCTATTTGCACTCCGGCATCAATGCAGTGAACTACATATGACTCGACTATTGCCCTGTCCTCGGAAACCCATTCCTTCCCCACCACACTCTCCAAGGCACAGTAAGCCTCACGGGATAGCTTCCGCGGAACTACTTTTGCCTTTTCCGTTACCATTTATTCTCCCTCCTTCTTCAAGGCTCTGTAAACGATTTCGGCAACATCGTTAATTTTCATTCTGACTCCGGTTTTTTCAACTGCATTCTTGAAGCTGTATTCACACCAGGGACATGCAGTAACCAGAGTATCGGCACCAGTAGTAACCCTGGCCTCTTTGATTCTCTCTTCCGCTGCCCACATTGACTGCTCCGGATAAGCTTCCAGGAGCCCTCCACCACCTCCACAACACCAGGTTTGGTCCTTCATTCTTTCCATCTCTCGAAGCTCAACCCCAGTAATTGCATTAAGCACTTTACGAGGGGATTCGTACACACCGCTTTTTCTCCCGAGGTCACATGGGTCATGAAGAGTCACGACCTCCCTCGGCAGCTCTCCCAACTTAATTTTTCCACCCTCTATCAGTCGGTCAAGATACTGGACGAGGTGAAGGGCTTCAAAATGTAGCTCTCCAACCTCAGGATACTCATTTACAAAGGCGTTGTAACAGTGGGCACAGGGGGTTACGAGGGTTTTTATTCCCAGCTCATTAAATGTGTTTATGTTATCTCTAGCCAGTTGTTCGAACATCCCTGCTTCTCCCATCAGAAGCTGTATACTTCCACAACACTTCTCCTCTGTTCCCAGGATACCAAAATCAGCTCCAGCGGCTTTCAAAACCCGGGCAATAACCTTCAGGATGTCCCGGACTCTAGGTTCAAGTGAGTACATACAGCCTGTAAAGAGTAGAACGTCCGCACGCTCCTTTTTCAAATCTTTAATCTCAAAGTCAAGACCTTCCGTCCATCTTAATCTCTCATCCTTCGGGGCACCAAGTGGATTGTCATATTTTATGGTACTTTCAAAAAGCCTTTTATGGTGGGGAAGAGCCAGCCCATTCTCAACAGCGCGCGCCCGCAATGCCCTGAACACCTCCAGGGGGTTATTCTCCATTATCCGCAGACAATTTATGGTGCACCCCCCACACATATCACAAGAGTATATGATACGAAGCAACTCCTCCGAATCCTCCCACTCCATTTCTCCCTCTATCAAAGCACGAGCAATATGCATCTTACCCTGAGCGCTATATGCGTCATACTTATTAAAAGCGAAAGATGGGCAGATAGGAGAAAACTCAGCGCTCTTCATATACCAACCGAAAACTTCCTTGCACATATTACATCTGTTGCAATGCCAAACCTCTTCTCTATATTCCTCTAGCTCTTTAAAATTTCCCCTTATATATTTTCTTTTGTCTAATTCCAGTCTTTGTGCTTCCTTCTTTATCATTGCGTCTCCCCTTAGAAACATAATTGCCCGGGATTAAGTATATTGCTTGGATCTAATTCCTTCTTCCAGCTTTTTAGTGTTTGCACATAAGCCGGATTGAACCCTCGGTAAATTATATCGGCACATGGGCCGTAGGGTTTGGCCAGTACTGCTCCCATACCAGCACAAACTTCATTTGCCTCTAACCATAGATTTTTAACCCTTCGAACCTCACCGGAGTCGTCCAAATCACAGTGAAAGTCGATTTCATAATAACAGTTCCTACCTCTTTCCACCGGCAGCAAATATTCGCCTATATCATTAAGTGAATATCCATATTTCTGCGCCAGTGCCGAGACCGCTTCCTCAAATTCCGGGACTCTGCCCAAAGTGGTGTAAAAACTTACCGGGTGGAAAGACCCCTTAAAGCGAGCCTTTTTCAACGACATCCACGGATGCAGAGTCAAATCCAACAAAGTCCCCTCTAACCCCTCTTCCCCAACTACAGTTTGCGCAGGGGACAAGCCCATTTCACTACAGACATCCCTTAAATCTGCCTCCTCATAGGCAACTTTTTCCTCGGGGAAATATGGAAGTCCGGCAAGGTGGATTATCATCGTCCACTTGGGCAACCTTCCCCTCAGGGAATTAAATTCGGTGGAAGGAACCCTCTCACACGGGAATCCTTCAGGTACATCCCAATCTTGTGTCCTTATAGCAGCAAGATTAAAATTATTCAGCAGGAAACACTCCAGGCCTAACTCCTTTCTTTGAATTTTACGTATAGGTTCTATTGCCTCCTCCAATCTATCAAAGGGAAAGACGAAGACCTTGCTGGCTTTAGGGAAATGCTCTGCCTTTACTACCATTCCGGTGATTATACCCAGAGTTCCTTGAGCTTTGTGCCACAGCCACTCATAACAAGTTTGTGCACTGCCAATACCCCCGCCACCAGGAGAACTCCATTCGCCCCTTAAAAGCATTCTCCATTTGCCTGTTCTGAATATCTCCCCGCTGGGCAAGACCATGGCAATTTCCATGTGAATAGAGTTGCCATATTCAAAACTTGCCGCTGCCAGAGCCGGGTCTCTTTCGATAATGCTGGACACAACTGATCTCGAGCGGGGGACGCCTAAAGGAATCATAACCCTAAAACCATGTTTCTGGAGTTCCTCACTAAGTTGACCATAGGTAACACCGGGTTCAACGACTGCCCATCTCTCACGTTCGCTGATCTCTCCAATCTTGTTCATCCTGGATAAATCCAGTATGATCCCTCCCTCCTTCGGGATCGCCGCACCCCGCAGATTCATCCTTGAACTGACAGGAACCACAGGAGTCTTACTCTCATTGGCAGCCTTGACCACATCTTGAATCTCCTGGACACTTTCTGCAAAAACAACGTACTCGGGGGGGCATGGCCGAACAAAGCTTTGGTCCTTACTGTATTGTTGAAGTGTTTCATGGTCTATAGATACCCTATCAGCACCCACTATTGCTTTTAAACGGTCATATATCTGTTCAGTCATAAGTTTTACCCCTTTCTATCTGGACTTTAATTTGGTAATCGCTCACCCTTAAGACCTTAACCTGTTAAAAAGTTTTTAAGGTGAGCCCTGCAAAATAGGCTTAAACTGGACAGTATGCTCTCGCTCTGGTCCTATAGAGATGAGGTTGACCGGGCAAGAAACGATTTCTTCCAGACGACAATATATTGTTGCGCCTCAACCGGCGACTGCTCATACCTACGAATATGACTAGTGGGAGCCTGCCACCCGGCTAGCTCCTCCTAGATAGGTTGATACCTGTCCAGGTCGGCAACACTAGCTGGGAAATAATCAATTTCCCGCCCAATTCAGCCTTACATTCACTGTAACTAACACGAGTCCCCACAGCATTACGGTCCGGATGATAGGCACGTTTCATAGCCATTTTCACTCAAAATAAAAAGAGGCACCAGCCACCCCTATTTAAGCAGTTTCCAGTGCCCCTCTCCTTTCCCATCTTCCCATTATCGCTGACGGTCTACACCCTCCAACAACCCCTGGAACTATTCAGGTTAGCTTCATCGCCAGAGCTTTTCGTAGACAAACTGATGCTAATATACTCCCTGCCTTTTGAATTGTCAATCAATAATAGAGATGAACCCCTGTGCGTGAAGTTACTACGGAGGTCTTACAACCCTGCATCAAAATCTATCATAAACTTTATTGCCAATAGTGTACTTCTACAAGGGGAGAGGGATAAAGGGATAAAGGGTGAGGGGTTGGTAGATAGTTTTAAAACCCCCGGGCTATATCTTTAAGCGCCTGCTCAAGGTCCGGCGGGAGTTCGGAGCTGAACTCTACGTATTCGCCGCTGGAGGGCAGGTGGAAGCCCAGTCTGGCGGCGTGGATGAACTGTCGGGACAGGTGGGGCGACTTGCCCCCGTAGGTGCTATCTCCGGCCACCGGATAGCCGATGGCGGCGAGGTGGACCCTTATCTGGTGGGTGCGTCCGGTCTGCGGTCTTATCTCCAGCAGCGTGTAGTTGGCGGTATAGTTTTTCACGAAATACTCGGTGCGGGCCTCCCGGCCCCTGGTTACCACTGCCATGCGCTGGCGGTGGCGGGGGTCACGCCCGATAGGGGCTTCGATAATGCCGTGCTCCGGGGTGAGATGCCCCTTGACCAGCACCAGGTAGGTCTTGGCTACGGAGCGGGCCTTGAACTGGTCGGAAAGGTTGGCCTGGGCCACCCGGTTCTTGGCTACCAGCATCAGCCCTGAGGTGTCTTTATCCAGCCGGTGCACCAGTCCTGGCCGTGCCGGGTCGTCGCCGGCGGGCAGGTCGGGCAGGCGGGCCAGCAGGGCATTGACCAGGGTGTGCTCGGGGTGTCCCGGCGCCGGATGGACGGTAAGCCCGGCCGGTTTATCAATGACCAGGAGGTCATCGTCCTCGTAGAGGATACTCAGCGGTATGGCCTCCGGCGATAGGGGGCTGGGTGGAGTGGGGGGGATGGTAATGCGCAACCGGTCGCCGATATTAAGTTTCAGGCTGGCCTTGGCCACACGGTCATTAACGGTGATATGCCCGTCCTCGATAAGCTTCTGGGCATGGGTTCGGGAGAGTTGGGGGCACTGCTGGCTGATATACTTATCGAGTCGGGCACCTTGACTTAAGACGGTAATATTATGTGCCTTTTCCATCGTATCGGGCGGCTAAATCGGCGTTACCTGGCTTTAGCCTGGTGATGATTAGGTAAGCGAGTATGATGGCGCTGACAACTATGCTTGAGTCGGCAATGTTGAATGTGGGCCAGATGCCGATGCCGATGAAGTCGGTAACGTAGCCCAGGTGTAGCCGATCAATCAGGTTACCCACCGTGCCGCCGAGGACCAGGCCGAGGGCTAAGCTGCCCAGCCTGTTATCCACCACGGGGAGGCGGCGATAGATAAAGGGAGCGTAAGACAGGAGAAAGATAGCGCTGATTAAGGCAAGTATGGTAAGCGGAAGTGATTGACCCTGGAATAGGCCAAAGGCGGCCCCGCTGTTATGGGTATATTCCAGCCGGAAGAAGCCTCCCTCCGGTGGTAGCGATTGCCCAAAAGCCAGGTTAGTCCTTATCCAGAGCTTGCTGAGCTGGTCGCAGGCTATAATCAGCAGGGCGGTAGCGAAGAAGGCCGCCCGCCACCGCTTGTTGCGGGGGCTATTTGCCCTTGGCATTCTTTGCCTGCGCAGCCTTACAGTTCATGCATAGTGTCGCCTGGGGAAGCGCCTCCAGCCGGTCCGGGTCTATAGGTTTACCACAGCTTTCGCACCGGCCGTAGGTGCCGGCTTCAATCTCCTGCAAGGCGTGTTCTATTTCGGCCAGGCGGTTCCTCAGGCCCTTCTCCAGGGCCAGCCGCTTCTCTAACTCAAAGCTCTCGGTAGCCTCTTCCTCCCTTTTGCCAAAGGGGCTACCGTCCCGTCTGTCCTCTGTTTGGCGGCCACTGGACATTAGCTGTTCCAGTTCCTGGGTTAAGTGCTCCTGTTCACTCTCCAGTCGAGAGCGAAAGAGATCATAATCTATTTTCTTCACGTCTCCTTCCTCCCCCCTCTTAAGTTGCTATATAGCTGGTCAGGTAAGCTATTATACTTGGTATTACTTAAGAGAGCAATAGCTGGCGGGCCGATTAGTCCAGCATCATCCTGAGCTGGCGGATGGTGTCCACCGCTTGGCCGCGCCAGTGGTTATTGGCAAAAACGAATGTCTTCTCTGTCAGGCTATCCAGCTTGCGGATTTTAGGCCGCCACTCGCTGAGTTCCTCCGGCGTGTAGTTGTAGTCGTACCTTTCATAGGCCTGCTCATGTTGCCACCACTTGGCACTGTTGCGCCCGTGAAAGCGGATGTAGCCGATGTCACTGGTGGCCTCGGCCAGCGGTGGCAGCAGGTTGGCTAGCCTGGGTTCATCAACGCAGCAAAAGCCCAGGTTATGCTGGCGTAGCCAGTCGAAGACCTCTTTCCTCAGCCACTGGGCATTGCGGAATTCGATGGCCAGCGGCAGGTCGCCCAGCCTTTCCTGAAACAGCTTGAGGTAGTCCCAGTTGCGGCGGTTAAACCGGAAGCTATAGGGGAACTGGGCCAATATGCAGCCCAGCTTGCCGGTTGCGGTAACTGGCTCTATTACCTGGCAGAATGCCTGAAACACCGGGGCGTTATCTTCCCATTTGTGGGTCATTTCCTGGTTTGCCTTGAAGGAAAACAGGAAGCCGTCCCCCGTTTTCTCCGCCATAAGCTTCAGGTTGTTCGGCCGGGGTATGGCATAGAAGGTTGAGTTTACCTCGCAGGTATTAAATTCGCGGGCATAGTAGCTAAGCCACTCTCGCTGGGGCATGCCCACCGGGTAAAAGTGGCCTACCCAGTCCCGGTAGCTGAACCCGGATGTGCCTAAAAATATCATATTTCCAGTGTAGCTCATCTTTTTTATTTAATCAACCTGGCCATATTCTATTGGCGGGGGGATGGGTTTGCTTCGGCAGGACAGATAACCTATAATCTGGAGGGAATATGGTGGATACATCAGTTGAGTTAGCCCCCAACCACCCCTCGGGCCTGCGGCTGAGCGGTCCGGTGATGACCGCCTCGGGCACTTTTGGTTATGGCACCGAGTACGGTCACCTGTTCGATATTCAAAGACTGGGGGCTATTGTCTGCAAGGGGACTACCATTATGCCCCGGGATGGCAATCCTCAGCCCAGGCTGGCGGAGACGGCTTATGGTCTGCTCAACTCCATCGGGCTGCAGAATATCGGTGTCGAGGCCCTTATTGAGGAGAAGGCGCCGATTTGGGCCGGTTGGCGGGTGCCGGTTATCGTTAATATTGCCGGCGAAACTATCGATGACTATGCCCAGGTTGCGGGCAAACTGGACGGGGTGCCGGGCGTAAGCGCCATCGAGGTGAATATCAGTTGCCCCAATGTTAAGGCTGGCGGTGCCCAGTTCGGCGCCGACCCGGGGTCGGCTGCCGGGGTAACCGCTGCCGTTAGGTCGGTTACTTCTCTGCCGGTGTTGGTTAAGCTAACCCCCAACACCGCAGATATCGTTAAGGTGGCGGTGGCGGTGGTTGAGGCCGGTGCCGATGCGATATCGGCGGTCAACACCCTGAAGGGCATGGCCCTTGATATCGCCAGGCGCAAGCTGTTACTGGGCAGTATAAGCGGCGGCTTGTCAGGGCCAGCACTGAAACCGGTGGCCTTGCATATGGTATACGAGGTGGCCGGCGCGGTGGCGGTACCGGTTATCGGTTGCGGTGGTATCGCTACTTACGTTGACGCCCTGGAGTTCATTATGGCCGGGGCCAGTGCCGTTCAGGTAGGAACGGCGGGTATGGTTAATCCCCGCGCCCCGCTTGAAATCCTGGAAGGAATAGAGGGGTTCCTGGTGAAAGAGGGAATAGCCAGCCTGACCGAGCTTATCGGCGCCGCCCGGCGCTAAAGAGCCGGGCCGGCCATCATTTCTCGACCATGCCTCGCTTAGCACCCCCGGTTAACCCGGTGAATTTCACTCGATTCCCCGGAGCGATGGCCAGTCTCTTAAGGGCATACAGACCCCCCTTTAGGCTGATTACAGGTGGAATTGGGGGGTATTGTCTGCCTGTTCTCTTTGGGTTCTGGCCTGTTTAGAAGCGGTTCTGGTCTCTAACTTTAGAGTAGCAGTCGCTGCAGTATACCGGTCGTCCCTCTCTGGGTTCGAAGGGTACCTCGCAGTCCTTGCCGCAATCGGCACAGGTTGCCGGGAACATTCGCCTTCTCTGGTAGTCTCCGCCTTGTGCCTGGTAGCGCTGGTCTTTTCTGGCCTGTCGGCAGGGGGAGCAGCGCTTGGGTTCATTGGTGTAGCCCCGGTTGGCAAAGAGTTCCTGCTCGCTGGCGCTGAAGGTGAAACTCTCACCGCACTCCACACATTGGAGCGTCTTGTCTTCGTAGTCCACGGATGGCCTCCTTTGTTTACGACTCGGTTGCGTTTGGTCATCCATGGCCTGGGTAATGCTCAAGAGTATACAGGTTGGGATGGGCAAACTTCTAACCGATTGTATAATTGTTATGATTATGGCATAGATGGGACGGTCTCGTCAAGTTGGTTTTGGCGCCGGCTTCAATGCCGGTTATTCCTCCGCCAGCTTTTGCCCGGCTGAGAAGGCCTGCTTGAGGGCGTCGGGGTGCTTGGTTATGGCCCCTTTTTCATCTATCCCGCCCAAAAGCAGTTCACCGCTGTAGGTGATATCCAGCACCGTAAATAGGGACTTTACCATGGCCAGTGCCGGTTCAAAGAGGTGGGTGAAATTGGTTCCGCCGACGGAGATAAAGAGCCCCTTCTTCCGGCCCGGCTCGCTGCCCAGCGGGGGTATTTTGAGCAGGTATTTTCGTGCCCATAGTGCCTGGCAGCGGTCAACCATGGCCTTCATATGGGCGGTTACCGCCATAAACTGGATGGGCGAGGCGAGCACTATTCGGTCGGCCTGCTCAAGCTCCTCATAGACCATCTGCATATCGTCCTGGACCACACACCGGCCTGTCTTAAGGCATCCATCGCAGTGACGGCAGGTCTCCAGGTCCAGGTCTTTAGGGATGATGGTTTTAACCTCGGCCCCCCGGCTGGCGGCGCCCTTCATCACCTCGGCGAGTAGCCGGTCAGTGTTGCCGCCCCGCCGCGCGCTGCCGGCAATACCCAGAACCTTCACGCTAATTCTCCTTCGAGGTCGCTTAGAAGCTCCCCTTCTCTGGCCCTCATCTGGCGTTCCCCGGCTGGCTCCTCGTGGTCATAGCCCAGGAGGTGGAGCATGCCGTGAATAGTGAGGACGGCTATCTCCCTCTTTACCGAATGCCGGTGCTCTTCGGCCTGTATTGCTGCCTGGGGATAGGAGATAATTACCTCACCGAGGTGCTGTATTCCATCGGGCGGGGTGGGGAAGAGGGTGGTATCTGTCTCGTCCGTCATGGCAAAGGTGAGCACATCGGTAGGCTCGTCCTTGCCCCGATATCGCTGATTTAGCTGCCTGATGCGTTCCTGCCCGGTGATGAGAAAGCCCAGCTCGGTGTTGGTGTCAGCCCCCTCTGCCGTGAGGACCTGGCTGGCTATTAGTCTCAGCCAGCTGGCTTCAAGACCCCCCTCCGGGGCTTCGTCGATTAGAATATCAATTTCCATGTTGTTGGCATCGTAATACAGGCCGGCGCTCTGACCACCGGACTATAAGGCTACTGGTATTGCATCAGGGAGTAACTGGGGACACCAGCCAGCTTTTTTCTCCCCTTCAGCTCCCGAAGCTCGATGAGGACGGCGACGCAGACAATCTCACCCTTTATCTTTCTGACGAGGTTGACCACGGCTTCCGCTGTCCCGCCGGTAGCCAGGACATCATCGACAATCAATACTCGCTGGCCGGGGGCGATGGCATCCTGATGAATCTCCAAGGTATCGGTCCCGTATTCCAGGTTGTATTGAGCTTGATGACAGTGCCGCGGCAGTTTGCCCAGCTTCCTTACCGGGACAAAGCCCGCACCTAGGGCATGCGCTATGGCTGCCCCCAGGATGAAACCCCTGGCTTCCACTGAGCAGACAAGGTCGATTCGCTCATCGGCGAACCGGCTGGCGATTTTGTTCACAGCCCGATGAAAGGCAGCGCCATCCTTCAGCAGAGGGGTAATATCCCGGAAGACGATGCCCTCTTTGGGGAAGTCCTTGACATCCTGGATGTATCTCTTGAAGTCGTCGTCGGTGCCACTATCGGTTGGGTCACTGCTGTGCTGCATGTTTATTTCCTCAGTCGAACCGGGCATCGCCGAGGTGAAAATTGCCCCGATTCTGCCTCCCGGTTGCCTTTTCAGAATAATAACACCCCTTGAGTCTCTTTACAACAGTTCTCTATGATGATGGGCTGGCCTCAGGCAAGCGTCTTCTCGAGGATTGAGCAAAGTAGAGGGTTATGCTATATTTAGGGGTGTGGGGACGGGTCATTTTGAGACACGCTTGCCGTGGAGGGATCGCATAGTGGTCTAGTGCGGGCGCCTGCTAAGCGCTTACCCTGAGGAATCGGGGTCATGGGTTCGAATCCCATTCCCTCCGCCAGGGGAAAACTAGTCTGCCCCCTTCTTCGAGGGGGCAGACTTTCAATGTCGCTACGGGACAGGGGAGATGCTGCGGTATCATATATGGACTATAGGCTGCCAGATGAACAAGGCGGAATCGGAGCGGATGGGCTCTTATCTGGAAAAACAGGGATATAAGGCGACGCCCGATGTCCGGGAAGCCGACTTCATTGTGCTCAATAGCTGTGTGGTGCGGGCGGGCGCTGAGAACAAGGTTGTTAACAAGCTCCATACCCTGAAGGAACTTAAGAAATTGCGTCCCGACCTGGTCCTGGCTTTAACCGGTTGCCTGGCCAGTTCTGATGTAGACCGCCTCAAAGAGACCTTTCCCCAGGTTGACTATTTTTTCAGCCCGGGGGACTGTCCACCCTGGATAGAGAATAACACAGGTAGTGTCCATACCGTACTGCCCGAGCATCCTTCCCCCAGCACCTTTGTGCCCATTATGCAGGGGTGCGATAATTTCTGTTCCTACTGTATCGTCCCTTACCGCCGGGGCCGGGAGCGGAGCCGCCCGCCGGGGGAAATAATCGATGAGGTTAAGCAGCTGGCGCGTTGTGGGGTAAAGGAGGTTACCCTGCTCGGGCAGAATGTGGACTCTTACGGTCATGACTTGGCGGATAGGCCGGACTTGGCCGGTCTGCTGGGTGGTTTGAATGAGGTAGAGGGCCTGGTCCGGATACGCTTTCTCACTAGTCATCCCAAGGACATGAGTCCGGGGCTTATCGCTGCCGTAGCTCGTCTGGATAAGGTCTGCGAGCATATAAGCCTCCCCGTTCAGGCCGGTAGCAATGATATACTGGGGGCGATGCGGCGGGGCTACACCGTGGAGTATTTCCGCGAGCTTATTTCCCGGATACGGAGCCAGGTGGCGGGGGTCGCCCTGAGCACCGATATTATTGTGGGTTTTCCCGGTGAGAGCCGGGGGCTATTCGAGCGTACGGTGGCTTTACTGACCGAACTCCGCTTCGATACCGTTCATATGGCGGCCTACTCGCCGCGGCCAGGGACGATGGCCTCCCGGGAGCTGGAGGATAATGTCCCGCCGGCGGAGAAGGTGGAGCGCCGGCGACGCGTCGAGGAGCTACAGGAGGGGATAACCGGAGAGATTAATGCCTGCCTGCTGGGCGAGGTTGTCGAGGTGCTGGTAGAGGCCAGCAATAAGGGTAAGTGGCAAGGTAGGACCCGAAGTGGTAAACTGGTATTCTTCACTAGTAGCCGTAATTGCTTCGGGCAACTGGTGATGGTCGAGATTGAGCGTACCAGTCCCTGGTCGCTTCAGGGCGTTATAGCAGCAAGTCGCTGATTAAAAAACAAGGAGAAGAAGGTGAAGAGGAAGATATTGAGTGTGGGGTTAATAGTGGCATTGCTTATCAGTATGCTAGCTCTGGCCGGTTGCGTTCCGGCAACTGAGGGGGGAGAACAGGGAGGGTTCAACCCTCAGCTGATTATCTTCCTGGTACTGATTGTGGCCGTGTTCTATTTCCTTATCATCAGGCCGCAGCGCAAGCGGCAGAAGGACCAGCAGCAGCTCATGGAGGGGTTGAGGAAGGGGGAGACTGTAGTTACTGCCGGCGGTATTTATGGGCAGATTGAAAGCGTCAGAGAGGACATCATCGTGCTCAAGGTGGAATCCGGGGCGACCATTAAAGTGGCCCGGAGCAGTATAGCCGGTAAAGTAAACAAGTAGGTATCATCTATCCCCCTCTCCGGTTGAAGGTTTGGAGTTACGACTGGTCTCATGAAGCGATACGACTATGTTATAGTGGGTAGCGGTATTGCCGGGCTGTATACGGCTCTGCTGGCCAAGGAGCAGGGCAGTGTGCTGGTTATTACCAAGGGTAATATCGATGACTGCAATACCAGGCATGCACAGGGTGGTATCGCGGCGGCTATCGGCAGGAGCGATTCTCCCGACCTCCACTTCAGGGATACCGTAGCGGTTGGGGATGGCCTGTGCGATGAAGAGGCAGTGCGCATCTTGACCGACGAGGCCTCGGACCGCATCACCGACCTGGTCAATTTCGGGGTCCCCTTCGATACCTCCAGTGGTGAGATTGCCCTGGCTATGGAGGCGGCGCACAGCCGGCCCCGTATCCTCCATGCCGGGGGCGATGCTACCGGCAAGCATATCGAGGTTACCTTGAGCCAGCAGGTACGCTCCTCCCCCATCCAGGTCCTTGAGGACTGCCTGGCGACGGAACTGCTGGTAGAGGGGGGTGTAGTGCGGGGGGTGAAGGCCCTTGACTGTCGCACCGGCTCCACAGAGCAGTTCGACTGTCGCTTCCTCATCCTGGCTACCGGCGGTGCCGGTCAGCTATTTAAGTTCAACACCAACTCCGCCGTGGCTACCGGCGACGGTATTGCCCTGGCCTTTGGGGCCGGGGCCAAGATTACGGATATGGAGTTTTTCCAGTTTCACCCTACGGCACTGCGTCTGCCCGGGGTGACCCCCTTCCTTATCTCGGAGGCGGTCAGGGGTGAGGGTGGCATGTTGCGCAACGCGGCTGGCCACCGCTTCATGACTGACTATGCGCCGGATGGTGAACTGGCACCCCGGGATGTGGTCGCCCGCAGCATACTCTACGAGATGCAAAAGACCGGCGCCGATAGGGTCTTTATCGATGTCACCCATCTGCCCGCCCGTGTTATTACGGCTCGATTTCCCCATATATACCGCTTCTGTTGGGAGCATGGGCTGGATATTACCCGGGATTTGATACCGGTAGCGCCGGCGGCCCATTATATGATGGGTGGTGTCAAGACCAATAGCTGGGGGGAGACCAGCATCGCCGGATTATTCGCTGCCGGTGAGGTTGCCTGCACCGGGGTGCATGGGGCAAACCGGCTGGCCTCCAATTCCATGCTTGAGGTGGTCGCTTTCGGCAAGCGGATTATAGAACGGACCAGGAATGGGGCCGGGGTAGATACCTCTTATAGCAGTGGCGGCGTGGGGATTCGCCGCTTACCCGGTCGGGCGGAGGTCTCTGCAGCCGCGGCAGCACCCAGCCTCTCCGCCCTGCAACTGCTGCACTGGGATAAGGTGGGTATCATCCGTGATAGGGAGGGCCTGACCAAGGCGGCTGATACCCTGGCCGGCTGGCAGCAGTGCTTGCCCCAGCCTACGGACCGCCCCTCCTATGAACTAAGTAACCTGGTACTGACCGGCCGGTTGGTCGCTGAAGCCGCCCTGTATCGCGAGGAAAGCCGTGGGGCCCACTTCCGCTCTGATTTTCCCCAGAACTCGCCCGAGTGGCAGCGCCATATTGTATTCACCGCCGGATAACTGCTACCCGGCGGGCCTTTACCTCCGGGTGCTGGGAAGGGATGAGGTAGATGTCAGAAGCCCGATTACCGGAAGAAGTTGATAGCATAATAGACCTCGGGTGCTGGGAAGGGATGAGGCAGATGTCTGAAAACCGATTACCGGAAGAAGTTGATAGCATTATAGACCTCGGGGTGCTTAGAAGGGATGAGGCAGATGTCAGAAGCCCGATTACCGGAAGAAGTTGATAGCATTATAGACCTCGGGGTGCTTAGAAGGGATGAGGTAGATGTCTGAAGCCCGATTACCGGAAGAAGTTGATAGCATTATAGACCTCGCCCTGGCCGAGGATATCAGCCATGGTGATGTGACCAGTGAGGTGTTGCTTCCGCCGGAGCTTAAGGGAAAGGCAGCTATACTGGTGAAGGAAGCCGGTGTCCTGGCTGGCGGCGAGGTGGCCAGGAGGGTGTTCGGGCGGGTTGCCCCGTCGCTTGAGGTTACCATACTTATTGAGGATGGGGCCAGGGTCGGACCGGGAGATATAGCGGCTACTATCAGCGGCAGCGTGGTTGGCATCCTCAAGGCGGAGCGAGTAGTCCTCAATTTTCTGCAGCGTTTGAGTGGCATTGCCTCTCAAACGGCCCGGTATGTCGCTCGGGCTGGCGGCTGTGCGGTCGATATTACCGATACCCGTAAGACTACCCCCGGTCTGCGCGCTCTGGAGAAGTACGCCGTGCGTACGGGTGGCGGCAAGAGTCATCGCTCGCATCTGGGTGACGGTATCCTCATTAAGGATACCCACCTGGCCGCCTTGCGGGCGCTGGGCATGAGTTTAGGCGAAATTGTGGCCCGGGCCAAGGAGAAGGCTCCCCGCGGTCTGTGGGTCGAGGTAGAGGTGGGCACTGTTGAGGAGGCCCTGGAGGCGGCTGATGCCGGGGCCGATATCGTCATGCTGGATAATATGGGCCTTGAGGAAATGCGGCGTGCGGTGGAGCAGCTCTCCGGCAGGGTTAAGATTGAGGCTTCCGGGGGCATTACCGGGGACAGTATCGGGGCTGTGGCCGCAACCGGGGTGAATATCATCTCGGTGGGGGCACTCACCCATTCCGTAAAGACCCTGGATATCAGCCTTGAGCTTGACCCGGGGACATTGGAGCTGACCTAGACTGCGGGGGTCAGTCCAGGCTGTCAAGCATTATAGTTACCGGGCCATCGTTTGAGATTTCCACCTGCATATATTGCTGGAAGCGTCCGGTGGCCACCTTCAGTCCGCTGCGGCGGGCCTGTGCGACAAAGTGCTCGAACAGCGCTTCGGCCTCGGCGGGTGGGGCGGCCTCGACGAAGCTGGGCCGGCGCCCCTTCCTGGTATCCGCCATGAGGGTAAACTGGCTCACTATGAGCAGTTCGGCGCCCGTATCCTGGGCGGAGAGGTTGAATTTGCCGGCGGCATCGGCAAAGATACGCAGGTTGACCGTCTTTTGTGCCAGGTACTCGGCATCCTGGGCGCTGTCCCCCCTGGCTACACCAACAAAGACCACCAGCCCTTGCTTGATGCTACCGGCCAGCTCGCCGCCGACGCTTACTGAGGCGGCGGTTACTCGCTGTAAGAGCGCCTTCACCCGCTGTTACCCCTTTGCTGTTCTGGTTTATGGGTGTCCTGCCCTAGCGAGGTATTTTACCCCGGTAGCTTGGGCCGGGGCAAATTCACCCGTGTTAACCGCCTTCAGCCAGGCCGGCATTTCGCCGGCGGCATTTTATTATCGGTTGAGCCTAGCCGGAGCGTGCACTAAAGGGCAAATTATGCTATAATTATATATGCGTATTTGGTTAGCGCCGGGCATTGCCCATACCAGTGGGATTTACGCTGCTCTTCCCCTTTTTTGTGGCCTGCCAACGTTGTTTTTCCCCCATCCTGACTGCCGATATGGAGGTTAATACTGACTATGACACAGGATATGCCGTCATCAACTGAACCAGTAAACAATGGCTATACCGCCGAGGATATTCAGGTCCTGGGTGGCCGGGAGGCGGTGCGACGGCGGCCGAGTATGTATATTGGCAGTACCGACCAGCGCGGGATGCACCACCTGGTCTATGAGATTGTCTATAACAGTGTTGACGAAGCCATGGCTGGCTGGTGCGCCAAGATTAGTGTTACCATTCTTGAGGACGGGTCCGTCAGGGTTGAAGATGACGGGCGCGGCATTCCGGTGGATATCCATCCGGTGACCAATATGTCGGCCCTGGAGACGGTGATGACCACGCTGCACGCCGGGGCAAAGTTCGGCGGCAAGACCTATCAGGTGTCCGGCGGTCTGCATGGCGTAGGTGCCTCGGTGGTAAACGCCCTTTCGGAGTGGGTTACGGTTACTGTCAGGCGTGATGGCAAGCTCTATCAGCAGGACTATAAGTACGGCATAAGCGAGGGGGAGGTGGCCGAGGTCGGTGCCGCCGACGGTACCGGCACTACCATCACCTTTATGGCCGACGAGGAAATATTCGGCGAGATACACTATGATTTCGATACCCTGAGCGAGCGGCTGCGTGAGGTTGCTTACCTTAACCAGGGGCTTCAGATAGGCATTAAGGATGAACGCCGGGGCCGGGAGCTTACCTTCTACTTCGAGGGTGGTGTTACCAGTTTCGTGCGCCGTCTGAAACGGAACCGTGTGGTGTGTCATCGTATCCCTATTTACATCTCGAAGGTGGTGGATAACGTGGTGGTTGAGGCGGCACTCCAGTATAACGAGGGCTTTTCCGAGTCCACCTTTAGCTTTGCTAACTGCGTCTGTACGGTGGATGGTGGTACCCACCTTACCGGTTTTCGTTCGGCGCTTACCCGTGTTTTGAATGACTATGCCCATCGCAACAAGTTTCTCAAGGATAGCGACCCCAACCTGACCGGTGATGATGTCCGGGAAGGGCTGTGCGCGGTTATCAGTGTCAAGCTGCCCGAGCCGCAGTTCGAGGGGCAGACCAAGGCCAAGCTGGGTAACCAGGAAATCAAGGGTGTAGTGGAGAGCGCGGTGAGCGAGGGGCTGGCCCTTTACCTCGAGGAGCATCCCAATGAAGCCAAAAAGATAATAGACAAGTGCATTACCGCCGCCCGGGGTAGAGAGGCGGCGCGGAAGGCTCGCGACCTGGTTATCAGGAAAAGCAGCCTGGATACCGGGACCCTGCCAGGGAAACTGGCCGATTGTTCGGAGAGAGACCCCTCCCACTGTGAGCTGTATCTGGTGGAGGGAGACTCGGCCGGCGGCTCGGCCAAGCAGGGGCGCAACCGCCGCTTCCAGGCCATCCTGCCGCTCAGGGGCAAGATTCTCAATGTGGAGAAAGCGCCTTCGGAGAAGATGCTGGCGCATGAAGAAATCCGCGCTATCATCACTGCCCTGGGGGCGGGCATTGACGATGAGTTCGACCCGGCCAAGCTCCGTTACCATCGCATTATCCTGATGACCGATGCCGATGTCGATGGTGCCCATATTCGTACCCTGCTGCTCACCTTCTTCTTCCGCCATATGGCGGACTTAATTCACCATGAGCACCTGTTTATCGCCCAGCCACCACTCTACCGCATTAAGAAGTCCGGGTTTCAGAAGTGGGTTTACTCCGAACAGGGGAAGGAAGAGGTATTAGAGGAGCTGAAGAACGCCAAGAGGGTGGAAGTCCAGCGCTATAAGGGCCTGGGCGAGATGAGCGCGGAGCAGTTATGGGAGACCACCATGGACCCGTCGAGCCGTACTATGCTTAGGGTGAGCGTGGAGGATGCTACCAAGGCGGACGAGATATTCAGTATCCTCATGGGGGGTGAGGTTTCGCCCCGTAAGGCCTTTATCCAGGCCCATGCCAAGAGTGTCAAAAACCTCGATGTCTAGTGAAAGGAGCGAGTAAAGCTATGAAAACTAGGGGTATATCGCGGGTAGCCGGTATTATCTTGTCTCTGGGAGTGCTTCTTTACGCTTCATGTGCTTCCCAGCCGCCGGAGAAGTCAGCGGAGCCAGGGCCGTCAACACCGGCGCCAACGCCCAAGGCTAAGACCTACTCATCCCCGCCGCCGATGACTATTGATACCAGCAAGCAGTATACGGCTGCCATTGAGACGAATAAGGGGGACCTGGTGCTGATGCTATTTGCCCGTGATGTCCCCCGGACGGTAAATAATTTTGTCTTCCTCGCTCGTGAGGGTTTCTATGATGGCGTCACCTTTCACCGTATTATCCCCGACTTTATGGCGCAGGGGGGAGACCCTACCGGGACGGGCAGCGGTGGCCCCGGTTATCGCTTTGCCGATGAATTCACTCAGCGCACCCATGTGGCCGGTGCGCTGTCAATGGCCAATGCTGGCCCCAACACCAATGGCTCCCAGTTTTTCATTACCTATGCCCCCCAGCACCACCTCGACGGCAGGCATTCGGTGTTCGGCCAGTTGGTAGAGGATATGGATGTCCTTAAGCAGCTTCAGAATGGTGATACCATCGTGCGCATCACCATACAGGAGAAGTAGCTGATTCTGTCCGGGGGGTTATCTGGCAGCAGATAGGCTTTACCGGTGCTGGCTCAAGGCGCCTCTAGCTAGAGGCGCCTTTTGTGTTCACGTACCATGCTGGCGAGGCCCACCGAGATAGCGCCGGACAGCGCCATCGCCAGCCAGGCTAGCCGGTATGAGCCGGTAATATCGACGATATAGCCGAAGATGGGTGGTCCAGTCATAGCTCCGAGGACAAGGATGGCAGCTGTTATCCCCAGGGCTTTCCCGGCCGCTTCTTTACCCGCCAGCTCGCCGGCCAGTGCGCTGTAGAGGCCGCCCCAGCCAACGGCCGTTACACCCAGGATGACCAGGATGGGGTATAGCAGCCAGCCGGTGTTATGGCTGATGAGGCCCAGCGCCAGGCACATAACACTCGCTGCTCCGGCCATGAGCATGAGGAGTGCTTTTCGGCGCCCTCCCAGCAGGCGGTCACTGATGAGTCCGCTCCCCGGCTTGCCGAAAGCGCCGGCGAATTGGGTCATGGCCAGCAGACCACCGGCAGCTACCGCTGGGAAAAGCAGGGATTCGTGCAGGTAAAGTACCAGGTTGGTTATGGCGGCGAATTGCAGGGCAACCAGAAAGAAGCCGAAGAGGCTGAGCACCCAGATGTCCCGTGACTTAAATAGCCGGGCTGTCGCTGATATGGTAGCCGACTGGGGCGAGGTATCTCCCGCTCTGGTGGGCAAATCCGCATCAGGCGGGTTGCGGTAGGCGAGACCGCAGAAGAGGCTGATAGCCAGGGCAACGAAACCCATGTAGAGGAAGCCGTATCTCCAGCCCAGGGTGAGGGCAATGGTGGGGAGCACGGCGGCACCGATAATGCCGGCGACGTTGACGGCGCTCTGGTTGATGCCCATAGCGGTAGCCCGCTCTCTGGGGGCGAACCACAGCATCAGGGACTTCACCGCCGAGGGCATGATGCAGCCGAAGCCCAGCCCGGAAAGCGCCATAATAATGAGCATCACCCGGTAGGAAGGGGTAAAGAATATGGCTATAAGGCTGATAGCGCCGATGAAGTTGCCGGCAACGAGCATCCGCTTGATGCCGACGCGGTCCACCAGCCATCCGGCACCTATCAAGGTGGGGACATAGGTAATACCGCTGGCGGTTACCAGCAGGTTTAACTGGGTATTGGAAATTTCGAGAGACTCCTTGAGGAAGGGGCCCATGGGGCCGATACCGAGCCGGGCAAAGAAGACCAACAGGACGGACGTCCAGGCGACGGCCAGTATCATCCAGCGGTATCGGGGCAGTGTCTGCGGTGTTGGCATGGGTAAAATTCCTGGCCTAAGTTTATCCTAAAGCTGACAAATTGGAAAGCCCTTGGCCAAATTATCGGGGTGGGGGAGAGAATGCCATTCGGTGGGGCTATTGCCGATTTGCCTTCAGTTTACCCGGCTGAGTGGCCTCTGGCCGGCGGGCTGGGGCGTTCTTGTCGTCGCTGCCACTGGCGGCGGTGTAGCTCCATGAGCACGAAGCTGTATCCGTCCCTGACCATTTTGCCGCAGGGAGTAAACCCGCACTTCTGAAAGCATCTCTGGGCGTGGCTGTTGGCCTCCAGGGTCTTTAAGCAGATTCGCTCAAGACTGGTTGTGCTGAAAATGTGGCTGATGAGGGCAGCTACGGCAGAGCTGCCATAGCCCTTATTCCAGCAGGTGCGGTCGCCTATCATAATACCCAGTTCGGCCTGGCCTTCCTTTTCATCGATGTTGTAGTAGGCGCAGTTGCCGATGTGTCGGCCATCTATGGTTTCCACGGCGAATTGGTATCTACCGGGGTGGGAATAGCGCAGCAGGCGGGTGTAGTCCGCTAGATACTGGTTAAAGGTCATGGCCAGTGGGGAGGCAGCATCGAGTCGAGTTAGCTCCGGGTCTCGCTGCCAGGCGTAGTCATTGGCGGCATCGGTTAGTCTCTTCTGTCGTAGCCTGACCTTATTATTGTTAGTCATGGTAGCCTCAAGCGAGTTCAGAAAGGGAGCGAGTCTGTCTCCAGTTCAATCTGGTGCAGGGCTTCTTCGGCGGCCTGTTGAATGGCCGTGTTAGGGTCGCTCCGGCATTGCTCCAGGCCGATTATGGCCTCGCTGCCGCCGATATTGCCCAGCGCCCCAATGGCGGCCATCTGTACTTCGGAATCCGGGTCGGCGGTGAGTATTATGAGATGGGGTACGGTGGCTTCATCCTCCAACTCGCCACAGGCCCCGGCGGCTTCGTAACGAATCTCGGCATCGGGGCTGCTCATCTCTTTAAATAGTATGGGCAGCCAGGAGGGGTTACAGTTCTTGCCCATAGCATAGATAGCGCTGATTTTAAGTTCCGGGTGGTTACTCTGATAGGCCTCCTTGATGGCGGACTCTATCTCGGGGAGGCTGAGTGGTGCGGCAGCCTCCAGTGCCCGACATCTAACATTAATAGACCGGTTCTTATCATCGAGGGTGGCCAGCAGGGCCTGGCATAATCTGGCGGTATGACAGGAGCGCAGTTTATTCTCCTCGCCCAGCATGGCGAACTTGCCCAGTGCCATAGCGGCTTGCGCCTGGACTGTCTCCGAGCTGTCTTGCTCTAGCAGGTCAATAAGGGTGCCAATCAGCGAGGCCTCTTCATCTTCCCATAGCCCTTCGATAGCCTGGCGGCGCACCTCTTCGTCCGGGTCATTTAAGCAGAGCTTGAAGATACTATCGAAATTGAGCTCGAGGTTGTCCTCGACTAGCTCAGCCAGCCGGTGCACGATTTGCCGCCGCCGTTTGGTGGCTATTTGGGCCCATACTTGCTCCACCAGCTTGAGGTCTGCTGAGTCCAGGTTTGCTAGCTCCGCTAGCCTGGAAATGCTCAGTGGCTGCCCGGGGTCGGCCAGTTGGGCCATATTCTCGCTGGTAAGCGCTTCCATATGGTTCTCAGCACCTCTATTCCTCTTCCTCTTCCTCTTCCTCTTCTCCCTGTTCCCAGATGGGGGTGGTGAAGTTATCGATATACTCCCCCATAGCCTGGGCGGCTATCTGTTTTAGCCTCTCTTTTGTCTCCCAGGCCAGCTGTGCCAGCTCAACCGTATCAACCTTAATGCCGATTATTTGAGTGAAGACCTTGAGTACGGCCAGGGCGGCCATCGGGTTCTGGAGTCGAGTGGCGTAGGACGGCACCTCACCCAAAAGGCAGGCACCGTCAATGTCCCTTTCCTTGGCTACGCCCAGCAGCAGCCCGTTGAGCCCTGATATGTGGAGGTTGCCTTTTTGCACCAGGTCGTATTTCTTGAATTCCTTAGCTGTCGACTGGCTGGTGGCGACTCCCCATACCCGGGAGGTCTCAGTATGGTGGATGCGGGTTACCGCGGTGGCGCAGGTATATACCCGGTGGGCCTTAAACCTTTCGGCCACGTCTAGGACGCAGTTCGCCAGCTCATACCCCTTGGCGGTTGGCTGATTCTCGCCAATGAAGAGTATCAGGTCACTGCTCTCCCCCTTGTTCTTCCAGTAGTAGAAGTTGCTCTGGGGGAATTGGGGCGCTTCGACCATGTTATCCCTGACCAGTACCCCGATGGGGTCGAAGAAATGGGACGGCTCAATCTCTCCCAGGCCCCTGAAATCCAGTTTTCTCAGTAGATAGGTGGCGACGATGATGGCAACATCGCCGATGCCGGGCCAGGCCGCCAGCATATTGGGCGATTTAAGCCTGGGCCGGGCATTGAACTTGACTAAACCCTTCATTTTACTGCGCCTCGACTTATTATTGGTCTAATGCTATCTTTTATCTCTATTTACTGGCCACCGACAGGTTGGGGCAGTAGAGGGGCGGGGTATTAAGGAAGCCCCCCACCCATTTGGCCTCGCTGCCTATAGCAGTAACCTGTTTCAGTACCTGGTAGATATTTCCCGAGACCATGGTATCCTTGACCCTACCTACTATTTTACCATTTTCCACCTTATAACCCAGCAGGACATTGCCGCTGAAGTCGCCACCCAGGATATTGCCCTGCTGCGCTCCCATCAGGTGCTCGATAATCAGCCCTTCCTTTATATCCTGGACCATCTCATCGAGGGTGGTAGTGCCCGGGGCAATGACGATGGCGCTGGGTGCCGGGGAGGGTAGTCCGCCGCGACTTCGGCTGCCGTTGCCGGTGCTCCGGGTGCCCGCCTGGGCGGCTGTTTGCAGGTCATAGAGAAAGCCGGTCACTACCCCCTTTTCTATCAGGGGGGTGCACTGGCTGGGGACGCCCTCGCCATCGCCGGGACGGCTTCCCGGACAGTAGGCTAGGGTCGGGTCATCCCGTAACGAGAGCGCCTCGTTAAAGACGGCTTGGCCCAGCTTATCCCCGATGGGTGAAGCCCCCTCCAGGATCGTTTTACCGTTTAGGGCGACTAGCAGCGGTGAGATTAGGGCACTGGCTATCCCGTTGGGGGTGAAGATAACGGGTAGGGACTGGCTGGGTACCGAGGCCTGGTTTTTGGTCAGTTCCAACTGCTTGATGGTTACCCCGGCGACGGACTTGGCCTCGGTCAGGGGGTGGCAGGAGTACTGACTGTCGCCGACAAAGAGCATATCGGTGCCCCGGATGAGGCTGCCTTCAATACCCATACTGAAGATGCTTTTCTTATATTCCATCTCCCCACCGCGCGAGTTGATGATACGGACCGATATTATCTCCTTGGTTACGCCACCCTCGCATACAATATCCGGGGTATGAGCGGTAATCATGCCTATCATCTCTTCGCCCAGTCTTACCATAGCCTCTATGGGTACGGATGCCACCTCCGGGTCGAAGACGCTAACCCGGGGGTATGGGCTGGGGGCAGGAAACTCAAACCGGGCTTTGCTGCCAAACTGGGCGGTCTCCAGGGCATTGCTTACCAGGCTTTGAGCATCATCCAGCGTGGTGGAGGTGCCGTAGCCTATCCTGCCCTGTCGGATAAGGCGCAGGGCTACGGCCGTTTTTTGTTTCCCCTGGATATGCTTCAGGCGGTTAGCCTCGAACCTGATAGGTGTTTCCTCCGCGGTAACCAGGTAGACCTCGGCTTCCTCGGCTATTTTCCTGGCTTGAGTCAGGATATCTAGCATCTATTTGCCTCCGACCAGGCAGCGGCGGATTCGGATATGGGGACTACCGTTGGCGACGGGCAGCGGGGATTGTTCACCCTTGCCGCAGCCGCCGCCCTGGTTCATCTCGAGGTCATTACCAATAGCGTCGATGTTCATCAGGGTGGTAAATACGTTGCCGGTGAGCATCACCGGGCGTAGCGCCTCGGCGATCTTGCCCTGGCGAATCATATAGGCTTCGCCGGCGGAGAAGGTGAACATCTCCATGCTGGTGGTACCGCCGTACCAGTTCTTAACATAGACCCCTTCCACGATGTCGCTTATCATGTCGCTAAATGCCGACGACCCCGGCTCAATGAAGGTGTTGCTCATGCGGACGATGGGCGGGTGGCGATAGTTAACGGCCCGGGCATTGCCGGTGGGTCTCTCCTTCATCCTGGCGGCGGTTTCCCGCGAGTGGAGTCGGCCCACCAGTTCGCCCTCCCGGATAAGGTAGGTCTTGGTGGCAGGCACGCCCTCGTCGTCGTACTTATAGCTACCGCGCAGCCCGGGTTCGGCGGCGGAGTCAACGATATTGAGCTTCTTATCGCCGAACTTCCGGCCCAGCACCATGAGCTGGCGCAGGCGGTCGTTTTCATAAACGAAGTCGGACTCGGATAGATGGCCGAAGGCCTCATGGACGAAGACGCCGGCCAGGACCGGGTCCAGCACCACCGTGTATTCCCCTCCCTTTACCTGCGGTGCCGATAGAAGCTCCACGGCGTGCTGCGCCATGTGCTCTACCGGCTGGTGCAGTCCCTGTATGGCGCTGGAATCGCCGCGGCTGCCCAGGCTGAGTCCGGCCTGCTGTACCTGGCTGCCATCGGTGGCTATGGCGCTTAAGCGGAGGGTGATATCGGCCCTTTCCTGTTCGATGTGGCTGCCCAGTGAATTTACAAAGATGTTCTTTCGGTGGCTATCGCCGTAGGCAATGACGGAGGTCTGCAGCCTGGGTGTGCGCCAGATGATGTCATTATACTCGTCCAGCAGCTGTTTCTTTTCCGCCAGGGGCCGGCTCACCGGGTTCTTGTCCCAGGATACCTTGTCCACTACCGGCTCAACCGGGGCCAGTTCACTTTTTCCGCTTCTGACAAGTCGGGCCTGCTCTACGGCCATCTCTATTCTGGAGGGCAGGTCACTCAAGCTATCAAAGCTGGTGAATCCCCAGCCTCCACTGACCATAGCCCGCACGCTGGCGCCCGTAGCGGTGGCCTTGCCGATGGACTCTATTTCCCGGCCCCGGTAGGCGATGTGGCTGGTCTGACTCTCCTCGAGATGGGCCTCGATATAATCGGCGTGGTACCGCCCCAGCGTTTCGGCTATCTGGCTGGCGGCTGCTGCAATACCTGTCATCTTAAATTTGTCTCTCCTTAAGTGCGGGACTTCTAGTTCCACTAGAGTATAATTTGATAAGGGTTAAGATAGCAAATAAACCGTTAAGAAGAATTAGCCTCTCTTTGAGTTTGACAATTTCAGGGCGGATAATTAGAATGATAATGAGCATATGTTCACTACGAGCGCAAGTCCGTGAAGTAGAGCTGGGGGAGGACTATGGGCCGCCAACCGTTACCGCGATGTGTTGACTTTATGCCGGATGTGACCTATTTTAAGCCGCCTGGGGTGCCCTCGGTACATCTGGAGGAGGTGTGTCTTTCGGTTGAGGAGGCTGAGGCGACACGCCTCAAGGACCTGGAAGGTCTAGAACAGGAAGAATGTGCTCGGAAGATGAAGGTCTCGCGGAGCACCTTTGCTCGTGTGCTGGTCTCGAGCCGGCGGAAGATAGCCGATGCCCTGCTCCATGGCAAGGCGATAAGGATTGAGGGAGGTAACTTCGAGATGGCCTCGCCGCCATCCGAAGTCCAGCATCGTAGATAAAGATAGAAGGAGATACAGGTATGACTGGTAGAGCTGAAGAGGTAAGGAAAAGGGGTAGAAAGAGACGTATTCATCGGGTAAGCGGTGCTGTGGGTACCGTCGCCTGTCTTAGTTGTAATCCCCATGTGCCCAGTAAACGGAGGACAACGTGCTATACCTTGAGTTGTCCCAAGCTTAAGGCGAAGATATCCCGGGGATAGGTGTCGAGACCCTTGTAAGGGAGCGATAGGGAGGCCGGCCGGGGCAGGCCAGAGGCAGGAGGCAAAGGGGTGAGTTTATCACAGGACGAGTCTTTGGCATCGGTCGAAGCGGCGATGAGGAAGATATATTCGGAGGCCGTTATTGACCATGCCCTAAACCCCCGTAACCTGGGGCATATGAAGGACGCGGATGGCCTGGCCCGCGTAACCAGTCCCGATGGTGATACTGTGGAGATAGCTCTGAAGGTAGACGGCGATGTTATCACCCGGGCCGCTTTCTGGACCGACGCCTGTGCGGCCACTGTGGCCTCAGCCAGTATGCTCGGCGAGTTGGCCCGGGGTAAGAGTATCACTACGGCCCGGAGGATTAGCCAGCGGGATGTCTTAAATGCCCTGGGAGGGCTGCCGGAGGGTAACGAACACTGTGCTCTCCTGGTGGCGAATGCCCTAAGAGCAGCCATAAGGGACCATCTGGATATCAAGAAGGAGCCGTGGAAGAAAAACTACCGCCGCCAGTGAGGGAGGGCTGATATGCCGCCTTTAGTTTCCATCGTGGGTAAGTCGAACTCGGGTAAGACGACCCTTATCGAAAGGCTCATCGGGGAGCTTAACTTGCGCGGTTATCGCGTGGCTACCATCAAGCACACCGCCGAGGGGGTTAGCTTCGATAGTCCCGGCAAGGACAGCTGGCGGCATATCCGCGCCGGCAGCGCCGCCACGGTGTTCAGTTCGCCCGATAGTATTGTGATGGTAAAGCCGGTGGTCGCTGATGCCCCCCTGGATGAGGTAGCTCGTCTCCTGGGCGAGGATTATGATATTGTCCTGGCCGAGGGTTTTAAACAGGGGAGCGCTCCCAAGATAGAGGTTCATCGCCGGGATGCCGGCCCCCCGCTTAGCGGTATTAAGCAGCTTATAGCCATAGCTACCGATGAGCCTCTGGCGACTGAGACCAGTCAGTTCTCGCTGGATGATATCGCGGCTCTGGCCGACCTCCTGGAAGGGGGTTTTATAAAGGTTAGGCCCCGCTAGTGCTTTTTGATGGGTGGCGATAGGATAGAGGGGAGAAGAGGGTTTTATAAGGGTTAGGCCCCGCTAGCGCTTTTCGATTTTCTAAAGACTAAAGTGGATACCGACAGGGTAAGGGAGATTGAGCAGGAGATAGCCGACCTGGAGGCCAGGTGGCCGCCCCCACTCCGTGCCGCCGTCAATGTGGCAGCGACTGGAACAGTTGGAGGATGAGCTAAAGAGGGCCAGGCAGGAGGCAGAGGGTAGCTGATGCCGGGCAAGATGGCCCTGGTGGACTATAATAAATGCCGCCCCGAGGAGTGCGAGGACGGTATCTGTGCGGCGGCTGAGGCCTGCCCGCGTAAGCTGCTCCAGCAGGAGGCTGCTGGCCGGATTCCCATGCCGGACCCGGCCCTCTGTAAGGGCTGCGGCGATTGTGTCCGTGCCTGTCCCTTACAGGCAATCAAGATGATTTGGTCGCAATAGCAACATCTTCAACAGGTATGTTTCCGGTTATTTCCACGTTTGGGCCGTCTACCCAGATCTTGATATTCAGCATCTCCAGTGCAAGACGCTTCATATCAAAACTTAAGTCGGTCAGGTTTTCTCTCACCAGCTGAATGTACTCTTCCAGTTTAGGCAGACTGACGGTGGCTTCACGGCTTGCCTGTATCTGATTGTAAATCGTCAGCGAAAATGGCACAGTTTCAGGGCTTAAAATAACGGACACTTTAAGGGTTTGGACAAGCTTTCCTCAACACAGTAAAGTAATATCGGGGAAAGGAGAAACAAGTGTCACAAGAATCATTAAATGC
>JBDRCY010000008.1:0-35783 GCA_043821265.1 Chloroflexota bacterium
TTTTCGGGTCGGTGACTTTCTGGGTGGGGGTTGTGATTTTATCGTTAATACAATGGCGGGCGCCGGCGCCTTGGTCGGGGGTGTGGAGAGGGCCCTTATAGCCTCTATCGTGAGCCGGGGGGGCATGCCCCGCCCCCGCCCCCCCTTCCCGGCCAACTCGGGCCTGGATGGGAAACCCACCATTATCAATAATGTAAAGACACTCTCCGTCGTCCCGGTTATCCTTAAGAGGGGTGCCGACTGGTTTGCCGCTATCGGCACGGAGAAGAGCAAGGGGACGGCGGTGTTTGCCCTTACCGGTAAGATTGCCAACAGCGGCCTGGTGGAGGTGCCCATGGGGACGCCGCTGTCCCGTATCATCTATGATATTGGCGGTGGCATCCCGCGGGGCAAGCAGTTCAAGGCGGTGCAGACCGGCGGCCCCTCGGGGGGCTGCATCCCGGCCCGTTTCATAGATACGCCGGTGGACTATGAGACGCTGGCCGGCCTGGGCTCCATCATGGGTTCGGGTGGCATGGTGGTAATGGACGAGACCACCTGCATGGTGGAGGTAGCCCGCTTCTTCCTCAGCTTTACCCAGGATGAGTCCTGCGGGAAGTGTGCCGCCTGCCGTCTGGGCACCCGGCAGATGCTCGAGATACTGACCAGGATTACTGAGGGCCGGGGGCGGGATAGTGATATTGCCACTTTAGAGGCAATAGCCTGGGCGGTTAAGGAGGGCTCGCTGTGCGGCCTGGGCCAGACCTCGCCTAATCCGGTGCTCTCTACCCTTAAATATTTCCGGGATGAGTACGAAGCCCATATCAGGGAGAAGAAATGCCCGGCGGCGGTATGTGATGCCCTGATGATATCGCCCTGCCAGCACACCTGTCCGGTGGGCATCAACGTTCCTAAATATGTGGCCCATATCGCCGATGGCGAGTATCAGGCGTCCGTTGATACTATCCGGGAGCGTAATCCCTTCCCCTCTATTTGCGGTCGTATCTGCCATCACCCCTGCGAGGGACGCTGCCGCCGTGGTGAGCTGGACGAGTCGGTGGCCATCCGGTCACTCAAGCGCTTTGCCGCCGATTGGTATTTTGCTGGCGGCGCCCCGGACCCCGAACCCTTCCCGCAGACCAGGAGCGAGCGGGTAGCCGTGGTCGGGGCGGGGCCCACGGGGCTGTCCTGCGCCTATTATCTGGCGCAGACGGGTTATCCGGTTACCGTCTTCGAGGCCCTGCCTGTGGCCGGGGGCATGCTGCTGGTAGCCATCCCCGAGTTTCGCCTGCCCCGGGATGTCATTCAGGCCGATGTTGACTACATAACCAAGAAGGGCGTGGAGATAAGGTATAATACCCCGATTAATACCAATTTTACGGTGGAACACTTAAAGCAGGATGGCTTTGGGGCGGTGTTTATTGCCGCCGGCGCTCAGCGCAGCCAGCGCATCGGTATACCGGGCGAGGTGGAGGATATCAAGGGCTTCCACTACGGACTGAGGTTCCTGCGGGATGTCAAGACCGGCCGCCAGGTCGATGTCGGGCGCCGGGTAGCGGTTATCGGTGGAGGCAATGTAGCCCTGGACTCCGCCCGTACCGCTCTCAGGCTCGGCGCTGATGAAGTCAACATCTACTACCGGCGGTTGCGCGAGCAGATGCCGGTAACCGAGGTGGAGTATGAGGAGACGGTGGCTGAGGGTATCCGGGTCAATTTCCTGGTGAGTCCCACCCGGATAGTCAGCGACAACTGGAAGGTAACCGGCCTGCAGTGCATCCGCATGAGTCTGGGCGAACCCGACGAAGGCGGTCGGCGCCGCCCTGTTCCCATCGCCGGCTCGGAGCTATCCATTGAGGCGGACATGGTGATTGCCGCCGTAGGCCAGGCCCCGGATTTATCCTTCCTGCCCCGTGACAGTGCCCTGGAACGTACCCGCTGGGAGACCCTGGTGGTGAACAATAACAGCCTGGCCACCAATGTCCCCGGGGTCTTTGCCGGCGGTGACTTCGTTACCGGGCCGGGTATGGTCATAGAGGCCATCGCGGCTGGCCGGAGGGCGGCCCTGGCCATAGACAAGTACTTTGAGAGCGACACCTCGCGGGTGGAGATGTATGACCGCAAGACCGCCGCCGGCGGTGAGGTGGCCCGCCGGGATGTTGAGGAGACATGGGAGGAGCAGCCCCGGCTTAAGGTGCCCACACTGCCCGTCGTCGAGAGGCGGGCCAGCTTCAGCGAGATAGAGCTGGGCTTCTCCGAGGAAACGGCCCGGTATGAAGCCAAGCGCTGTCTTAGGTGTGACCTGGAAGGATAACTGGCCCTAGAGGAGGATGCCATGAAATCGATAACGAGGCAGAAACCGCTGGAGGAGATAAAGGAGCAGCTAAACGGACTGGACCGGATATTCATCGTTGGCTGCGGTACCTGCACCACCATGACCAAGACCGGTGGTGTTGATGAGGTTGCCCAGATGAAGGGGCACCTTCAGGAGATGGGCAAGCTGGTCAGCGGTTCCACGGTTGTCTCTACTGCCTGCGATGAGATGACCGGGCTTGCCATGAAGGAGAATAAACAGGCTATCTCCGATGCCGGCGCTATTTTGGTGATGACCTGCGCCCTGGGGGTGCACCGCGTGAGCCTCTACCTGGACAAGCCGGTTATTCCCGCCCTGGATACCCTGTTCATTGCGGTGGAGAGCAGCCCCGGCTATTTTAATGAGGTCTGTGACCAGTGCGGCCAGTGTCTCCTGGGCGAAACGGCGGCTATCTGTCCCGTTACTGCCTGCCACAAGGGCCTGGTGAACGGCCCCTGTGGCGGTACCAATAATGGCAAGTGTGAGGTCGATAAGGAGAAGGACTGCGGCTGGACGCTTATCTACGAGCGCCTGAAGGAGCAGGGGCGGCTTGACCTGATGCGAAAGCAGCACTCCCCCCGCAACTTCCATGTCGTGCCCCGGCCGAGGTCGGTCATAGTTTCGTGAGCGAGGAGGTGGAAAATGGCATCGAGATTTGCTGAGGCCCTTAAATCCGGCAAGTTCGTAATTACCAGCGAAATAGGGCCACCCAAGGGAACGAACCTGGAGAAAATGCGGTACCACATAGACCTGCTCAAGGATAAGGTGGATGCGCTAAATGTTACCGACCATCAGAGCTCGATGATGCGCTTTCCCTCCATCGGTGGCTGCCTGGCTATCAAGGAGCAGGGCGGCGAGCCTATCTTGCAGATGACCTGCCGCGACCGTAACCGCCTGGCGCTTCAGGCCGAGCTGATGCTGGCTTACAGCAGGGGTATAAGCAATGTTCTCTGCCTTACCGGCGATGCGGTGCCCGTGGGTGACCATAAGGAGGCCAAGGGGGTCTTTGACCTCGATTCGTCGCAGCTGCTTGAGGCCATCCGCCAGATGGAATCGGGGTATGACCTGGGTGGTAATGAGCTTGATGGTGCGGTGGAGTTCTGCGCCGGGGCTATCGTTACCCCGGAGGCGCAGCCGCAGGAGCCCCAGCTAATCAAGTTCGAGAAGAAGATCGCCGCCGGGGCCGAGTTTTTCCAGACCCAGGCCATCTACGACCTGGATAATTTCGCCAAATTCATGCAGTATGCCCGCCAGTTCCCGGTCAAGATTCTGGCCGGAATCGTGCTATTGCTATCGGCCAGAATGGCCAGGTATATGAACGAGAATGTCCCCGGTATCTTTGTGCCCCAGGGCCTGATTGACGAGCTGGCTGCTGCCCCCAAGGGGGAGGCCATAAATAAGGGCATCGAGATTGCCGGTCGCATGATAGCCGCCCTTAAAAAGGAGGCTATCTGCGATGGTGTGCATATCATGGCCATCGGTCGGGAGGAGGTGGTCCCCGATATCCTGGCGGCGGCCGGCCTGTAAGGCCGCCTGATGGCTAGGCCAGTATGCCCCCGTCCACCTGGATTACGTCCCCGGTAACGTAGCTGGAGGCGTCGGAGGCGAGGTACACGGCGGCCCCGACGATGTCGTCCGGTGTGCCCACCCGCCCCATCGGTATCGGCATCCGGAGCGTGTAGTTCTTCAGGTACTCCGGGTCATCGCAGCGGGCCATATTGTGCTCCACCCTGGTCAGTCCCGGGGCAATGGCGTTAACCCTTACATTATGCTCGGCCAGTTCCAGGGCCAGCACCTGGGTGAACATTATGGTCGCTGCCTTACAGATGCAGTGCAGCCCGATACCCTTTTTGGTTCTTACGCCGTTTACCGAGGCCATATTGATAATGGAGCCCTGCTTTCGGGAGACCATGTGCTTACCCACCGCCTGGGTGGGCAGCAGGTGGCCGGTAAGGTCGGTGGCAATTACCTTCTCCCAGTCCTCAAGGCGCATGTCGAGCAGGAGTGACGGTATCAGGATGGCCACGTTGTTGACCAGGATATCTATCTGTCCGAACTCATCCAGTACCCTGGCCATCAGTTTATCTACCTGGTCTTTATACCTGACGTCGGTCTGCACGGCCAGGGAGCGGCGGCCGAGCTGGCGAATCTCATCGGCGGCCTTTACCAGCAGTCCGTCTTCCATCGCCCGGGTGCAGATGGCAATATCGGCCCCGGCGCCGGCAAAGGCCAGGGCCATAGCCTTGCCTAATCCCCGCTTCGCACCGGTAATGAGGGCCACTTTACCTTCCAGAGAAAAACTGGGTCCAGCCATTGTTTTTACCTCCAACAGTATATTTGCTATTTTCGTGTCCTATTATATCACGGGACGTGGAGTGGCTCTAGGTGGTTGGTCCGGCTCTGGTGCATCTTGACGCTGACTACGGGAGACCACTAAAATAGGGTGGAGGATGACTGTATGAATCTACAAAATGTTAAACCGATACCGCCGGTGGCGGCTCCGGCGAGCTGGGACGAGGAGACGGATGTACTGGTGATGGGGGGAGGGGGCGGTGGTCTGGCCGCCGCCTGGGGAGCGGTGGAGGCCGGGGCCGACGTAACGGTGCTGGAGAAGGCTGATGTGGTGGGCGGCGAGTCGGCCATGGCCAATAGTGCCGTTGCTTTCGGCAGCCGCCTATGGCAGGAGACGCTTGGTAAGACCTGGACGGAGGATGACCTGTACCACCATATTCGCTTGCTGCCCAAATCGGAGGATATGGCCAAGCTGGCCGACTCCAGACTGCTGAAGAATAACCTGGTCTGGGCGGCTTACCTCATGGACGGGCTCAGCGATATGGGTATCAAATGGCAGGTGGTCGATGTTAGTGTTGACCATCCCGGGGTGCTGCGCTTCACCCCTGTTTCCACGGAACTTACCGATTACTCCGCTGCTCCCCCCTTTCAGTTCAAGTTCGGCTGTGTCATCCGCACCCTGGAGAGGTGGTTGCGGTGGAGGGGGGTGGAGTTTCGCCTGGGGGCTGCGGTCACTGCCCTGGTGAGTGATGATAGGGGCCGGGTCACCGGCGTCCGGGTGCAGGCGAAGGACGGCGGGGTGCGCTACTTCAGGGCCGGGGCGGTTATCGACGCAACCGGCGGCTTTGCCTATAACCGGGATATGCTGACCTATTACAATAATGTGGGCATTTATGCCGGCTGCACTACCTCTCCGCCGACCAAGACGGGCGATGGCATCCGCATGTGTCAGGGGATGGGGGCTATGGTAGGCGATATGACTAGTGTTCATGGCGCTGCCGGGGGTATAACCTGCCTTAAACGGGGCACCGGCAATAAGGCGTGGGGGCAGAACTTCTATGATACTCCGATTCAGCTACTAAGGCAGTTGGGTCTCTATGTCAATAGATACGGTCTTAGGTTTACCAATGAGCAGCTTACGGCCTATGCTGCCTACCGGCTGCTCATGGACCAGCCGGGTGGTGTTATCTACAGCCTCTTCGATGCAGACTGGAATGGGGCAATGGCCATGCCCGAAAAGGCGGTATTTTTTGATGATGGCGATATCAGGAAGATGGGTGATAACCCGCCCTATACCCCTTACTATGCGAGTTCGGCGCTCCCCTTCTGCGGCTGGCATGAGGGCATCGAGAGGGGAATAGCTGGCGGGGTTATCAGGGTGGCTGATACCATCGAGGAGCTGGCGACCGTATATGGCATAGATTCCCGCCGGCTGAAGAGGACGGTTGACGAATACAATGCGGGCTGCGACCGGGGCAGGGACGACCCCTTGTTCGGGAAATCTGCTGAGGGCCTGAGGCCGATAAGGAAACCGCCGTTCTACGCTCTGGAGCATGGCCCCAGGATAATTGATACCCGCGGCGGTGTGGTGGTTAACGAGCGGGGACAGGTAATAAACGGCGGGGGAGACGCCGTTCCCGGCCTCTATGCCGGCTCATTCTCCATCAGCGGTGCTACCGGGCGGGGTGGGGCTATAGGCGTGGTGGGTGGTATGGCCTTTGGCTACGTGGCGGGCAAGAGCGCGGCTGCTGAGGTATCGGCCCGGTAGACTACTTCAGTATTTACCTGAAACAGTAAAAAGGGCGAGGAAATATCCTCGCCCGCGGCTTAATCTTAGAATTATTAACCCGCTACTCTTTGTTGGCTGCTGGCCTCAGCTGGCCGTCTCGCCTGCCAGAAGTAGATGACGGCGAAGATGACATACCACAGGGGGAAGATAACGTATATCGTCCAGAAATGGGCTGTCCACAGGGCGTCTTCGCCCAGGTAGTAACCGACCAGTAGCAGGATTATCAATCTGATGAAGCTCTGTACCCAGGTGCCGGCCACGCCGAATAGAAAGAGTGCGGCTGCTTTTTTGGGGGGCAGGGGTATATCCAGCGTCATCAGGGCGAATAGGGCGATAAAGACCCCCATTGTTGCCGGGCCGGCACAGGCAGAGGTGATAGCTACTCTGATGGGTTCGCCGGTAACGCAGGTAAACTGCACCAGCTGTTGCTGGTTCTGCAGGGGATAGCCCAGGGCGCTCAGCAGCCATATTAGCGGCGCGATAGTGGCTCGCGAGTAGGCATACTCGGCATAGCGCGTAATAAGCAGGGGGAAGGAGACAGCAAAGCCGTAAATGGCCAGCAGGGTGGAGGGAATCTGTGCCGCCCTGCCGAAGAGGATGGTAAAGAGGCCCAGGGATAACAGGATAAGCTGGAATACCCAGTAGTCGCTTGAGGTCGGCATTAGAATGGCTGCGGCCACTATTACTATACCCAGCAGGACCCGGAGACTGTAAAACAGCAGTACCCTTCTCGAATTACCGACCCGGAAGCCGCCGTTGGCTAACATTCTCTGCCAGGTCCCTTGCCTCTTTAACCAGAGGAAGACCAGGCATAGGGCCAGTACCGCCCAGGGTGAAGCGTGGTGCTGTCCGAGCACCCAGCTGGGCGAGAGCATGGCCGGCAGCCCGAGCCAGAAATGCCGCATGAAAATAAGGGAAAGCGCCAGGGTAACGGCCAGCCACAGGGCCAGCTTAATGGCTAGCGTCGTCTTGAGCCGGCCCTGGGGCTTTGTTATCTTGTCGGTGTCTGTCATCATCTCATAAACGGAAGATATAGGGGCACACCGCCACCAGCATCACGTTGTTAACCGCATGCAGTATAATCGGTGCCGTCAGGCTTCTCGTCTTTAAATAGAGGCCTCCCATTATCATCCCGGCAAAGAAGACGAAGCCGAGCTCCATCATTGACCGCCAGGTGAGGTGCATCACGGCAAAGAGGGCGGAGGCGAAGAACAGCGCCCACTTCCAGCCAAAAGCGGCCTCCAGGTCTTTCTGGATGAAGGCTCGGAACAGGACCTCCTCGGCCAGGCCGACAAAGAACAGCATGTAGGCCAGGTCCCGCAACAGGTATTGCACCTCGAAGGTGGGGAAGGTGGGGGCCGGTCTGAGGATGAGGTATTCTATCGTCCCCGTAGGGATAGCAATAAGTGCCCCGATAGTGGCCCATTTCAGGTCAACTTTCCTTTTGAACCCGAAGAGTGACTTGATGCTTAGGTTCTTCCGGTAGATATGCCATAGGCAAAGCGCCAGGATACAGGAGTAGACTGCCGGCAGCAGGTACTGCTGGTTGAAGAAGAACCAGGGCAGTGACGAGGTGAACAGGATATAGAGTGGTATCAGGGTCAGGGATTCGGCGCAGTCCACGATTCGCTGGTCAAGGCGCAACACGGAGAGTATAACATAAATCGCCAGGGTAAGACCGAGGGCGATCATAATACCATAAGCCACGTCCTGGTAGGCGAAAACATATTCACAGACGGTAATGGCCATCATGATAATAACCAGGAACGCTACCTGGCTGTAGCCGAACCCAACCGCCCTGGCGGGGCCAGGTCGCTTGCCCTCAATTATTTTGGTCATGGCCGGTGCCCGCTCTTCTCCCATCAGCTTACTCCAGGTAGTAGGTCGTCTCCTCGAAGGGCTCGGTCTCGTCTTCCTTATAGATGCTTAGGGTCACCTTTCCTCTATCCCCCACCAGCTCATGTGCCGGGATACGACGGACAAAGATAAATGTTCTGTCATCTCCCAGTAACACGTTCTCTCTATAGGGCTCTTTATTATCGACGGAGACGAAGATAGTATAATGCTGCTCACTTCCCTCGCGGTTTATCAGGTTAAACTGCATAATCCACCCTTCACTGGACTTGATGATGTTGGTCCGTTGCACCTCGCTGTATTTAGGACCGGCGACCATGGGGCGGAAAACGGCGAAAACCAGCAGGACGATTAGGGCCACCAGCGAGAGTATGTAGAAGATTTTAAGCTTCGATATGGCCATATGCCGTTCGTCTCCTCCTCCGGTAGTAAGCCCGAAGCCCCCAGAAATGTCGGTAGCAGCCAGTACCGTGGAGTGCCGGGCAATGGCGGCTGCTACCTCAAAATCGTGCTCAAGCACGGATGTAAGGCCAATATACCTTTGGTTTTAGTGTATCCTCGGTGAGTGTAATTGTCAATTTCCAGTGACTACAGGAGCCAGGCTGGGCCGAATTTGACCGGGACCGTGGGAGGGGGGGCTTCTATTGGCATAGCGGACTGTCTATTGGGACACGCCGAGGTATATATCCTTGACTTCCTCGTTCTTCTCCAGTTCCTGGGGAGTGGACTCGTAGACAATCATGCCCTTGTTCAGTACATAGGCATAGTCGGCTACCGCTAAAGCCAGGCGTATATTCTGCTCCACCAGCAGGATGGAGAGGCCGCCCTGGTGTAGCTTGCAGATAATGTCACCGAGCTCCCGGACGATTAGTGGTGCCAGACCCTCTGATGGTTCGTCCATTAGCAGCAGGTCGGGGTTGGTCATCAGCGCCCGGCCAATGGCCAGCATCTGCTGCTCCCCGCCGCTGATGAGGTTACCCTTAAGGTTGGCGCGCTCTTTCAGCACCGGAAACAGGGAGTACACCCTCTCCAGTGTCCAGCTATCACCGTTTTTGCGGCCTCTGGCTGCCATGGTGAGGTTCTCCTTTACGCTCAGCGACGGGAAGATGCGCCTCCCCTGGGGAATCAGGGCTATTCCCCTCTGGGGAATCTGGTAAGGCTCAAGGTGGGTTATATCCTGGCCTTTGAAGATTACCTGGCCCCGGCGCGGGGGAGTAAAACCGATAATGGAATGGATAGTGGTGGTCTTGCCCATGCCGTTGCGACCGAGCAGGGCCACCACGGAACCGCTTTTCACCTTCAGTGAAATGCCCCGGAGCACGTGGCTTTCACCGTAGTAGGTATGCACACTGGCCAGCTCAAGCATCGGCTCTACCCTCATCCAGCCCCAGGTATATCTCCTTGACCAGTGGGTTAGCCTTAATCTCCTGGGATGTCCCGTCGGCTATAAATTTTCCCAGGTAGAGCACTACTATGCGGTGGGCCAGGCTGAACACCACGTCCATGTCATGCGCCACGAAAATCAGCGTGGTGCCCCGTGCCAGGTTCTTAATGGTGTCGACAAACTCAGGGACTTCGGCGATGGACAGCCCGGCGGTAGGCTCGTCCAGCAGCAGTACCTTCGGCTCGGAGCATAGACTGAGCATAAACTCCATTTTCCTCTGTTCGCCATAGGATATTGTCTTTGCCGGTTCATCTCTCTTTTCCCATAGATCTATCGATTTTAGTAGCTCCTGGGCCTTATCCAGGCAATCACAGTAGGCACTGACGGGCAGGAACATGTGGTAGCGGGAAGGTTTTATACCATGGAGGGCCAGCGTAATATTATCCAGCACCGTCAGGTTGTGGAAAAGGCGGCTTATCTGAAAAGAGCGGGCCAGGCCTATGCTGGCGTGGCGGTGTACCGGGGTAGCGGTAATATCCTGCCCGAAGATATATACCCGGCCGGCGCTGGCCTCCAGCTCCCCGGTAATCACATTGAGCAGCGTGGTCTTTCCCGCCCCGTTAGGCCCGATAATGGCCACGTATTCTCCGGATTCCACGCTTAGAGACAGGTCTTTTAAGACCTCGAGGGCGCCGAAGTTTTTCGATAGTCCCTCAATCCTTACCGCTTCCATAGCTATACCTTACCTTCTTCCAGAGGTTTAACAGGTGAATACTTATCCCGCCGCGCAGGAGCATGACCGCCAGGATAAAGACGCCGCCCAGAATCAGTGGCCAGCGCTCCGGGGTATACAGGCTGGCATAATGCTCCAGCAGCACGACCACGGCAGCGCCGAGGGCCGGTCCCCAGAACACCCCGGTACCGCCGATTATTACCATAAGCATTACCAGAGTGGATGTCAGCACACCGAGGTAGTCGGGAACAATAATGGTAGTATACGAGCCGAACAATACGCCGGCGACGCCGGCAAACAGCCCGGCAATAATAAAGGCGATGTATTTATATAGCCAGGTGTGGTAGCCCAGGTGTCTCATGCGGCGCTCGTCTTCGCGGATGCCCTGCAGCGCCTGTCCGAAGGGGGAGTTTACCACTCGACGCATTAAGAGGAAGCAGATAATGAAGACCGCCAGGACCAGGTAGTAGAAAGAGGTGGCGTTCATGGTAAGCCCGGGTATGCCCAGGTCGGGATAGGGTATACCGGCTATGCCGTCGCTGCCCCCGGTCATGGTCCGCCACTTGAGGGTAATGCTGTAGAGCAGTTGTCCCATGGCCAGGGTGACCAGCAGGAAGTATATGCCGGATGCCCTGAGAGCGATAACACCGAAGATGGCGGCAAAGAGCACCGCTGTCAGGATAGCGATGGGGGAGACCAACCAGAAGTTGGTAATACCGTAACGTACTATTAGAATAGCGGCGGTATAACTGCTCACACCGAGGAAGGCGGCATGTCCCAGGGAGAAAAGACCGACATAGCCGAAGATAAGGTTGAGGGAGAGGGCGAAGATGGCAAAGATAAGGATTTTGGCCATCATGCTCTTTAAGTAAGGGTCGGTGAAGGGGGGTAATACCAGGCTGATCAGGCCAACAACGATATAAGGGGAGTAGGATAGCAGTTGCTCCCGCCGCGGTGCTCTTATCGTCTTAGGGCTTTTCTTTACCATGGTCTATTGCGCCCTTCCCAGGATACCGGAAGGTCTGACCAGCAGGACGATTATCATGGCCAGATAAATGGTGAACAGGGCAAAGTCCGGGAAATAGGCTTTACCGAAGGAATCGATAAGCCCGATTACCAGGGCCCCCAGCAGCGCTCCTTTTACCGAACCTACTCCACCGACGACAACCACAATTACGGCATAGAGCAGGATATTCATGCTCATATCGGGGTGGGCGCCCACTATCGGGGTGCCGATAAAGCCGGCCAGTCCGCCCATCGTGGCCCCCAGGATAAAGATAGCGCTGGAGATCAGCCCGTAGTTTATCCCCAGGCCGATGGTCATTTCCTTATCGTCCATGCCGGCCCGGATGATGGCGCCGGCCCGTGTTTTCGCCTCGAACCACCATAACCCGGCGAAGGCTAGTAAGCCCATAAAGATGAGCAAAAAACGATAGAGGGGAAAGGTGAAGTCGCCTATACTCACCCCGCCCGATACTATAGCTGGGGCGGCCCCTATCTTGCTGATAGCCCCCCACACCAGTAGGACCATATTGGCGAAGACGTAGACCAGTCCCAGGGTCAGCAGCACCTGCTGGTTTATCTGCTTGTAGAGGCGGCTTAGGAAGGCCCGCTCGAAGATTAGGCCGATAGCCCCGGCGCTCAAGCCGCCCGCCAGGAGGCCCACCACCCAGTTGCCCCCCAGGCTGGCCACCGTTAACCCGATATAGGCTCCCAGCATGTACAGCGTGCCGTGGGCCAGGTTGAGAATCCCCATAACGCCCAGGATTAGCGACAGCCCACTGGCCATGAGAAACAGTATCATGGCATAGGAAATGCCGTTCAGGATATTTATTGCCAGTATATCCATGACGATTATCTTATGAGGTGGGGTGGTTTAGGCCACCCCACCTCATAACCTGCGATTGTAGTTTCCGGCTCCGGGTGCCTATTTAGTAGGTTCCGAGGGGTATTCCCAGATATGTTTCATGGGATATTCAGCCAGCGGCTGCCACTCGTTCCCGTAGTCTACCTTGATAACCTGGAGGATGTAAACAGGTATAACGCCCAGTCCGTCGGTGGTATATGACACGGTGCCTCGAGGCGTCTCTACCGTAATGTTGCGCAGGGCGTCAAGAATAGCCTCGTGTGAGGTATCACCCTTGGTATACCTCACTGCCTCCAGAAAGACCTGGACAGCGGTATAGCCGGTCTCGTTATGCGTTTCCGGGACCTTGCCGAACTTCTGCTTCCAGCCGGCGACGAAGGCCTTATTTTGTGGTATATCGATAAGGGGAGACCAGACCCCGGAGGCTACCATACCGACTACGTCGTCGCCCAGCTGGTTTAGTTCCGTAGCAAGCAGGGTGTCATGCTGCGGCTCTACCAGAGGTATGCCCACGCCGGCATCGTAATACTGTTTGTGGAAGGCGAGGCCCATTCCCGGGAGGAAGTAGGAGACACAATCGACCTTCTTCAGGGCGGTAATGTAGGGAGAGAAGTCCATCGTGCCCAGAGGGGCCCTCTGTATTTGCAGGACCCGGCCCCCGCTCTCTTCGAAGCCGCGCTGAAAACCGCCGTTAAAGTCCCATCCGGCCACGTAGTCGGCTTCTACCAGGGCGGCTGTCCGGTAGCCCAGCTTTTCATAGGCATATTTGCCCAGTGGATAGCCCATAGACGGCATTATACCGTCGGTGAGGAAGATATTGGTGTAGATGCCGTCACGCATTTTCCCACACAGCTCGGTACCGTGGTTGGCCAGGCCTATATTGGGCGTTCCCGGACCCTGCAGGTAGGCGGCCACTGCCGCCCCGGAGCTGGATAGCAGCGGGCCGATAATCACATCCACATTATCGCTTTCGGCCAGCTTTCTCGCTTTGTCCGCGCCGGTGGCCGGGTCACTCCCGCCGTCCTCGGATATGAGTTCTATCTTCCGGCCCTCAATCTCCCAGCCAATCTCATCGAGAGCATACTCCATGGCCTCTTTCTGAGGGGGGCCATAGATGGCAGCAAACCCGGTGAACTCTCCGATATGCCCTATCTTTATGGGTGTTGTCGGCACTTGTTTGCCGGCACAACCGGCCAGTAGGGCCAAGGCTACCAATACTGCCAGCAGGATAAATCCCAGATATTTCACTCTTCTCATCGCATAGCTCCTATAGTAAATAATAATAATGCTCTCAGGCAGAGAAACGCTGCGGGTTAGCTTTCATGTCATATACCACCCCCTTTGACTGGCCGGCAAGCCAATATCATAGTCGACTAATATAATCGAATATATCAGGTTAGCTGTCAAGTATATTACCTGGCCCAGGGTTTATCAAATCCACCGAATCTCGCCGGCCTAGGCACCGTGTTACCAGGCATGGCGTTTAAGTGCGCTATTGTTTCCGATTTAAATAGCATAGTACACATATTCCTGTCAAGGGAACCGGCCTATTTTGGCGAATATAGGGGCTGACGGGACGGTTTGGGGATGACTGGCTAGGGAAATACCGGCGGTACAAGATGATGGGATGTCCGGTTTCGAGTATTGACTCCATCGCTTACTCGTCGAAGAGTACTCAGGGTTAGGGAAGGGAGCGAGGTATATATTCAAGCGCCGGTAAGCTCTTTGAGCCGGGTGGCGGTCTTGGCCAGCGGTACCAGTTGGGCCTCTTTTTCCGAGCGGCGCTTTATCTCGGCGCTATCCTGCGAAAGGGTGCGGGCGCTGACGGTAACCCGGACGGGTATCCCCAGCATGTCGGCGTCATTGAATTTTACCCCCGGTGATTCCTGGCGGTCGTCGAAAAGCACCTCCAGCCCCGCGGCCTCAAGCTCGTTATACAGCCTTTCGCTGGCCTCGGCTACCCCGGTGCCTTCCTTGTACAGGGGACAGAGGTAGACCTGATACGGGGCGATGGGCGCTGGCCAGATGATGCCCTTATCATCGTGGTTCTGTTCTATAGCGGCGGCCAGCAGTCGGCCCACGCCGATGCCGTAGCATCCCATGATAATGGGTTTGGGGGTGCCGTCGGCGTCAACGAAGGAGGCGCCCAGCTTTTCGCTCAGGAAGGTGCCCAGCTTGAAGACGTGGCCCACCTCGATGCCGCGTACCGACGCCAGTTTGGCGCCGCATTTGGGGCAGGCCTCCCCGGCGCGGGCAATGGCGATGTCAGCCATGGTGTCGGCCTTAAAATCCCTAGGGTAATTAACGTTTTGAAGGTGAGTTTCGGGCTTATTGGCCCCGGCAACGAAATTTGTTCCCGAGGTTATGGAGTCGTCAGCAACGACCTTTACGCCGCTCAGGCCAACCGGAGAGGCGGCACCGGCCACTATACCGGCGGCGTTAAGGTCATCCGGGGTGGCCAGCCGCAGTTCGCCGCAGCGCAGGGTGTTCTTCAGCTTGACCTCATTGACCGCGATGTCGCCGCGAATGCTCACGAAGACCAGTTCGCCGTCGGCGATATAGAAGACTGCCTTCAGGGTGTGCGAGTGGGGCACCTTGAGGTAAGTGGCCACCTCTTCGATAGTGGCGGCGCCGGGGGTGGCTACCTCGGCCATTGGCTGCGGCTGGCCACCCTCTATCCGTCCCTTTACGCTTTGTGCCTTCTCCACGTTGGCGGCGTAGTGGCAGCCGGGGCAGTGGATAACCTCGTCCTCGCCGGTCTCGGTGATGACCATGAACTCATGGGAGTCCTTGCCGCCGATGGCACCGCTATCGGCTTCACAGACCAGGAAGGGCAGGCCGCAGCGGGTATATATGTTCTGATAGGCGGTAAGCATCTTCTGATAGCTCCGCTCCAGTCCGGCCTCGTCGGTATCGAAGCTGTAGAGGTCTTTCATGGTGAACTCGCGGACACGGAGCAGCCCACCCCGGGGGCGGGGCTCGTCGCGGAACTTGGTCTGTATCTGATACAGGAGCAGGGGCAGGTCGCGGTAGCTCTGCACGTTGTGGCTGACCAGGGTGGTGATGACCTCCTCGTGGGTGGGTCCCATCACCAGCGCGTGTTCTTTGCGGTCTGAGAGGGTAAACAGGCTCTGGCCGAAGGCCTGGTCCCGCCCCGTCTTCTGCCACAGCTCGAGGGGCTGAAGGACGGGCATATGTAGCTCCTGTCCGCCGGTGGCGTCCATCTCATCGCGGATGATATTCTCTATTCTCTTCAGCGCCCGCCAGCCCAGGGGCAGGTAGGAGTAGACACCGGCGGACACCTGCTCTATCATGCCGGCCCTTAGGAGCAGCTGGTGGCTGATAGTCTCCGCCTCGGCGGGCACTTCCCGCCGTGTCTTACCGAAGAGCTGTGATATGCGCATTCCTTTTTCCTGTCCGGCTGCTTAAAATTAATCCCAGTTTTTAATCAGCCGGCCTTCCTTGTCTTTCATGGTGCCGCAGACGGCGAATATGAAGTCTACCATGGCCCAGATGCCGAACCCGCCCCCGGTCAGGAGCATGGCAATGGCCGTGCCGATTTTACCCAGGTAGAATCTATGGGCGCCGAGTTCGCCGAGGAAGAAGGCCAGTAGGGTAACGACCAGTCTGGACTTGGGTGAAATCTCTTCTATTTTACTTTCCTCCTCTGCCAGCCGGGCTCTTGTCCATTATACGATGGGAGTTTGATTTTATCTAGTTCTATCTACCTCACCCCCTCGGTCCCCCTCTCCTTCAAAGGTGTGGGGGTGGAATTGTTTTGAAGGGGCTAAAAGCCCCTTCAAACTTCCCCCGGCCAATCCATGCCTAAAACCTCTCCACCTCGTCCATCAGTGTGGTAATGAAATCTTTTTCCGGGATGGTCTTTATTTTTTGTCCCTTTTTGAAGAGGACGGCTTTACCCTTGCCGCAGGCGATGCCGATATCGGCGTCTTTGGCCTCGCCGGGGCCGTTGACCACGCAGCCCATCACGGCCACCTTTACCGGCTTGTCGATTTTTACTCACCGTTCCTCCACTGCCTGGGTCAGCCTGATAATATCGACCTCGGCGCGCCCGCAGGTGGGGCAGCTCACCAGGATGGGGCCGTGCTGGCGCAGGTTCAGGCTCTTCAAAATCTCATAGGCGGCAAAGACCTCCTCCCGGGGGTGGGCGGTCAGCGAGACCCGGATGGTATCGCCGATGCCCAGGTAGAGCAGGGTGCTGATACCCACCGTGCTGCGGATGATGCCGGTCCGGGGCGGGCCGGCCTCGGTAATGCCGATGTGCAGTGGGTAGGGTATCCGGGGTGCAATCTCCCGGTAGGCTTCGATAGTGGTGGGCACGTCGAAGGCCTTCAGGGAGACCTTAATCAGGTCGAAGTCCAGGCCTTCCAGCAGTCTTATCTGCTCGAGCGCTACCGCCACCATCCGCCGGGCGGTATTCAGTCCCGGGTCGCTGGCCCGGGGGAGGCTGCCGGCATTCAGCCCGATGCGGATGGGCACCTTCCTGGCCTGGGCTGCTCTGGCTATTGTCTCCACCTTTCCCGGTTCGCCGATATTACCCGGGTTCAGGCGCAGTCCATCGCAGCCGGCCTCGAGTGCCTTCAGTGCCAGGCGGTAGTCGAAGTGAATATCGGCGACCAGCGGTATGGAGACGGCCTTCTTTATCTGGCGTATCGCCTCGGCGGCTTCCGCGTCGGGCACGGCTACCCTTACCAGCTCGCAGCCGCAGTCCTGGAGCTCCTTGATCTGCGCGATAGTTGACATAACGTTACGGGTATCGGTCTTGGTCATGGACTGCACCACGATGGGGGCGCCGCCGCCCACTGTTACGCTGCCGATTTTTAGCGCTTTGCTCATCCGGCGGGGATGGGGTAGATTATTCATCTGTCTCACCAGCCTGTAACTCGTGGCTTCAGGGAATAAGGCTCTCTCCGCTTATGATGCGGATGATGTCCTGATAGGTAATGGCCAGCATGAACCCCATTAGCACCACGAAGCCGACAAGGTGTACCAGCCCTTCTCTCTTGGGAGATATTCGCTTGCCGCGGCGCACCCATTCCAGCAGTACGAAGGCGATTCGTCCCCCGTCCAGTGCCGGTAGCGGGATGAGCTGGGTGATGCCTATGGCCATGCTGATAACGGCGATAATCTCCAGCAGGGGGCTAATTCCGGCCCTGGCCACCTCGCCGGTCACCTGTACGATGCCCACCGGCCCGGCCATTTGCACCGGTATGGCCCCGATGATAAGGCTGATTATCCCGTTCTTGTAGAGGACGAACATCTCGATAGAGTCAACTGCTCCGGCGGGTATCGCCCTCCAGAAGGGCAGACTTTCCCTGGTGAAGGTCGGGTTTAGCGTCTTGGTGTAGATGCCGATGGCCCCCTGGCCCTCCGGGGGTTTCCATCGGGGTATCAGGCGGAATTCCTCTATGCTCTGGTCGCTGCGGCCGATGGTTACGCTGATTTCGTTGCCCAGGTTGCTCTGGGCGTGGCGGTGAAGGTCGCCGATATTACGTATCGCTTTCCCGTTTATGGTCAGGAGGGTATCACCGGCGGCGATGCCGGCGCTGGCGGCGGGCGAGTTCGGCAGTACCTCTACTATTGTCACCTGGCCACTGACCACGTTATGGGGGACCATAAGGGCAATCGAGAGCAGTAGCACCGGTAGCAGCAGGTTCATAATGGCCCCGGCGCTGAGTACCAGCAGCCGGGTGCCCCGGCCCTTGGAGGCCAGGCTCCTTTCCACCCCGGGGTCTTCTTCGCCGGCCATCTTGGTAAAGCCGCCGAAGGGTACGGCGTTCAGCGAGTATAGCGTTTCGCCCCGTCTTATCGACAGCAGCCTGGGGGGGTAGCCGATGCCGAACTCCTCTACCTTTACCCTGGAGGCCTTGGCGGTAATAAAATGGCCTAATTCGTGGGCAAAGACCAGCACGGATAGGGCAAGCAGGCCTATTATTATGGTAACAACCGCCATTAATTATCTCCTGTGGCCAGCGTAAGTACCCTGTTCCTGGCCCAGGTATCGGCTGCTATAATCTGCTCCTGGTCGGGGTGAGCGGTGGCCTGGTGCTCGTTCAGGGCCTGCTCGATAAGACGGGCGATATCGGTGAATTTCAGGCGTTCCTCGAGGAAGAGACCGACGGCTATCTCGTCGGCGGCACAGAGCACTGCCGGGTAGGTGCCCCCCTGCTTCCCGGCCTCTATGGCCAGCCGCAGGCAGGGGAAGGTATCGGGGTCGGGTTGCTGAAGGGTAAGGCTATCTATATGGCCCCAGTCCAGTCTGGGCAGCCCCGGGTTGGGCCGGCGCCGGGGGTAAGACAGGGCGTATTGGATGGGCAGGCGCATATCGGGGCAGCTCAGCTGGGCCTTCACCGAGCCGTCAACAAACTCCACCATGGAGTGAACGATACTTTGAGGATGAATTAAAATATCTATCCGCTCAAAGGGCATGTCGAACAGCCAGTGGGCCTCGATTACCTCTAACCCCTTGTTCATCAGGGTAGCGGAGTCGATGGTCACCTTGGGGCCCATCTGCCAGGAGGGGTGTTGTAGTGCCTGGGCGGCGGTAACCCCGGCCAGTTCGGCCTTCGAATAGCCGCGGAAGGGGCCGCCGGAGGCGGTCAGGATAAGCCGGGCCGGCCTCTGCCTTTCCCCGCCGAGGCATTGCCAGATGGCGCTGTGTTCGCTATCAACGGGCAGAATCCGGGCACCGCTCATCTTGGCCTCACCGATGATAAACTCCCCGGCGGTAACCAGCGATTCCTTGTTGGCCAGGGCGATATTTTTGCCCGCTCTTACGGCGGCCAGCGTCGGCCTCAAGCCGGAATTGCCCGAGGTGGCGATGACAGCCATGTCCACATCGGGGTGGGAGGCCATATCCTCCGGGGACATGAACTCGTAGTTGCTGCTGGCGGAGAGGGCCTTGGCTTTATCCTGGTAATAGACGAAGCGGGGTTGAAACTCGTCTATCTGCTGGGCGAGCAGGTCGGTATTCCGGCCGGCTGCCAGCCCCACGATGCTAAACTGCCGGGGCGAGGCGCGGACTACGTCGGCGGTCTGCCGGCCGATAGAGCCGGTTGACCCCAGAATAGCTAATCTCTTTGCTTTAGTGGCCATGCTATAAATTATGATACAATAAATGCCGCGCTAAAGCTATTATCGCCGGTGCTCCGCGGCGAGTTTACGCCTTGCCAGCGGTATGAAGACGGGGTAGAATGGTAGGCAAGGCAGTCCCCCGACCGGGGAGCGCTGTTAAGTCGAAGGCTGAGGAGGTTAGCCCATGATTTACCAAATTGACTGGGAGGGGTGCAACGGGTGCGGTGTATGTTCCGATATCTGTCCTATGGATGTCTTTATCATGGATGAGGCCACACAGAAGGCGGTGATTCGCTACCCGGAGGAGTGTATGACCTGCTTTGAGTGTGAACGGGAATGCGATACGGGAGCTATTGAGGTTAGTCCGTTCCGGGTGCCGACACCGCTGGTCATCAACTGTGCGGAAGGGGGTGATTAGCATGGCGGAGCTTGAGAAGCTGGGGAACGTTATTGAGACGGATGTTTTAGTTATCGGCGGCGGCGTCGCCGGCCTCTGGGCGGCGAAGAAGGCCAGGGAGGCGGGCCAGGTTACCATAGTGGATAAAGGGCCCATAGGTTATACCAGCCAGGCCTACTTTGCCCAGGCCGGGCAGGCCGGTGCCCTGCCCGGGGAGGACATCGAGGCCTGGATAAAAGAGATTGTCTACCTCGGCGATGGGCTGGTCGAACAGGACATGGTGGAGATAGTGCTGCGGCAGTCGTATGACCGTATCAGGGACTACGAGGACTTCGGCGTGAATTTCAGGAAATATCCCGATGGGAGCTACCACCTGCTTACCCGTCTGGGCGGGCAGGACCACCTGGCGGCCTTTATCACCGACCCCGTCGGTTTCGGTGGTAAGGCCATGATAAAGGCCCTCTTTGGCGAGGTGCAAAAGCTGGGGGTGCAGCTGGTAAGCAAGGTCTGTATCACCAACCTGGTAATACGTGATGGCCGGGTTAGCGGGGCGGTGGGGTTCAACATAAGGGACGGCCAGTTCTATACCTTTAAGGCCAGGGCGGTGGTCCTGGCCTCCGGCGACTGCACCTTCAAGGGGCAGTCCGCCATGAACCGCTTCGCCACCGGCGACGGTATAGCCATGGCCTATGCTGCCGGTGCCGAGCTGCGTAATATGGAGTTCCCGCAGATGTGGGTAATAATGCGCGGCCGTCTCTGGGACGGGCTGGCCTTCCTGCTGCCGGCGGGGGGCCGTTTTGTCAATGCCCAGAACGAGGAATTCATGGAGAAGTATGCCCCCCAGCTTGGGTGCAATATCGCCTTTAACTATCTGGTAAGGGGCATGGCACTGGAGGCGAGGGCCGGCAGGGGGCCCTTCTACTTTGACCCCACCAGGATTGACCCTGCCGTGCTGGGGGATTTTGAGCACTATAGCGGGTGGATGGGGAGCAACGTCAAGAAGCTGATAGCCGCCGGGGAGAAGGTCTTTACCGAGCCCCAGGAATGGGAGGTAGCCGCCCTGAAGCTCATGGGAATCAGTACCGATACCGAGATGCAGACCAGGGTCCCCGGTCTCTTTGTCGGTGGCCGCCTGCGCTCGATAGACCCGGGGATAAGATTCGGCGGCTGGTCTCTGGCTACGGCAGTGGCCTTCGGCTATCGGGCGGGGGAATATGCTGCCCGGTATGCTGCCGCTAATGAGCCGGTCGAGATAAGCGCAGGAGAGGTCGCAGCGCTCAGAGAGGGTGTCTTTGCCCCCTTGGGCAAGGTGGGTATGGAGCCCCAGTATGTGCTGACGGAGTTGCAGAAGGCCTATTTCCAGGTCGGAGTGCTGGTCTTAAAGAGCCAGTCGAGCCTGGAGGCGGCGCTGGCCCGCATAGTGGAGATAAGGGATGAGCTGTTACCCCGGATGGGTGCCCGGGACTTGCACTACCTCATGAATCTGAGGGAGGTCATGAGCATGACTCTAATAACCGAGCTCTCCGTGCGGGCGTCCCTGGCCAGGACGGAGTCCTGCGCCGCCCACTACCGGGAGGACTATCCGGGCCGCGATGATGAGAACTGGCTGAAGTGGATACTGCTCAGCTGCCGGGAAGGGAAGGCGAGTCTGCGCACCGAGCCGGTGCCCCTGGACCGGTACCGGGTTAAACCCAGCCAGTACTACATGGATAATTTTGTCTTTCCCGAATAGGTCTGTTCCGTACGCAATATCGCCTTATCGTGTGCTCGCCCCCAGGAAGCGATGAAGACCCGGGCTTTCTGGGGGTTGTTGTAGCCTGCTTGAGGTGGTATTTAGAGATAGCTAGGTGGTTTGAGTAGAGCTGTGATTATGTCCGATGGTAAAGGGTTCCGTGGCTGGGTAGTAGTCGGCGGGCTTCTGTCGGTCTATCTTGCCCTCATCGGTATCTACACCTTATCATTCGGGGTCTTCCTGCCCTCGATTACCGGAGAACTCGGCTGGAGCCGGGAGATGATATCCGGTGCCTATTTATTGCACTCCGTGTTGTTTTGCCTGCTCGGGCCGGTTGCCGGCTTGTCCATCACCAGGTTGGGGGCGCGGGCTAACCTGGTGATGGGTAATCTGCTGGTCGCCTTGGGGCTGCTGGGTATGGCCTTTATCGCTGAGCCCTGGCATATTTATCTTACCTACGGCGTGTTGGGGGGAGCCGGTATCAGCCTCGGTGGCATGATAACCTGCACTACGGTGGTTAACCAGTGGTTTATCCGGAGAAGGTCGCTGGTTATCGCTATTGTCCTCTCCGCCGGCGGCATTGGTGGTCTGGCCTTTCCGCCGCTCATGGCCTGGCTAATCCTGGGAGGAGGCTGGCGGCCCGCCTTGATGATTATGGCCGGTGCCTATGCCCTGCTGGCGGTTCTCATCCCCGGGATACTGGTTAGGGGGAGGCCGGGTGATGTGGGGCAACTCCCCGATGGCCGTGCTGAAGGGGGCCGGGAAGCCGGTGCCGGGTCGTCCCCGTCGTCGGCCTATCAGACGCCGGTTGACTGGGAGCCGGCCCAGACCATGAGACAGGGGACCACCTGGCTTATTATCCTTATGAGCATATTAATCCTCTTCGTGTCAACTATTATCACGGTGCATCAGGTGGCCTATCTGGAGGATAGTGGTTACAGCAAGATGGTGGCTGCCACGGCCCTGGGGTTGATTCCCGGCATGAGTGTTATCGGCCGGTTGGCCATAGGTGCCCTGGCGCTCCGCTTTAAGATAAGGTACCTGATTCTCGCTTTCTTCGCCCTCAGGGTGATTAGTTTTGTTATACTCATTAACGCCGACTCATTGCCCCTGATTTACCTGTACGCGGCGCTCTACGGCATCGGCTTCGGCGGGCTGGTGAGTGCTTATCCCCTGATAATGAGCGCTTACTACGGGCGCTCCAAGTATCACCGAATTGTCGGCTGGACATTGCCTTTCACTGCGCTCGGTGCTACGGGGGCGGTGGTCGCCGGCAGATTGTATGACGTCACCGGCGGCTACCAGCTGGTCTTTATTATTGCTATCGCTATCAGTGTGCTGGGCGGGATATGTGCTATAATGGCCCGTCCCCCCAAATTGCCGGTGCCTGGTGCTGGTGTGAAGTGAATTAGCAGGATGGTCGGAATAGAATTATGAGTGGTACGAGTGATAAGGGTTTTCGTGGTTGGATAGTGGCCGCCGGGCTGGCCCTATCCTTTTTCTCCGTCTGTGGCTGTTACGGTTACTCCTTCGGCGTGCTCTTGCCGCGTATTATAGAGGAGACGGGCTGGCTCTGGAGGGATACATCCTGGGCTTTTGCCATACATACCGTGGTGTTTTCCCTGATAGGACCTCTGGTGGGGTGGCTTATCATCAAGGTGGGAGCCAGGCGGAACTTTGTATTCGGCCACTTGTTCATCGTCCTCGGTCTGATTGGGATGTCCTTCGCCCGTGAGCTGTGGCATGTTTATCTTACCTATGGCGTTGTAGGTGGCCTGGGCCTGGGCTTCGGTGGCCTCCTGACCATGGAGAGCGTGATTAGCAACTGGTTTATCCGGCGCCGCTCTTTTGTTTTTGGTATGGTTATCGCTGCCGGTGGTGTTGGCGGTTTTGCTTTTCCCCATTTAATAGGCTGGATGCTTACGGGAGGGGGTTTTGATTGGCGGGAGTCCTTGCTGGTCCTGGCCGGTGTGCACCTTCTGCTGGCGGTGGTTATCAGCGGCTCTTTGACTCGAGGTAAGCCGGCGGATGTGGGACAGGTTGCGGATGGAGGAGTTGCTGGGGTAGTTAGGGAGGAGAAGGAGAAGGTAACTTCATCGGCCCGGGCTTATCATACAGCGGTGGACTGGGAGGCGGGGCTGGCCATGAGGCAGCCGGCTACCTGGCTCATCATGATAATGGTGGTACTTAACCTCTTCGTCTCCACTATCATCCAGGTGCATCAGGTGGCCTACCTGGAGGATGTTGGTTTTACCCAATTGGTAGCCGCTGGTGCTCTGGGTTTCGTGCTGGGGTTTAGCGTTCTTGGCAGGTTGGGCTTCGGTACCCTGGCGCTCCGTTTTCCGGCGAGATATCTGATTGCCGCTTTCTTTGCCCTGCGGGTTATAGCCCTCATTATCTTGATTAATGCCGGGTCAGTATGGATGGTTTATCTGTACGTCGCGCTCAGTGGGCTGGCCTATGGTGGGCTGTACGTGTTCCGCCCCGTTATTCTGGGGACATATTATGGTGCCGCCAATTATCCCAGGATAGCCGGCTGGGTGTCCCTCATCGGCATACTGGGCGCCCTCGGCTCGGTAGCGGCCGGTGCTGTCCGCGACGTGTTGGGTGAGTACCTGTTTATCCTCTACGTCGCTATCGGTATCAGTGCACTGGGGATTATCTGTGCCCTGCTGGCCCGTCCCCCCCGGCACCCCACTCTTAAGTGAGGGAGTGGCCGGGACGGCGTCTATTCAGGATGGTGCTATGGAAGAAAGGATAAAAATAGCCCGTAAGGGAATCGGCCACGAGATAGCCTGTAGCTACAGAGAGGGTTCCGGTGAATCAATTGTCTTTATACACGGGCTGGGCTGCTCCCGGGAGTCCTTCAAAGACGTGTGGGCCTTCCCTGGATACGAAAATTACACCCTGCTGGCCTTTGACCTGCCGGGCTTCGGTGATTCGGCCAGGCCGAAGGACTTCTCTTATGCCTTGGAGGAACAGGCTGAAATCTGCAGGCGGGTTATCGCCCGGTTCGGCTGTGAGCGGATTAACCTGGTGGCGCACAGCATGGGCGGGGCGATAGCCCTGCTCTTATCCCGTAAAATTCCGGCGAAGGTTATATCGTTTATAAGCCTGGAGGGCAATCTGACCGGCGATGAGTGCCGCTTCACCCGGGAGGCCATCACCTATTCCTTTGCCGATTTTAAGAAGGGGCTTTTCCCGAGCTACAAGGCCGGGTTCCGGGATAACGAGGTTATGATAGGTGCCCGCGTTCTCACCAACCAGTTATATTACGGCTGGCTTAACAAGACCGACCCCTGGGCGCATTACCGCAGTTCTGCCTCCATGGTCCAGTGGTGCGATAGCGGACGGCTGCTTGAGATGTTTAAGGGCATGGATATAAAGAAGTGCTATATCTTCGGGGAGGCGCACCGGGACCTGGCGGTGATAGGGCGGCTGGGTGATATTCCCCGGATAGAGATTGCCGGTAGCGGGCACTTTATGATGGTCGATAGCCCCCGGGAATTCTACCGGAAGCTCTTGCGCTTTCTGGCGGGGGAACGGGCAGGCCCCTCATAACCGGCTGCGGTGCTCTGCGGGCGCGTCTTCTATTCGTCATCGGTGGTATAGTACATCAGCTCGGCACAGGTCTTGGCCTTTAAGACCAGCCTGTTTCGGCCGATAATACCTTCGGGCACTCCGCTAATAGCGGCCTTATCCGCAAAAACATCGGGCAGGGGTTTACCCTCATGCGGCTGCCTCTTCTGCCACAGTTGTAGCGCCCTATCGGCATCCCAGGGTACAATCTGCTTCTTGGCGTCGGCCGGTCTGAAAACGACGGCTGGCCTGGTAATCGATTCCCGGGGCAGGTCTTGGAGGGTCTTCAGTGTGCCGTATTTCCTGGTCAGTTCCTCTAGCGGCCCGAATTCCAGCGCCCTCATGGAGCAGCTCAGGACGCAGATGGGTTTCAGCCCCTCCTGGAGGCGGTCGAGGCACATGTTGCACTTGCTCATCTTGAGGCCCGCTTCGTCTCCGGCGTACTGGGGGGCGCCATAGGGGCAGGCCTGCCAGCATTTGCGTTTCCCCTGGCACTTGTCGCTGTCTAGCAGTACGGCGCCGTATTTCTCTTCCTTGTAGAGGGCCTGGTGGGGGCAGGCCTTCACGCAGACCGGGTTCTCACAGTGGTAGCACTGGATGGCCAGTATATGGAGCCTGGTGTCGGGGAAATTACCCTTTTCCCACTGGTAGATGCGCATCCATTTAACGGGGCCCGGGGGTATATCATGCCATTGCTTGCAGGCGATGAGGCAGCCGTTACAGCCGGTGCAGCGGCTCTGGTCGAAGAAGAAACCGTATTGCGTCATTTCCCTTCACCTCGTTTTTCTACCTGGACTACGGTGGTGACCTTGGCGGTGGTGGGGCAGCTGGTAAAGTCGCCGCCGAGCAGGGTTGACGGTGCCCCCCCGTGGTCCACCCCCGATGAGTCCGGCAGGTAGCGTCCCCCGTGGCGTATCACCACGGCGCCCGGCATTATCCTTGAGGTGACATAGGCGGGCATGACCACCGTCCCCCGGTCATTATAGACCTTAATCATATCGTTGTCCTTTATGCCTCTGGCGGCGGCGTCGGCGGCATTCAGCCAGACCCGGTGACGGTAAACATGGTCCTTAAGCCAGGGGTGGTCCCAGAAGAGGTAATGGGCCCGGTACCGGCAGTGGGGTGATAGCAGCATCAGGGGATATTTCTCTACCAGCGGGTCGTCCATGCCCCTGACTGCCGGCCGGTATACGGGCATCGGGTCCAGGTCACGCCAGTCGCCCGGCAGGTCATTGTAGGGGCTGCCCCGGGCGTCAATATGCTCGCCCTTGCCCCGGTTGGCCTCATCAGCCAGGTAGCGGCAGTAGAACTCTATACGGCCGGAGTCTGTCTTAAACGGCTGGCCCTCTTGCCGTTGCTCCTGCCAGCCGACATATGGTTTATCATCCAGCTCATCGCAGTTAATGAATTTTCCCCGGGTGAACTCTTCCCAGGAGGGGACAGCGACCCCCCGCTCTTTATAGAAAGCGATAACCCCCTGGTAGCAGTCCCTTAAGTATCTCTCCCAGTCCCTGTCCCAGTTCTCATCGCCGGTGTAATAGCTAAAGAAGTTATTTGGGTCTATGCCCAGCCTATCCGCCAGCTTGGTGTACACCCAGACCAGGGGTCTGACCTCTCCGGGGGGTTTTACCGCTCCGGGGCAGTAATTCACGCTCTCGAAGCCGCCGTAGCTGCTGCGGGTAATGTTTTTCTCCTCCCACATCCAGTCCTGGGCGGGGAGGATGATATCGGCATAGCGGGCGGTGGAGGTCAGGCGGCTATGCATGGTGACGATGAATTCCATCCTCTCCAGCGCCTTTATCTGGTCATTGGGCGTATCGGTTATGGTCACCAGGTGGTCGTTGGCATGGGGTTGGCGGCTACCGCCCCAGAAGAGCATCCTGGGGTTGAATTCCTTGACCAGGGAAGGATCGGCCCGCCAGCCCATCATTTTGCGGTACTCCTCTTCGCTGAGTTGGCCGCTTCTTACCTCGTTCAGCTTAAGGACTGCCTGTGCCCAGTAGTGGGCCCGGTATAGCCGGGGGACAGGGTAATTTCCGGTTGGTCCCCAGGGCAGCCGTACCGGTATATCGTGCCGTGGCCCTATGGAGAAGGACGGGCCGGCCCCGGGGCTACCCCAGTAGCCCAGTAGCGCCTGCAGGGCGGCGAAGGCCTGTACCGTCTGTTCGCCGCGGCTCTTACGGGTTACGCTCCAGTTGCACCACAGCCAGGCGGGCCTGGTGGTGGCTACCAGGTGGGCCAGCTCCCGGATAGTCCGGGCCGGCACGGCACATATTGCCTCGGCCCACTCCGGGGTCTTGGGGGTGCCGTCGTCCCCCATCACGTAGCCCTCGAGTTTCTTAAGTCCCACGGGGTCGACATAGCGGCTAACGAAATCCTTATCGTATAAATCTTCCTGCAGTAAGACGTGAATCATCCCCAGGAACATGGCGTGGTCGGTCCCCGGCTTGATGGGCAGCCACTGGTCGGCCAGGACCTCGGCGGCGGTGGTATATCTGGGCTCGATGAGGATAACCGGCCTGCCCCGCTCCCGGCACAGTTTGATGAACCAGGCGAATTGATGCGCCGGGCCGTTATGTCCCATGGTGGGGTCGTAGCCCCACAGCACGACTAATTTGGTATTGGCCAGCATGTCGGCGGCTGATCCTGAGGCGCGCTGGGTGTATCGTCTCCCGGGTACCCCGGCCACGATATGGCCCATCAGCGACTGGGCATCGCAGGAGGATAGCCCCCAGCTATTGGCCCCGGCCCCCCAGAAGGAGAATATCCGGGCCAGGGCGTCGTTGGGATAGGCTGTGATGATGGAGTACGGCCCGTACTTCTTCCTGACCCCCACCATCTTGCCGGCGATGGTATCCAGTGCCTCCTCCCAGGATATCCTTACGTATTTACCTTCTCCCCTCCTGGTACCGGGAGCCAGCTTTAGTGGGTAGAGGATGCGGTCGGCGCTGTAGAGATAGCGGTGAAAGGCCAGACCCTTGGGGCAGGGCCTTCTTTGCAGGCGGGTCTTTATCAGGTCGGCCGGGGATAATACCTCGTCCTCCCGGCCGGCGCCGGTGTTATAGCGGTCATCCGGCTCGACCCGGGTAACCACCCCGTCTTTTAGGTGGGCCTTCAGGACGCACTGGCTGGTGCCGCCGCAGTTACACAGGCAGGTTGTGTAGACGGTGGTTTCGCCTTTACTCTTTACCGTATGGTCTCGGGCCATCCTATTGCTCCCGGGGCTATCGCCGGTAGCTATACATGGCGGTATGCCCTTTCAGGTATTCTACCATATCTCGGGATTAGGCGGATTGTCGGGCTATCCCGGGGCTTGATATGGAAGTGCCGTGGTGATATTATACACTCATTAAAGGTCGCGATTATGCAATAGCTATGGTCTCGGTTGGTGCCATACTCCTGTAATACAGGTAGGGGGCAGGTAAATGCAGACAGAGATGAGCGTAGTAGGCAAGCGGATACCACTGAGGGAGGGCTACACCAAGGTTACCGGACGGGAGAAATTTGTCCCGGACATGGCTATGCCCGGCGCACTGTGGATGAAGCTCAAGCGCAGCCCTTATGCCCGTGCCCTGATAAAGGGCATCGATACTGCTAAGGCCACGGCCCTGCCCGGGGTAGTGGCGGTGATAACCCATGAGGATGTGCCCCGGAAGGAGCTCCGGTGCATGATTACCAACTGGAGGGGCCGGCTGCTGGATGATAACCTGCGCTATGTCGGCGATGAGGTGGCGGCGGTGGCTGCCGAGACCCCGGAGATAGCGGAAAGGGCGCTCGGCCTGATAGAGGTGGAGTACGAGCAGCTGCCCCCGGTCTTCGATATAGAAGAGGCCCTGAAGCCGGATGCCCCTGATGTCAGGCGTGAGGGCAGTAACCGGGTCGCCTGTCCCCCGGAGCCGGGTTCCTCCCCCAGTATCCAGGTATGGGGAGATGCCGATAAGGCCTTCGCCGAGGCTGATGTTATCGTGGAGAGTGAGGTCAGGACCCACCGTATATACGGTTCCTTCTTCCCCGGCGCCTGTATCGCCCAGTGGGAGAGCGGCCGGTTGACCATCACCCTCTCTCACCAGACACCCTTCAATATTCAGCGCAGCACGGCGGCTGTCTTCGATATGCCGGAGAACCAGGTGAGGATTATCTGTCCGCTGACGGCCTGTAGCAATGGTATGTTTAACAACTCTCAGCGTTTCTATAACCTGGCCGCCATCCTGTCCCGGAAGACCGGCCGGCCGGTAATCTACAAGATGACCATAGAGGAGTTCGGCGTCTATAAGAGCCGTGAGTCCGATATCATGCGTACCAAGATGGGGGGTAAAAAGGACGGCACGGTAACGGCCCTGGACTACGGGCAGCTGCACGATAACGGTGGCTATTGCTGGAAGTGCACCACCTATTCCGGTAATCACGACATCTTCCGCAAGGCCGGTGTCAGGTACGAGGCCTATGGGGTGTGTACCAACAAGTTCTCTACCGGTTGTATCAGGGGCCCCGGAAATACCGCGCAGAGCCTGGCTATGAACCAGACCTTCGATATGCTGCTGGAGGAGCTGGGCCTGGACCCGGTGCCCGCCTGGAAGGAGAACCATTTACGCAAGGGGGACCTGGTCAAGCCGGCGCGTATCCAGAACCTGCCCCTGAGCAGTGATGGCTATGATGAGATAATAGAGAGGGGGGCCGAGGCCATCGGCTGGCGGGAGAAGTGGCGAGGTTGGGGCAAGCCCTATCGGGTCGCCGGTCCCCGGCGCCGGGGTGTGGGCATGGCCCTGGCGCACCAGAGCGGTGGCGCCCCCCGGTTCCCGGCGGCGGCCCGGGTGCAGATAAATCATGATGGTACCGCCCATGTACTGGCCGGGTCTATGGACATCGGCACCGGCTGTAAGACGGCCTATGCCCAGATTGGTGCCGAAGCCCTGGGTTTTAAAATCGGAGACGTCTATGCAGCCAGGGAAGTGGACACGGAGTCCTGGCCGTGGGCTTGCATGACCGGTGGCTCGATATCATTATTCCTGGAGGGCTTGTGTGTTCAGGTGGCCGCTGATGATGCCCGGCAGCAGATTTTGGAGATGGCGGCTACTGCCCCCTGGAGCCCGGATGTCCTGAAGGAGGGGGTCAAGGGTGCTGAAAGTCTGGATATAAAGGACAATATGATTTATGTGAAGGCGGAACCTGGCCGGTGTGCTGCCGTTAGGGATGTGGTCGGCTCGGTGCTGGCGCCGATAGTTATCGGCCGGGCGCGCCGCCACGGTGTCCCGATACCGGGGGCCACGCCGCAGGCGTGTGTCGGGGGCTTTGCCGATGTCGAGGTGGATACGGATACCGGCCGGATAACGGTACTGAAGCTGGTCATGGGCCAGGATAACGGGCGGATTATAAACCCGGATACCGCCGAAAATCAGGTCTATGGCGGCGGGCTGATGAGCTGCGGCTACGCTCTTATGGAGGAGGTGGTCTTCGACCCGGTTACGGGAAAAGCACTTAATCCGGCCCTTACCGATTACCGGGTGCCCACGGTGCTGGATGCGCCGCCGATACAGCCCATGTTTGCCAGCAGCATAGACCCCCTGGGCCCCTTCGGCGGCAAGGGAATGGGCGAATCGACCACCGTCTATCCACATTCTGTTATCGCCAGTGCCGTCTATAACGCCATCGGAGTCCGGATAAGGGAGCTGCCGCTGACCCCGGAGAAGGTTTTAAGAGCCTTAGGGAAGGCACGGTAGAGTTATCGCTTCTCCCGCCTGCTTTCCGAAGGGAATTATCACAAACCCGGAGGTTTTAAGAGCCTTAGGGAAGGCACGGTAGAGTTATCGCTTCTCCCGCCTGCTTTGGGAAGGGAATTATCACTATCCCGGAGCTTTTGAGAGCCTTAGGGAAGGCGCAGTAGATTCTTCGTTCCCACCGTCGGCTTTGGAAAGGGAACTATCACTAGACCGGAGCTTTTAGGAACCCTTAGGGAGGGTGCACGGAAACTTCTTTTTTAGGCCACTTAGCGGGAAGTTTTTTGGCTACAGCCAGTTCAGCCAGCCGTTATTCAGTGCCAGCGCGAAGTAGTATACTGCTACGCCCGTAAAGGCGACGCTGTCGATACGGTCGAGTATGCCGCCATGTCCGGGGAAAAGCCGGCTGGTATCTTTTATCCCCATGTTGCGTTTAAACAGGGACTCCACCAGGTCGCCCAGCTGGCCGAAGACACTGACTATGAGGCCGAGTACTACCCCCTGTCCGTAGCTGAGAAGGGGACGGAAGACGGCGGTTAGAATCAGGCTGGCGGCGATGGCTCCCAGGACGCCGCCTATGGCCCCTTCCCAGGTCTTCTGGGGGCTTATGTTGGGGGCCAGGCGGTGCTTGCCCAGCGCCCTGCCCGTAAAGAAGGCGGCGGTATCAGAGCCGGAGTTGGCAAAAAAGGCCAGGAATAGCCACTCCCTGCCGTACTCCAGACCGCTCAGGGCCACCAGATAGCTTAATAGCCAGCCGATATAAAGGATACCGGCGATGGTCAACGCCCAGCCCAGGAAGGCCCTGTCCTTCCGGGGATGTATCAGCAGCCAGAGCAGGGATACCACTATACCCGAGGTAAGCAGCCCCGGGAGAATAAGCGGGTGATCGAAATGGGGGCTTATGATAAGCAGCAGCGTCCATAGCATGCCCGGGTAGGTAAGTGGTGGCGCCTTGGTGGCCACTACCCGGTAGAACTCGAAGGCGGCCACTAGCCCGGAGACAGCCAGCAGTATGGTGAACCAGGGGAAACCGAACCAGACAGCAGCCACCAGGAGGGGAATGACACAGACGGCGGTTATAATCCTTTTCTTAAGCATGTTGGATCGGTATTTGTCCCTTCCCCCTCTTATCAGGGAATAGGGGTAGGGGTAGGTGAGGGACGAGGGGGGGGCTAGACCTCGGCAAGCTCCGCCTCTTTGCCCTTCCCGATTTGTTCGGCACTAATGATAAAGCTATCGGTGAGCTTTTGTAGCTGGTCTAGGATACGTTTATGCTCGTCCTGTGATATCTCTTTATCTTTCTCCAGGTGCTTCAGCTCGGCCATAGCCTCGTGTCTCAGGTTGCGTATGGCTACCTTTTTATCCTCGAGTCTTTTCCTTACTATCCTGATTAGCTCCTGGCGCCGTTCCTCGGTGAGCGGCGGGATGCTCAGGCGGATTATTTGTCCGTCACTGGCCGGGTTTAGACCGAGTTCGGACTTCAGGATGGCCTTGGCTATATCCCCCAGGCAGCCCCGGTCCCAGGGCTGAATAATGAGGAGCCTGGCTTCAGGCGCCGAAATGCCGGCAATCTGCTTGAGCGGGGTGGGAATGCCGGCGTATTCCACCTTGATATTCTCTATCAGGGCGGGGCTAGCATGCCCGGTGCGGATAGTGGCCAGGTCAAGCTTTAAGAGCTTAAGGGAGGCCTGCATCTTCTCTTCAGTGTGTTTTAGTGTGCTGCCGTCCATCTTAGGCCTCCGTGGTCACCATAGTACCGATATTGTCGCCGGTGACGACATGTTCGATACTGTGGGGCGACTGAAGGTCGAAAACAATGATGGGCAACCTGTTTTCCAGACACAGGGAGAGGGCGGTGCTGTCCATTACCTCCAGGCGCAGGTTTAATGCCTCAAGGTGGGTAATATTAGTGAACTTCTTGGCGTTACGGTCTTTCCGGGGGTCGGCACTGTAGATGCCGTCGACGTTATTCTTGGTCATGAGCAGGATTTCGGCCTCGATCTCTATCGCCCGCAGGGCGGCGGCGGTGTCGGTGGTCATATAGGGATTGCCGGTGCCGCCGGCGAAGATGACCACCCGGCCCTTCTCCAGGTGACGGACAGCCCGGCGCCTGATATAGGGTTCGGCTACCTGCTGAATACTTATCGCTGATTGAGTTCTGGTGGTTACCCCGGCTTTTTCCAGGGCGGCCTGAAGAGCGAGGGCGTTTATTACCGTAGCCAGCATGCCGGCGTAGTCGGCGGTAACCCGGTCTAAGCCGTCTTTCTCAGCCTGGGCGCCGCGCCAGATATTGCCCCCGCCAACGACAATGGCTACCCCTACCCCCATGCCTGTCACCTGCTTTATCTGCTGGGATATCCGGGACAGGGTAGCGGTGTCGATGCCGTAGTCTGTTTCTCCGCTAAGGGCCTCACCGCTTAGCTTGAGTAATACGCGCTTATATTTGGGAGCACTCATCGTCTTTCGCTAACGTATCCTTGCTGGCGCTAGGCAGCCTCGTCTCCGCTTATTTCTCCCAGCTCGAACCGGGCAAAGCGGGCTACCTTGATATTCTCCCCCACCTTGGCAATAATCTCGTTTATGATATCTCGGATGGTTAGGCCAGGGTCTCTGATATAAGGCTGGCAGAGCAGGCAGGCTAGCTGTGGCTCTACCTCGGTCCCTGCTGCCACATTTTCCTCGGCGATGAATTTAGGGTCGGTAGCGGCCACCTGCATGGCCAGGTTGTGGGCTAGCTCCTTAAAGGCTTCGGTGCGGGCCACGAAGTCGGTCTCGCAGTTTATCTCGACCATGGCGCCGATGCGCCCTCCGGTGTGGATATAGGCCTCGATTAGCCCCTCGCTGGCGGTGCGTTCGGCCTTTTCCTCTACCCGTAGGATGCTCTGCTCTTTTAGTAGTTGCATGGCCCTCTCCAGGTCACCTTCGGTATGAGCGAGGGCATTCCGGCAGGCCATTATGCCAGCGCCTGACTGTTCTCTCAGGTCTTTTAATATATCAATCGAGATTTTCAACTTATTCTCCCTGTTTACTCTGGTTCGGTATTGGATATAACCGGTTTTATGCTGTGGTCTCCTCCGGTATTTCTGCCGGTATTTCCTCCGGTGTTTCTGCCGGTATTTCTGCCGGTGCTTCTGCCGGTGCTTCCTCTGTGGCCAGGTATGCTGTCTCCCTGGACTTGCCTTCAATCACTGCCTCGGCAACCAGGTTGCATATTAGCTTGATTGCCTTGATAGCGTCGTCATTGGCGGCAATAGGGTAGTCTATACCGTTGGGGTTACAGTTGGTATCCACTATGGCTACCACCGGTATGCCTACCCGCTTGGCTTCAGCCAGGGCAATACTCTCCTTGACCGGGTCAACGATGAACAGGGCGCCCGGCAGATAGGTCATCTCTTTAAAACCGCCCACATGCCGGTTAAGGCGCTCTATTGCGTCCTCCAGCTTCTGGGCCTCCTTCTTGGGCAGGCGGCCAAAGTCTCCCCTGGCCTTCTCGTCCTCCAGGCGCACCAGGTAATCAATGCGGGACTGGATGGTATTGAAGTTGGTTAGTACTCCTCCCAGCCAACGGTGGCTGACATAATACATGCCGCAGCGCTTGGCCTCTTCTTCCAGGGCCTCTTGGGCCTGTTTCTTGGTGCCGACGAAGAGAAGCATGCCGCCTTCAGCCGCTAGCTCCCGGATGAAAGTGCAGGCTTGCTCTAACATGCCGACAGTTTGTTCCAGGTCAATGATGTGAATGCCATTGCGCTTGGTGAAGATGTGTTTCTTCATGCGAGGATTCCAGCGGCTGGCTTGATGCCCGAAATGGGCTCCAGCCTCCAGAAGCTGCTTGATGGTCACTGTTTTTGGCAAACTCAACCCCCTCCTGTTCTAGTGGCCAAATATTTATGCCTACCTAGCTCTACAGTATAGCATGACCCTGGCCAGGTAGCAACAGATAGGGAGTCTCACACTATCATGGTATGGCGGGCAAATTGTCCCGGTTAGGCGTAGTTACAGGCGGTGTTGTCGGAAAAGTAGCATAACAGTCATCACGGCGGCACCGGGGGGTTAAAGGTGGCTAGCGTAATATTCAGACCTGCCCCTGATGATGTAGCCTGTGCCACGCCGGGTTGAGATGTATTTGGGGTTTCGGCTGTCGTCCTTTATCTTTTTCCTGAGCCGGGCGATATTTACCTGCAGTAGGTGGTTGTCTCCACAGTACCGGCTACCCCATATCCGGTCTATTATCTGGTCGGTAGCCAGTACCCGGCCCGCATTTTGTGCCAGGTAAGAGAGTATCCGGTATTCGGTAGCGGTCAGGTCTATCTCCTCATTGGCCAGGGTTACTCGTTGGCTGGTGAAGTCAACGGCCAGGTCTCTGATGTGGCAGGTGGACTCTAGCCTATCGTCCCACAGTGCAGTCCGGCGCAAAACGGCCTTGATTCGCGCCGTTAGTTCCTTGACGGAGAAGGGTTTGATGATGTAATCATCGGCGCCGCTTTCAAGTCCCTTGACCATTTCCTGGTCGTCGGTCTTGGCCGATATCAGCAGTATCGGTACCGGTGAGAACTGGCGCATGTGGCGGCAGATGGTGTAACCATCCCTGTCCGGCAGTATCACATCGAGAAGCACCAGGTCGGGGTTTTCGTGCTTTAAGACGGCGAGGGCACCCTCACCGTTTCTGGCTGCGAGTACCCGGTAACCCTCCAATTCAAGGATGCGGCGTAACGTGCGCAGCTGGAGAATATCGTTATTGACTACCAGTGCCGATATCCTTCTAAGCGTCATGTGAGCCTTCCCTCCCCGGCTACGGAGCAAGGGCGTTTAATATGGTCATATGGCGATATTATAGCGCAGAAAAGGACAGTTGTCAATATACTGGCGTTTATAGGTTCCTCGCGGTGGCATACATGGCAGACAGCGGGCAACAGTCCGGGTCTTTGTTTAGAGGGGCGGGTAATAAGCGGCGTGGGCCCCGGGGGCCCGGGCCCCGCCCCCCGACCCGGGGTGGGGAAATGGAGAGAGAACGGGCTATA
>JBDRCY010000009.1:0-19195 GCA_043821265.1 Chloroflexota bacterium
CCCCCGCCACTTTTCTTTCCACCCGATGGCCTCGGCCCCCTTATCTATCAACTCGTCATAGGCTTCACTGCTCAGCGTCCGGCCCGCTGCGCCGCGACGGGAAACCGGGTCTCCAGTTCGGAAGTGGTTCTTTTTCCAGGCAGGCACCGGGTCTAAACCCAGTCTCTCCAGGAGCATATCGAATGTCTGGTTTAAGGATATGGTTTGCGGGGTATTACCGGGTGAGCGGTTACAACCCGTGCTGAACTTGTTGGTACAGGCCCCATAGGCGTTATATATAACGCTGGCCTCCCGGAATATTTCATGCCCCGACAGGCACACTGCGGTCTTCCATCCGTACCCCCCGTTGTCGTGCACCTGCCAGTAGTCCAGGGCTGTTACCGTACCATCCTTCTCCCCACCCATTTTTACCCGCATGATATCGGCTTCCCGGCTCTTATATACCCCATACTCCTCTATGGTCATCTTATATATCACCGGCCGACCCGACTTCCGCGACAGCAGCGCGGCGATATTCCAGAACCTCTGTGAAGAATTAAGCATGCCTTGGGTGGCCGCCACCAGCGGGGCAATTATCCGCACCTTGTGTTCCGTCATGTCGAAGACCTCAGCCGTGCTGGAACGAACGTTGTAGGGACACTGGTGGGAAAGCATGACCGTTAACTTATCGCCTTCCCACTCGGCGATACAGGCTGGTGGGAAAAAGGAGCCGTATACCCGCTGCGTCCTTGTCTCATGCTCGACGATAGCACTCGCTTTGGCAAACCCCTCCTCCACGTCACCCCATTTCTGGAAGGAGAGACGCGTGCTGGGCTCAGGAGGACAGGAGACCTTATTGGTACCCACCCCACTGACGTCGGGAGCACCTGGTTTCAGGGCCTCCTCCATGTCAAAGACTGCGGGCAGCACTTCATACTCCACCTCTATTAAATCAAGCGCTTTTGAGGCTATCGCTTCCGTCTCGGCGGCTACGGCGGCTACCTCCTCCCCTATAAAACGCACCCGGCTATCGAGAACCCGGCCCTTCCAGTTGAAGATACGGCAGCGAATTTCCTTCCGAGGTGCATCCTCATGCGTTACCACCGCCTCTACACCGGGTAAAGCCAAGACTCTGGTGGTGTTAATACCCTTTATCCTAGCGTGGGGATGAGGGCTGCGCAGGATTTTCATCCATAACGCCCCGACAGCGTCGCGGTCAGGAGCAAACTTTTCCATACCAGTGACCCTGGTATACCCCTCCTTGAGAGGTATACCTTTACCTACTACTGCCATATCTTCGTACAAAATTCTCACCTCTGCTACTCCTGATTGGGCATTAATCGTTAGTGAATACCATATACAATACATTATTCCCCTGTCAAGCTGGATATCGGGGTTCTCTTCAACTTGAGAAGTCGGCGGTCTTCCCCCACAATATAGCTGTAATAAGATGGACGCAGGTTTATAAAGGTGCCCTGCGAGGTTAGAATCCCGCGTTGACGCCGAGGGCTCGCTAGCGCCCGGATATAATGCTTAATCCAGCCCATGATAATCCTAGCTCCAAATAATATTGACAGAGAGAAGGTATGGCACTAACATAGCCATCAGAGTAGTTTTTGAAGGAAATCTTAGCTTAAAAAGAGGAGCACATTGGCTCTGGTAGCAGATTTGGCCAATATAGTGGGTGTCGATTACGTTACCGATGTCCCCGCCGTTTGTGAGAAATATTCCGAGGATTATAGTTTCGTTAATCCCAGAATGCCCAGTTGTGTCGTCTATGCCCGAGATGCCGGTGAAGTCCAGGCGGTGGTCAAATACGCCAATGACCACCTCTTAGCAGTTACTCCTCGCTCTTCCGGTGTTGGCTTCTATGGCGCTGGTATACCCAGTCAGGGAGGAATAGCACTGGACCTTACCCGGATGAATAGAATCCTTGAGGTGGACGGGGATAATAAAAGGGTAAAGGTTGAGCCGGGTGTAACCTGGGTCCAGCTCCAGGAAGAGCTTAAGAGGCACGGTTTAATGGTCTGCAACCCTTTGCTTCCCCATCCACTAAAGTCGGTGCTCACCTCCAGCATGGAAAGGGAGCCGATACTTATTCCCAAGGGTGAGTATAGTGATACCTTTGAAACTGCCGAAATCGTTCTGCCCGATGGGGAAATATACTACACCGGCACTGCTATTGGCAGGGGCATGAAGGGTGGCAATTTCCCCGAAGGAATGATCCCCAGTACCAGGCTTTTCCTGGGGGCTCAGGGAACCCTAGGCATCATAACCTGGGCGAATATTAAGGCAGAGTGGCTGCCGACCGTAGACAAGGTGTTCCTGATACCGTTTACCGGTATTGATAGCATCATCGAGCCGGTATACCGGATACAGCGGCGTATGCTGGGCAATGAGTGCCTGGTACTGAATAGCTTAAATCTGGCGGCTATCCTGGCCCAGGGGTGGCCCGATGAATTTGAGGCTTTCCGAAAAACCCTGCCCCCCTGGACCCTCATTCTCTGTCTATCGGGGCTAAACAGGCTTCCTGAGGAGAAGATTGAATACGAAGAGGAGGCTTTGCGGGATGTTGCCGCCGAACTGGGCTTTTCGGTATCTGCTGAGGGGACCAGTATTACCGGACTTAAGTCTCGGCTATCAGGGATGCTGCGGAAGCCGTGGCCGGGAGATGTATACTGGAAGTTTCGTCATAAGGGTTCATGCCATGATATCTTCTTCTACACCACGCTTAACAGGGTGGCTGAGTTTACCGATAGTATGGGGGAAGTAGCGGCTAAATATAATTATCCCACCGCGGACATCGGTTTCTATCTGCAGCCAGTAGAACGCGGCCGTGCCTGTTTTTGCCAATACGGGTTTCACTGTGACCCCGGCGACGCTGAAGATGTAGCCAGGGTCCGCAGTCTATATCTAGAAGCTAGTGAACTGGCCATAAGCATGGGTGGAATCTTTACTACGCCCTATGGATACTGGGCCGACATGGTATATAGCCGGACTGCGGCCTATACCGATGTAATGAGGTTGGTAAAGGATGCTCTTGACCCCAATAACATTATGAATCCGGGTAGATTGTGCTTCTGAGGGGAGTAACATAGATGACACTAAAGGTGAGGACCCTGCCGGAAGATAGCTACTATAGAAAATACTACTGGGACCTCAGGAAGGTTGCCGAGAATTGTACCCGCTGTTCTACCTGCAAGTGGATAGATGCGCTTGAGGTCAAAAGCACCAGATTTGCCACCATCTGCCCCTCAAGCTCGTACTACCTGTTCGATGCTTACTCCTGCCAGGGCAGGATGGATGTCGCACTGGCACTAATAGAGGGCAGACTTAAGTATGCTGATTCGCCGGGACTCCTCGATATAATGTACCGATGTAACCTATGTGGCGGCTGTGACGCTATGTGTAAGCGTGTCCAGGACATGGAACCGCTCAAGGTGATGCAGGAAATGAGAGCCAGCCTGGTAGGGGATGGCGAGCTTCTGCCACAGCATTTGCTCCTTATGGAAAACCTGCGCCGTGAAGATAACATGATGATGAAAGCGAAGGCCGGGCGGGGTAAATGGACCAGTGGATTGGGACTGAAAGACCTGACCACAGAGAAGGCTGATGTCGTATTCCATGCCGGCTGTATGCTCGACTTCGATGAAGGGCTTTGGAAGGCAAGCAGGGCGTCGGTCGCTTTGCTTGAAAAAGCCGGCGTGGACTTCGGCGTTATGGGCCAGGATGAGACCTGTTGCGGTGGTCGGGCCTGCGAGATGGGGTATCACGGAGAGTTTATCAAATACGCTGAGAATAACCTTGAGGCCTGGAGTAACGCCGGGGTGAGGACGGTCGTTACCTCCTGTGCCGACTGCTACCATACCTTCAAGCGTCTCTACACTGAGCTCGGCTCTAGTTTTGAAGTCCTCCATATCGTGGAACTGGTTGACCGCCTCATTAAAGAGGATAGGCTCAAGTTCTCCAGGACTATTCCCATGAATGTTACCTACCATGACCCGTGCCATCTGGGGAGACGTTCCAATATCTATGTCCCCGGTGAGCCCATTATCGGTGTCTATGAACCGCCCAGAGATGTTATCAGGGCGATACCTGGTATGGAGCTAATGGAGATGGAGAGGACGCGGGAGTGCGCCTGGTGCTGTGGGGCCGGTGGCGGGGTAAGAGAGTCCTATCCCGACTTCAGCATGTGGACGGCCAGGGAACGGGTGGCAGAGGCCAAAACCACCGGGGCCGAAGCCATAGTTACCGCCTGCCCCTGGTGCGAGAGAAACCTGCTTGATGCCATTAACAAAAACGGTGAAACTATGCCGGTCTATGATGTTACAGAGCTTGCCGCCCAGGCAATATGAAAAAGGGGTTAATCCAGTATGCCGTTAGGCGATAGAAAACACGAACAAATATATAGGGGACTGGTTAATATCCTGGGCCAGGGTTATGTTTCTGATGATCCAGCGGTGATGGAGGCTTACAGCCGGGAGGCGCAATCGTCACCTGATAGGGCGAAAATGAGGGCAGAGTTCGTTATCTTGCCGGGAAGCACCGGGGATGTACAGCAGGTACTCCGGCTAGCCAACCGCTACCGCTTCCCGTTCTCCGTGATTTGCACGGGACTCAAGATAAGCACTTTTGGGGCAGTTAAGCCCTACTGGTGCATAATTCACCTGAAGAGAATGAACCGGCTGGAGATAGACGAAAAGAATATGTATGCCGTTGTCGAACCCTATGTGAGCCATGCTCAGGTCCAGGCCGAGGCAATGAAGGTGGGTTTGTTTAATGTTATTCCCAACGTGGGTCATGCCTCGTGTCTGGCAAACCATATTAACGAGGGTGGGCAGAGCACCGTATACCGGACGGGTTATGCTTCGCGCAATATACTAGGCGTCGAGTGGGTTTTACCGGGCGGAGAGGTCTTCAAGACCGGGTCACTGGCCTTCCCGGGTGGTGGTTATTTCTGGGGTGATGGTCCCGGGCCGGATGCCCGTGGTATATTGCGGGGGATGCATGGGCATAAGGGCGCTTTGGGTGTGGTAACTAAAATAGCGGTCAAACTCTTTCCGTGGCCCGGCCCCAAAGTCTTACCCTGCGAGGGAGTAGCGCCGGGAAAGAGAAGCGAGTTACCACCGGATAGATTTAGGTGGTACCTCTTTACCTATCCCACCCTGGGAGAAGCAGTTGGGGCCATGCGCCAGATATGCAAGGCTGAGATTGGGGCGGTGGTGCATGTCCGACCGCACACCATATATGCCTGGAGGGGGTCAAAATCGCGCGAGCAGTTCTGGAGTACCTGGACGGATAAATACTGGCAGCGAAATTATCGAAATTGTGTCCTGGTGTCCCTCTGGGGGTTTAGCTCAGCAAAACAGGTGGCGTACGAGGAGAAGGTGCTCAAGCAAATCATAGAGGAGACCGGCGGCAGGTTGTTACCGGACGATGTATATCAAAAGTATATTCCCTATATTATCAACGGTACCGAAATCAGGGATGCCTTTGCCTGCCGGATGATGCGGGTGGGTGGTGCCTATGGCTCGGGCGGTATAACAATCGACTCGTTTGATAATGCCGAGAGAAGTGTGCAAAGCATGCTCGAGGGCATCTATAAATACACTCCGCCATTCCTGGATTGTGGTCATGCCGCTGGTGTGCGTCCCTATGACTTGGGGCATTTCGTGCAGGCGGGGACAAATTTCCTTCGTGAGAAGACTAATGAGGATGAGTCAAAGGCTCTGGCATACATGCGCCAGGATGGATTAAACAGATGCGCCGGAGAGGGGATATTCGATTTCCTCGCCTCTGCTCTCCCGGTAAATATTACCGGCCCGTTCTTCGGCAACGCTCATCTCCTATTAGCCAGGTTAAAGAAGGCCCTCGACCCCAATAATATAGCCAACCCCACCCGATTAATAGACATGGAAGCACCGGAAAAGACGGAGAAGGACAAATCCCCACCATAGGCCGCGGTGGGGAATGTCGGCAAAATATCGGTAAAAGTGAATGATCTAGATACGCGCCTAGAGGGATTCGAACCCACGGCCCTCGGTTCCGAGGATTGAAAGCATTCGCATCATTTGGTACCGGCCAACAACATGATGGTCTGTTTGGTCTGGGGCAATCACTAGCTTGTATCTACAAATATCATCTTGTGATACCTAATATTAAGCAGCCTGTTGGCAAATAATCGCTAGATAGGCAATATATGCGTTATTTGAGGTAAAAATATAAGCAAGTATTACTCGTCTTTGTAATCTGGGTTGCTGATTGGGTTATATTTTATTATGATTAGGGGCGAGGGGTAAACCCGGCAAGGGTAACCAAGATAAGGGGAGCAAAGTGACCAATCATATTATACTTAATAAGTGGGTTGAAGAATGTGCCGAGTTGTGCCAGCCCGATGATATCGTCTGGTGTGATGATTCGGAGGCGCAGCGGGAACGTCTGGAGAGGGAGGCTCTGGCTACTGGTGAACTCATCCAGCTTAATCAGGAAAAGCTCCCGGGGTGTGTCTACCATCGTACCGCCATAAACGATGTTGCCCGAACCGAAAATCTCACCTTTATTTGCACCAGCCACAAGGAAGATGCCGGCCCAACCAACAACTGGATGAGTCCCGAGGAGGGCTACGAAAGGGCAAGAGCTATTTTCAGGGGTTCCATGAGAGGACGTACCATGTACGTTGTCCCATTTTCCATGGGACCTATCGGCTCGCCCTTTAGCAAGTTTGGTGTTGAACTTACCGATAGTATCTATGTTGTACTGAACATGCGTATCATGACCCGCATGGGTAGGCCGGTGCTTGACGCACTCGGCACCGATGGCGAGTTTACCAAATGCCTGCATGGTAAGGCGACACTGGATATTAAAAGGCGTCTCATCCTTCAATTTCCAGAGGACAACACTATATGGAGCGTGGGCAGCGGATACGGAGGCAATGTCCTTCTGGGTAAGAAATGCCTTTCCCTTCGCATCGCTAGTCACATGGGTCGACGAGAAGGCTGGCTAGCCGAGCATATGCTCATCGTTGGTATCCAGAACCCGCAGGGTGAGATGATGTACATCGCCGGAGCCTTTCCCAGCGCCTGCGGTAAGACTAATCTGGCCATGCTTATTCCCCCCGATGTACTGAAGGCTAAAGGATTTAAGGTGGTGACCGTTGGTGATGACATTGCCTGGATGCGGATTAAGGAAGACGGGCGATTGTGGGCAATCAATCCCGAGATTGGTTTCTTTGGCGTAGCTCCCGGGACCAACTACAAGACAAACCCGAATGCCATGGCTACCATCCAGAGAAATACTATCTATACCAATGTTCTACTCAAACCAGATATGACGGTCTGGTGGGAAAGGGGTGATGGGCCGCCACCATTGGAGGGTTGGGACTGGAAGGGAAATCGCTGGCACCCAGGCATCGTTGACGGGGAAGGCAAAATCATACCCGGAGCCCATCCGAACAGTCGTTTTACTGCCCCGGCAGCCCAGTGTCCTCGCATCGCCCCTAACTGGGACGACCCTGAAGGGGTGCCGATTTCAGCATTTATCGTTGGTGGCCGTCGAGCGCGTCTGGCGCCCCTGGTCTACGAGTCCTATAACTGGCAGCACGGCGTGTTTGTTGGCGCTACCATGGCCTCAGAGCGCACTGCTGCCCAGTATGGCAAACTCGGCGAGCTGCGGCGCGACCCCATGGCTATGTTGCCCTTCTGCGGCTATAACATGGCTGATTACTTTAACCACTGGCTTGAGACAGGCAGGAAGTTGACCAACCCGCCCAAAATCTTTCATGTTAACTGGTTTCGTACTGATAAGGACGGTAAATATCTCTGGCCCGGGTTTGGTGAGAATCTTCGGGTTTTAGACTGGATACTAAGGCGCTGCCACGGAGAAGCTGATGCCAGAGAGACGCCTATTGGCTATGTACCAGCCCGGGATGCATTTGATATGGAAGGGCTTAATCTGCCCGACGGGGTAATGGAAAAGCTGTTTGCCATTTCCGCAGCCGATTGGGCAGAAGAACTGAGAGCAATCAAGGAATTTTTTACCCTATTCGGCGACAGGCTTCCCCCAGAGATGTGGGATGAATACCGAGCGCTGAACCATCGCTTCGGTAGTAGCGTCTAACGCAGACACTAGAATGGCTTCCCCCATTTCTAGTCCTGCATACGGGCATCATTCAGGCGGTTAAGCCACGGTAAGTTCTATCTTGGAGATTTCAATAGAGATGAGATATTATCGTAAGCCACTTTTTTAGCAACTCCAGGAGGCAGTTGGCCAAGGATTTTTCGATAATACTCTACAACCCCAACTCTATTTTCACGGCTTACTGTCAATCACTAATTAAGATACAATACAAAAACTACTATAAGCCACGGGGCTGTAAAGATTCCCATCATTACACCTAACGCCGCGGCCTGTTTTGAATTTACTCGCAGGTAAAGGCGCGAGACACAAAAATTTACGGCTCCCAATATGACCATCGGTATCAGGATGGTGATGAATTCCAAACATGGTTGGACACCAGCACGCGGAAATGCCGGAGGCACTCTCAGGCTGCCGAGAACAAGAAAACCCCAGGTCAATTCGTAGTATAACCAGTCAATCAACAGACCGAGAGCAGTTACGACGACACAATAAACGTGTTTTTTCTTGGTAGTAATACTGACGCGCTTCCAGCGTAAGGTCGCATAAAATATTAGGTAGTTCCAAAAATAGTCAAGCACTACACCGACTAAAGCCACTCCGAAAAATGCGCCTATTATAAACCAGCCACCTGCATCATAAAGCACCGTTGATTTTTGATAGCGCTCATTTTGCTTATCCATTACGTCGCCATTATACATGAATAAAACAGGATTTATCACTTAACCGTAGACACCATCTTAAAGGTTCTACACATTGTAACCCCAACTCCACCAGAGAGTATTCTCCACTACGCAAGCTGCCACACCCATCAGCAAAATAATGGAACAGGATTGTCAAGCCCCCTATAAATGCGCTATAATCTGCCAATATTCTCATGCCGAAAAGAACTCTTGCTGTCATATCCTTAGCCGTCTTCTCCTCCATGCTGGGCGTCGGTATAATCGCACCAATTCTGCCCGACTACGTTAAGAGCTTCGATGTTACCAATCTCTGGGTGGGCCTAATCTTCTCCGGTTTCTCCTTCGCCCGGGCACTCATGATGCCGGTATGGGGCAGGATCTCCGACCACAAGGGGCGAAAAGCCTTCATTACCGGCGGCCTGGTTGTCGTCACCGTCAGCGCGCTGGGTTATCCCTGGGCCAGCAGCATCTACGCACTGCTCGGGGTCCGCCTGCTCCACGGCATGGCCAGCGCTGCCGTCCTACCCATATCGCAGGCCTATGTCGGCGATTCCGCCGCCAAGGGTGAAGAGGGAAAGCTGATGGGCTATTTCAGTGCCGCCTATTTCACCGGCTTTGGCGCCGGCCCCCTGCTGGGCGGGATACTGACCGACCAGTTCAATACCACCACCGCCTTTTACACCATGGCCGCCCTTAACCTGCTGTCCCTGTTGCTGGTGATATCATTACTCCCGGAGGCGCAGCGCCGCAAGACAAAAGACCGCGCAATCAGGTCCTTTGGAGAAATAATTTCCAGCAACATAGTAAGAGGGCTCATCAGCTTCCGGATGACCTATGCCCTGGCCAGGGGGGCCTTTAACTCCTTCCTCCCCCTCTTCGCGGGCACCTACCTCGGCCTAAGCAAGACTCAAATCGGCCTGCTACTGGGGACTAACGCACTGGTAATGTCGCTATCGCAAATTCGGTTCGGCCGGCTCGCCGACAGATTCAACAAGAGACGCCTGGTAATCATCGGCAGCCTGATAACCCCCGTTATCTATATGGTCTTCATTCCCCTGATGCACAACTTCTGGCAACTGCTGGCCCTGTGTATCGTGGCCGGCCTCGGTGGTGCCGTCTGCATGCCATCCGCCCTCGCCCTGGGCACCCAGGAAGGCCGGAAATTCGGCATGGGCTCAACTATGGCCACAGTAACGATGGCCATGAGCATCGGCTTCGCCCTGGGGCCAACCCTGGGCGGATGGATAGCAGACGTGGCAGGTAATATTGGCTCCACGTTCTACTTCGGTTCTATCATGGGACTTATCGGCATAAGCCTATTTGCCTGGTTTACCCGCCGGTATGGGACGAATGACCGGCCCCATGAAGGAGAATAAAATGCGCCAGACCGAAATAGATACCGGGAAGACCGTCCTCCTCGTTATCGACATGCAGAACGCCCTCATCAAGGACAAGAGCGGGCCACACCGTGATATAAGCCGGAGGGTCCACAAAAGTGGTGTCATCGATAATATTGCCAGGGTGATAGCCGCCGCTCGCCAGGCAGGAATACGGGTTATCTTTACCGCCCATGTCCATAAGCCAGATTCCACCGACCGGGTCCCCACCATCACCGATGTTGTACCGCCCTGGATTAAGGCTGCCTCCAGAGGGCAACACCTCCTAGAGGGGAGCCACGGCGCCGATTTCGTTGACGAACTCAAACCGGCCCCGGGAGACCACACCATACACAAGTACCGGGGCAACGCCTTCCACGGCACCAACCTCGAGCTAATACTCAGAAGCTGGGGAATAGATACCATCATAGTTACCGGCGTAACCACTACCGGTTGTGTCGCCCAGACCATACAGGGTGCCCGGTCGCGGGACTTTCACGTTATCGTCCTCAGTGACTGCTGCCAGGCCCTGGATGCCGAGGAGGGAGAGGTTTACCTAAGTAAATCCTTCCCCATAGTGGGACGGGTGAGGACCTCAGGCGAGATAATAGCCACCATCACCGGCTGAGTGGGCAAACTTTAACTCTCAACAGGCGCATCGTCAGGCGAGGGGGAATCGGCAGTCCAAGAGGTAATATGTATTCTATCACCCTCTTTTTCCCGATACCCTTCGTAGAGAATCAGCTCGGGGTACCCGTCTAGCGAGGCGAAGTCCTCAATCCTAACCCCCGGCGGTAATGCCCGGGGGTCAAAGACACGGATAAGGTTTACCAGAACCCCTCCTTCAAAGCCCACCCGCTCCACGCACTTCAGCTGATTCAGATAGTCCGAGTCAACCCCCAGGGTGACAACCATATAGGTAAAAGCCCACGGAGCTATATCCCGCGGAGTCTCCCTGCTACGCCACAACCAGTCCATCTCGCTAACTCCCACCCGCTAAATAGTAGTTGTATTATATACCGTAGAATTATATTATAATAGCATCGCACCCGTCAGGGAAATCCTTAGCTGCGGAGGTTAGACCAAGTGACTTTAGAAACCATCGGCCGCGTGATAGACAATATACAAAAGGTCATCGTCGGCAAGCCCAGGGCGCTGGAAATGGCCGTAGTGGCGGTACTCTGCGAAGGGCACATACTCATCGAGGACGTACCCGGCATAGGTAAGACCACTCTGGCCAAAACACTGGCCCGTTCCCTGGGCTGCAGTTTCCGGCGTATCCAGTGTACCCCGGACCTCTTGCCCTCCGATATAACCGGCATCCACTTCTTCAACAAGCAGTCCGAGTTCGAGTTCCGCCCCGGCCCGGTGATGGCCAATATCGTCCTGGTCGACGAGATAAACCGGGCCACGCCGCGCACCCAGTCGAGCCTGCTGGAATGCATGGAAGAGCAACAGATCACCATAGACGGGGTAACCATGCCCCTCCCCCGTCCCTTCCTGGTCATCGCCACGCAGAACCCGGTGGAGATGCACGGCACCTTTCCCCTGCCCGAGGCCCAGATTGACCGTTTCCTGATCAAGGTGGAGATTGGCTATCCCAGCCTGGAAGAGGAGGACGTCATGCTCCTCCGTTTTGAGCGGGAGAACCCGCTTGACAGCCTGCCCGCCGTGACCTCGGCAGAGGAGATAATGAAACTGAAGCGACTCGCCCAGGAAGTCTACGTCGAACCGTCGGTACGCCACTACATGCTGGATATCGTCGCTAAGACCCGCTCCAGCCCCACGATAGAACTGGGGGCCAGCCCCCGGGCGAGCCTGGCCCTCTACCGGGCCTGCCAGGCCCTGGCCCTGATTCAGGGACGGGACTATGTTATTCCCGACGATGTAAAGCGGCTGGCCTCACCCGTTCTCGGCCACCGCCTGATGCTGAACACCGAGGCTTACCTCCACAACAGAAACAAGGAGAGCCTGATTGAGGACATCCTGGCCACTACACCCGTCCCTGTCGAGAAGTAAGGACAGGGCCACCACTCAAGGGACCACTATCGGGTTGGGCTACCCGGTACTATTCCACTGGCTGGCTCTGGTCGTGGTCAGCGGGCTGCTGCTATTTGCCGCCCTAGAGCACATCGTCCCCCTGCTGGTTATCACCATCTTCCTCCTGGTTATGGGCCTGGTAGGCCGCCTCTGGAGCTGGCGGTCGCTACAAGCGGTATCCTATAACCTAACCCTCAGCCACAACCAGGTATTCCCCGGAGAGGAGATAGACCTCACCTTCGAGGTGGCCAACGGCAAATGGCTCTTCCTTACCTGGCTGGACATAGAGACCGAGCTCCCCTGCCGGCTGGTAACCGGCCGGGTGAAGACCCCCAGCCCCTACGCCAGGGAGCGCCGGCGCTGGACGACCGCGATCTCCGGGCAGCAGCACATCAGATGGAAGCACAGCCTGAAATGCCGGGCCCGCGGGGAATACCGGCTGGGGCCGGTGCGGCTGCGCTCCGGAGACATCTTCGGGCTTTTCCCCCGAGAGAAGCTCCTGGCCCGCTTTGAGCCGCTCCTGGTGTACCCCAAGATTGTCCCGCTAGACAAACTGAGCTTGCCCCTAAGGCAGCTGGTCGGCGAAAAGGGGGCACCTAAAAGCATCTATGAAGATGCCAGCCGCACCATGGGGGCGCGCGACTATCAGCCCGGCGACCCGCTAAAGCGCATTCACTGGAAGGCCAGCGCCCGTCATGGCCAGCTCCAGGCGAGGCAGTATGAATCAACCAGCAGCCTCAACCTCAGCCTTATTCTGGATGTCGCCAGCTTCGTCGGTGAGCACCCGGCAGCTAATGAAGAGACCTTCGAGCTGGCAGTGACCACGGTAGCCTCGCTGGCCTACCAGGCCCTCGGCGAGAAGTCCCCGGTGGGGTTAATGGCCAACTCGGTGCCGGAAATAAATATTCCCACCCGGAGCGGACGCGACCAGCTCCGGCTAATCCTCGAAGCGCTGGCCCGGATAGAGGCCAATTCACGACGGCCCTTAAGCGCACAGCTGGACGAATACCGGAGCAGCCTGCCCTGGGGAGCCACGCTGGTCATCGTTACCAATGCCCCCTCACCCCTACTGGCCGGACTGGCGCATAAGCTTAAAGGGGGGGAACACTCCCTGCTCCTGGTGAGTGTTGGCGAGCCGGGGACAGCTCAAAATCTCGGCGGCATTCCCCAGACATCAGTCCAGTCCCTCAGCGATATTTCCCAGAGCTATGGGGAGGCCGGGCCATGAGCACGCCCCAGAGCCGGCCACTACCCCTGGCCATGTATGTCATCACCATGAGCATGGAGATGTGCTGCCTCTATCTCGGGCTGGCACTAGTCAGGGAGCACCTCTACTTAAGCTATATCGCCTTTGTCCTCATCCTGGCGCTCTACCCCTTGTCATTCTTCTTAAAGCTGAATATAGCCAAGCGAACCCGGCTGCTTACCGCCGTCTTCGGGATAGTCATACTCTTTACGCTCGTCGCGCTAGCTATCTGGGGCCGTCCGGCTAGTAACCATCTCAGCGTCCTATCATTTGCCGCCTTAATCGGCCTGCAGGTCGGCTTTTTTGGCCTCGCCTGGTGGCTGGGCAGCACCCTTATCGGTGAGACCGGCTACCGGCGCATCTGCCTACGTTTCCTGATAGGCGTGCCGGTGCTGCTGGTACTGGCACTGGCCCGGGGAGGAACATACCTGCCGGCAGTCCTCTTTTTCACGCTGGCGGCTTTTGCCCTCGTTCTCGCCCGCTGGGAAGGCTCCATCGCCGGCAGCCGGGGGATACTACGCCACCTCTCACCCTGGCAGGTCATACTGGGCGGTGCGGCAGTGCTGGTGCCCGCCATCGCCATCTTTCTCTCCCTCTCTCCCGACATCGCCCGCATCATAGTTAATTGGCTGCTAGCGACATGGCGGGCCATCTTCAGTCCCACCGGGCCCGCTCCGGCCTCCGCCCGCAGCGAACCGGTAGACCTCAACCTGTCCTGCTCATGGAACCCGCAAGAGGAACCGCCCATACCCATGACTACGCCGCCAACACAGCCACCAGCAGGAACCGGCCAGACCGACACGGTATTCATCTGGCTGATTATCTTCGCCGTGGCTATCGCCGGGCTATTCCTCATCTACCTCACCGTTAAACGGATGAGGGCCAGGCGCCAGGCCCGCTCCACCGAGATGACCGATGTTGAGACCGCGCTCATTTCGGCCAACCTGTTTCATGAACTGGCCGCCCTCTTTCAGGGAATGGGCAAGAGGCTGTGGTATCTCTGGCTGTCCCTGTTCCGAGGGGTCAGACTCAAACCCCATCGGCCAGCATTCAGGGATGAGCCACTAGTATCGGTGAGGGCGCTCTACCGCAGCCTCCTTGACTGGGCGGCCAGTCAGGGCCTCCCCCGGGCCCCGTCACAGACCCCGTCCGAGTACCTGAGGGTCCTCTGCCAGAAGTTCCCGCAGGAAGATAGGGGTCTTAAGCTCATAACCGGGGCCTACCTCGAGGCCCGCTACAGCCGCAGCCCCTCAAGCGACCGGGGGTTCGAGATAGCCCAAAGGGCCTGGCAACAAATCAGGGCCGCCCGGGCGTAAACACCCTCTACTTGACAGAGAGAGCCCCGCAAATTAAAGTGTTCATTACACCAGCCACCGGGGAGTGAACCCGCCCGCTCCAGTTAGGCTATAGAGGGCTTAAGGAGAAAGAGGATGTCGCCAAAGGCCACCGCCCGGCCAGTGGGAGAGACCACCTTCTATACCACCTGCATCTGCAACTGCGGTAACAACAGCCAGTGCGTCCTGAAGGCCCACTTAAAAGATGGGGTGGTTACCCGGGTTGAGCCGGATGACCGCTATAACACCGGCGTCGGCCGAGAGGACGAGGTATTATCCCCGGCCGACCTGATAAAGACCCGCCTGCAAAGAAGGCCCTGCCCCAAGGGTCTGGCCTTTCACCGCTATCTCTACAGCGCCGACCGCATCCTCTACCCACTAAAAAGGGCTCCCGGTACCAGGAGGGGAGAGGGCAAATATCTACGGATATCCTGGGAAGAGGCACTGGACACCATCGCCGGCAAAATGAAGGATTTTAGAAATCGGTATGGGCCGTACTCTATTACCGCACCGTTTCATTACTCACCGGGCAGCACGGGCCTGGCACGTATCTTCGAACTGTGGGGGGCCGGGGTGGAGAGCTGGGGCTGGTCTTCCTACGATTCCATATTTCTAATGTCGCACCTCATCGCGGGGGCACCCGGCTGGAAGCTGGCCCAGTACTCGTCAGGCTCGGCGCCGGACATGCTGGCCAACACCAGATTAATCGTCCTCTGGGGCTTCGACCCCACCATGGGCTCCTGCGGCCCGGCATATCAATTCGCCTGGTTCGTGAAACTATGCCGGGAGAAGGGCATACCGGTTATCATCATCGACCCCAGGTATACCACCGCCGCCGAGGTCCTGGCCGACCAGTGGCTGCCCATCAAGCCGGGGACCGACCACGCCATGTTCCTGGCTATGGCCTACCTGCTGATCACCGGGGACTTATATGACAGAGACTTCATCGCCAGATATGTCGAACCGGTAGGGTTTGCTAAATTCAAGGACTACGTACTGGGGGACGACGCCGTCCCCAAGACCCCGGAGTGGGCCGAGGCAATTTGCGCCGTGCCGGCCCGGACTATCCGGGAGCTAACCAGCCTGGTAGCCAGAACGAGGCCCGCCTGGCTCTGGAGCCACTGGAGCGTCAGCCGTAAGAGTCACGGGGAACAGACGGTACAGGCCTTCGCCGCCCTGCAGGCGCTCCTTGGTTACTGGGGTAGCCCCGGGGGCGGCCCGTCCCTACAGCTGGGCCCCAGGAGAGAAATCCCCTTTCAACTGCCCTGGGGGCCACCAGGTCAGTATAGCATCCCCAGGATGTTTAGGACCCATTACTGGGCGCAGGCCTTCCTCCTGCTGGACGGGGTGAGAAGCGGGGAGCTTAGCGAAGAGGACTACATGAGGATGGTGGGCTGGCGGGCCGACCCCTCCCTGGTCAAGGAGTTTAACCCCAAGATGATCTTCCAGTACGGTGCCAGCAAGCCGCACGCCTCCGATTCACTGGTGACCATAACCGATACGCCCAATGACCAGATAAAGGCGCTGGAGAAGGCGGAATTCATCGTCTCCATGCATAGCCGTTTGACCCCCACCGTCAAATATGCCGATATCATACTCCCCGCCCAGGACCGGATGTGGGAGGAGAAAAATATCACCCGCAGCAGCTACGGCGGCTTCGATAGTGTAAATTACTGTCCCGGAGCGGTAGCCCCTCCCGGAGAGGTGAGACCCTGGGTCTGGGTCTACACCAAGCTGGCGGAAAAACTGGGCATAGACCCAAATAAATTCTTCAGCTACTATTCCAGCGACGAAAACTGGGACGAGGACTGGGAAAGATACTTAAAGGACGGCTACCGGAGTCTGGTCGCTCACTACCAGAAACAGGGCATCGCCGTTCCCTCCTGGGAAGAGTTCACCCGGGGGGAGTTTATTAACTGCGATGAGCTGGAAAATGAACCCTTTACCGGCTGGGATAAGCAGATAAAGCAGGGCGAACCGTTCAAGACCGATTCGGGCCGTATAGAACTCTACTCCCACTATATTGCCGAGGAAAACAACAGGGGCAGGGGCGAACATCTCGACCCCTTCGGCCGTATCTACGAAGACCTGCCGGGCGACTGGGGCGACCTGGCCCCGATGCCCGTATACCGGCCAGCGGTCAGGGGCATGGACGACCCGCTGGTAGAGAGCTACCCCCTCCTCTTACTATCGCCCCACCCCCGGTACCGGGTGCACTACCTCTTCTGGGACCACCCCTGGCTCAAGGACCACGTCTATCAGCACCGATTCTGGATTAACGCCGATGACGCCGCCGCCAGGGGCCTAAAGGACGGCGACCTGGCCAGGGTCTATAATGACCGGGGGACGGTGGTCATGCCGGCCTATGTTACCTCCAGGATAATGCCCGGCGTAGTGGTAATACACCACGGGGGACGCTACCTGCCGGACGCCTCGGGGGTGGACTTCGGGGCATCACCCTCGACACTGCTCGGCGGCGACCGCAGCAGCTGCACCACCACGGCCAAGGCCTCCAACCTCGTCCAGGCAGAAAAATACCGGGGCGACCGATAAAAAAGGGGATAGCCGGTCGGCTACCCCCATCGCCCCAGTTACTTCTCTACCTTCTCCAGCTCTTCCTGCTTATCCCGGGTAAGGTCCGCCTTATAGAAATCGCTGTCCGCACCGGGCAGTATCATCAAAAATTCCGAAGTGTCGTCTATAGAGGCCACAGCCTCACTTATCTCGAATTCGAGCACATGCCCGCCGGCATTCCCGCCCGTGGTTAAGAAGTGGAGATGATAACCCGGCACGTTAACCCCGCCAACATAGGCCGGGCAACGAAAGCCCACCATCGTCCCGGCTACATCGTTAAATTCAAAAGTAGGTTGATTCTTGGTAACCTCCGCCAAAGGCGGATACGGCTTTTGCTGGCCGGGCACACTCCTCGTCTTCATATAACTGAAAGTGCCGTCAATCCTGATGGCATAAAAGATGTTATCCGTAGGCAGTAAACCATCCAGGAACTCCTCCAGGTGTTCATAATCCACGCCTTGAGGTAATGGCTCCTCCCGGTCAACATCAAAAAAGGTCACAGCGGCAAAAGGTGTGCCCACAGCATCAGACACCGCATAGGCAATACCATCCGCTCTCACCTGATAGTAGTCGCCGTTAAAGGCCAGCATTTCACCATCAAGGCCGGTAAAGGTCCCTATCCCGAAATCCCCGTATCCTTTCAGTGTGCCGATAGTCATCACGCCGTCATAGGCCCCATCGAGAAGAGCATCTATGGTGGATACCTGAGCCAGCGTTTCTCTCTGCGCCACAGGATTATCAGCATACCGGGCAGAATCTACCCCCTTCCGACCGCAGCCCGCTAATGTAATAATTGAGATTAGCAACACGGCTATCAGTATTAAACCGACCATCTTTCTTATCGAAAACCCCGGCATTAGCATCACTATCCCTCTCTTTCTCTCGTCTCGACTCTATCCATATTCTCCAACCGCAACTGGACCCTTACCGGATAAAGCCCTACCCCAGATTGTAGCACACACGCCTGCCCGGTACTAAGGCAGTTTGACAAGAAGGGCATAATATTGCTATATTGATAGCTAATCGAATAGAGCAAAGGCGGCGAGCGAGACTAGTAGGTCTCCAGCGGGGTTCAGAGAGCCGGGTAAGGTGTGAGCCGGTACCAGCGCAGAGGTTGAATGGACTCGGGAGCTTCAAACCGAAAGGGGTACCCCCAGTAGGCTTTGACGGAGAGAGCACCGTTAGCAGAGCTCAGGATATCGCCTTAAACTTCAAGGCCGTATCTGAAAAGAGATGATGCTGCTGGTAGCAATCAATTAGGGTGGCACCGCGAAAGTAAACCTCTCGTCCCTACAGGCGAGGGGTTTTTTGTTATAAATCAGGGAAGGGTTTGAGCCGATGTATTATCCAACGCTGGAAGAGATAAAAAAGTATAAAGACCGGGGCAACATAGTGCCCATCTACCGGGAGATTGTGGCCGACCTGGAGACGCCGGTCTCGGCCTTCCTGAAGATTAATCACGGCGGTCACTCCTTCCTGCTGGAAAGCGTCGAGGGCGGCCAGCGGCTGGCCCGCTACAGCTTCATCGGCACCGAGCCCTACCGTGTACTGACCACCCGGAAAGAGGATGGGACCGACCCATTGCCGCTCATCGGCGAGGAACTGGCCAAATACCAGCTAGTGCCGGTGGGAGAGCTGCCCCGGTTCTGCGGCGGGGCGGTGGGCTATCTCGCCTACGAGGCCATCACCCGCTTTGAAGAACTGCTCTCCCCCGAACCCGACCCGCTGGACGTGCCGGAGTCGCTCTTCATGCTGGTGGATACCATGCTGGTGTTCGACCACGTGCTGCATAAAATCAAGGTGCTGAGTCATGTTCATCTTGACGGGGAT